>NZ_JBHVQS010000013.1:0-54550 GCF_042886435.1 Streptomyces sp. NPDC058000
ACAAACGCGACTACATCTTCCACGGCACCCTGACCACCGCAGCCATCGTGATCTGGCTCCGTGATCTCGTCAAAGAGCCATCAGACACTGCCTAGGGGGCACTAGCCAGGCACATGAACTGGCCGTTCACCCCTCAGGCGTGCTCAGTCTTCGTCACCCTGGCCCATCTCGTCGTCATCGTCGTCGTCATCCGCAGAGATGACCTGCTTGGAATGGGTCGAGGGAGCGGTGTGCGAAACGGCAGCAGCCGCGCCTGCTCCGTGGAGTACGGCTGTCGTGACCAGGGCTGCGGCAGCAATTGCAGTGCGAATGCGCATGGAAATCTCCAAGGGTCGAAGCGGAACTACGTGCTGGGAACGTCCCCTGGTGGATGTCCTTCGATCCGTTCACGTAAGGCAGTTAACCCAATCAGGCCCCGTTGCTTCACCTAACTGTCCGGCCGGGGCACCTGGGGCCGGACTGCACATCGAATCCTGACAACACCGAGGGGAGGTTCCGCATGGAGACCACCCCCACCACCTCTGAGTCGGCCGACGTTCCGGCCGACGATGGACAGGCCCCGACCGAGGCCGCGAACGGCCCCGAGGAGCCGGCTCGGCCGGAGGAGCAGGGCGACGGCCAGGAGCTGGACGCCGACGCGCTCCGCGCGGAGCTGAAGGCAGTACGGGCGGAAGCCGCCCGCTACCGCACCAAGGCGCGGGAGACGGCGGAGTCCCTGAAGGCGGCTCGTTCGCCGGAGGAGTTCCAGGCCGTGGCGGACCGGGCCACGGAGCTGGAGACGGAACTGCACCGGGAGCGCCTGGCGCGCCGCTACCACCTGCCGAACGCCCTGGCCGCCCGGATCACCGGGGCCGACGAGGACGCCCGAGAGGCGGACGCCAAGGCCCTGGCAGAGCTGTTCCACAGCCGGGCCAACGGGGTGGGCCGGGGCGGCCTGGACCCGTCGACCACGCCGGCTCCCAGCGATCCGGGAGAGCTGGCAGCGAGCATTCCGCGCGCCCGCCGATAGACGGCTTATAGGGCCCTCGTCGTCACCTGCTGGCTTCGAGGGCCGCGTCCGCCGCGCTGTGCGTGAGGCTTGACGGAGCGACGACGCCCCACACATGGCCGACGAGAGCGAAAGCGTGATCGGCGAGGGGGCCAGTCGATGCTTGGGCCGGCGTGGCGAGGACCCCGAAGAGTGCCACGGTCCCGACGATGACAGAAGCGATGCGGCGCATTAACTACTCCTCGTTGTACGACAGTTGGCTAATCTGGCGACAACTTTCCCCGGCTATGAGTCGATAGGCCCAAGGTCCTCTTTGTGGGTGGTGCTGAAACGATCTATCGCTTCCTTGCTCGATGCTTGAGGCTCTGACGCTGGTACCACACACCCCAAACTTCCCCAGGAACACCACCTCATGTTCTTGGGCCTTCAAGCAACACCAAAACCAAGGGTTCCTGTACAAAGCCCTTGGCTGCGCTGCGTGCTAGCCCGGGGCCCAGCCCTGAGCGGAGCACATGGCACACGCATTTCTGAAGTCGGAGACCATCGCGGCCACGGCCCTTGGGCTCCTGGAACGAGAGCTGGTCCTCTCCAACCTGGTCTGGTCGAACGCCGGGTTCGACTTCACCGGAGCCAAGGCCGACTCGGTCACGGTCCGGATTCCGGCCCAGCTCAACGCCCGTGAGTACGACTGGCGAAACGACCGGTCGGAGGACATCGTCCTGGACGAGCTGGTGGAGGACTCCATCACCGTCCACCTCAACAAGGACATCTATTCCGCGGTGGCGGTCACGGACGAGGAGCTGACCCTGGATATCCGGGATTTCGGTTCCCAGGTTCTCCAGCCCCAAGTCAACGCCGTGGCCAAGGCCATTGACGCGGGTGTGGCCAACATGATCGAGACCGCGACCTATAGCTTCCCGACCATCGTGGTTGATGAGAAGGACCCGTTCCCTGCCTTCATCGACGCCCGCGCGGCCCTCAACAAGAACGAGGTGCCGACCAACGACCGGACGCTCCTGATCGGCGCCGACGTGGGAACCGCGCTGCTGAAGTCCGGGCGCCTGAACGACGTGTCCAAGTCCGGTTCGGACTCGGCACTCCGACAGGCCATGGTCGGCAACCTGGCCGGCTTCAACCTCGTGACCTCCAACGCGATCAACCCGCGCGCTGCGTACGCGTTCGTCCCGTCCGCGTTCGTCCTGGCCACCCGCGCACCGGCCATTCCAGCCGGTGTCACCAGCGGCTCCAGCCAGTCTTACAACGGCCTGGCCATGCGCTGGGTGCGCGACTACGACGCAGCCAAGCTGCGCGACCGCTCCATCGTGAACCTGTTTGCCGGGTTCAACGTCATGACGGACCCGGTGGGCGGAGGCAAGAACCCCACCAAGCGCCTGGTACGCGCGGTGAAGCTGGACATGCCCACCGCGACGAAGCCCCCGGCCGACAAGTAGGGGGCCGTGTGAAGCCCCTGGCGGACGTGGCGGCCCTGGAACAGCGTCTGGGCCGTGAGCTGGTCGGGGAGGATCGGGCGCAGGCGGAGGCGGCTCTAGCGGACGCCTCCGCTCTCGTGCGGGCGTACGGGGATGCCTGGCCCGACCCGGGCAGGGCCCCGGCCGTCGCGGTGGCCATCACCCTGGCGGCTGCGGAGCGGCGGGTCCGCAACCCGGAGGGGTACCGGTCGGAGCTGCAAGGCGCCTACCAGTACCAGCTTCCCGCGTCACTCCCGATCGGGGTCGGCCTGACCGATAGCGAAGCGCGGATGATCCGGGCGACCGTCGGGGCCTCCGGCGTGTTCGCGATGCCCGTGGAGTCCCTTGGGGGTTCGCTGTGAGCCTCCTGGACTCCGGACCGGACCTGGTCACGGTCTACCCCACGGTGGACGTGGACGACGGGTACGGCGGCACGAAGCCGGGCCCCGGCGCCCCGGTGACGATCCGGGCTCGCGTTCTTCCGGCGACCGCCGACGAGAGCGGAGAGGCCGGCTACCTGACCGGCACGGAGTACCGCGTGTACGCCCGGTCCCTGCCGGCCGGCCCCTGGTCCCGCGTCGAGTGGGCCGGTCAGGTCTGGGCCGTGGTCGGCGAACCTCAGCGGTTCGGCGGGAGCCAGCGCCTGGCCCACGACGTGGCGACGATCCGGAAGCGGGGATGACGTGGCAGAGGTGAAGCCCAACCTGGACAGCATCGTGGCCCACATGCGCGGCGTGCGTGACACCGTGGCGGACGAACTGGACCATCGGGCGGACCGGGTTCTCGCCGTGGTCGAGGCCCACCGGCACATCGGGGCGTTGGCCGCCCACACCAAGGTCCGCACCAACCGGACGGACTCCACGGTGACCTTGGAGGATCCGGCAGTGTACGCGATCAACTACGGGCATTGGGCCCGTGACGGCCTGACGTGGGTGTCCGGCATCCACGCCATTGAGGCGGGCCTATGAGACCAGTACTACCCGACATGGACGCCCTGGTGACCGACGCGCTCCGCGCCGGACTGAGCGGCGCCACGGTCCGCGTGCTGTGGCCCGACGACTGGGCCGACCGGCTCCCGCTGATCGTGGCTCGCCGGGTGCTCGGCGGCTCCTCGAACCCTCTCGGTATCGACATGGCCCTGATCGACGTGCAGTGCGCGGCACCCGACCGGCGCGACGCGTCCCGCCTGGCCCGCACGGCCCGGGTCGCCCTTGCAGAGGCGTGCAGAGCGCAATTCCGCGGTGCCGACGGTTACCTGATCCGGTTCGAGGACGTGTCGGGGCCGGCGGAGATCCGCGTGGGTCAACCGCAGCCCTGCCCGCACCTGTTCCGGTTCCAGGCCACCTACCGCGTGACCGCGCGGCCCCTCTGACCTACCCCTGGAGAAACAGTTTGGCTCTGATCGACAACGCCGCCATCGTCCCGGCTGGCGGCTATATCTTCATCGCTGACCCCGACACCGTGAAGCCGACCGACTTTGCCGACCCGACCAACCCAGGGAGCGGGTGGGAGAACGTCGGGCACACCAAGCTTGACGCCCTGCCGGAGTTCGGTCGGGACGGCGACGACCCGGAGATCAAAGGGAGCTGGCAGAACGCCAAGCTCCGCGCGACGACGCCGGACGTGACGTACAGCATCACGTTCCAGTCCATCCAGGCCACAGCCCTGACCTACCAGCTCTACTTCGGCGCGGGCCCGGCGGCCGTCCAGGCTGACAAGTGGTTCCGCATCCCGGCTACGCCGACGCCGCAGACCAAAGCGCTCCTGGTGGTCCTGGTGGACGGCACCAGCTATCTGCCGCTGTACCACCCGCGTGTCTCCCTCTTGGGCTCCGACGCGGTGGGCATGTCGTCGGACGACTTCGTGTTCTTCCCGATCAAGGGCACGTTCCTGGGCTCCGGGAAGCTGGGCGGCGCCATTGGTGAGTGGGCCCAGGTCGCGGCTCCGACGCCCCCGCCTCCGCCGCACAGCGGCGACTAGCGAACCCGTCTGCCGACGGGTTCGCGGGCCTCTTCCGCCTGGCCGGTCCCTCCGGGCGAAGGACTCATTCCTGGGACCACCAACACGACTTGTGGGGATGACCCTTGGCACTTTCTTGCGCGGAGATGATGGCGGATGCTGCGGCGGAGTACACCGCTCTGCCGATGGAGACACGGGCCGGCGAAACGGTTCATCTCCGCAACATCCTCATGCTTCCCGACGACGGCCTGAAGGCCGCCCGCGCCATCCTGGCGCGCTTCGGTGAGACCGGGTCGAAGGAGCTGGAGGAGCTGGTCCCGGCGATTCGTGACCTGCTCCTCCTGGTGGCCGACGCCCCGGCCGCGCTGAAGGCGGAGATGGAGGACTGGCCGCTGGCTGTGTTCGTCCGCACCGTCGGTGAGTGGCAGGAGGAGACCCAGGTGGGGGAAGCTCCGCGCTCGGAGAACTGATAGTCCAGGGCCACGGCGGGGCGCTGCGGGCGGACCTCCAGCGGTTCTACGGCCTGGACCTGGCCGACCTGTGGAGGGGCGCGCTTACACCCCGCCGGGCCTGGCAGCTCACCGAGCATCTGCCCCCAGGCTCCGCCCTGGCCGCTTCGCTGGCCGGCGGGGCCGAACATCGCGGTTGGACGGTGCAAACGCATCTGCTGGCTGCCCTGTTGGACGCCGTGCGCTTCGCCGACGCCAACAACGTCCGCGTCTCCGGCGGGCGACTCAAACGGGAACCGGTTCCCGTTCCCGTTCCACAGGTCAAGGCGGACAAGCACGAGCGGCCACGCCTTGACCTGTCCACGCACCCCTTGGCCAAGCCCATTGCACCAGGGGGTAATTCATGGCCGGCCCCGGAGACCGCGAGGTAGGGCGCCTTTCGATCCGTGTCCTTCCCGACACGTCGAACTTCGCCGTCAGCCTCCAGCGCTACCTTGACCGCATCGAGCGGCGGGCCCGCGTCCAGGTCCAGGCCGTCCCGGACCTGGACGGGTTCCGGGAGAGGTTGAACGCCAAGTTGGTGCGGGTCCGCGCTCGGGTCCGCGTGAACGTGGACCCGGACCTGTCCGAGTTCCGTTCCCGACTCCGTGAACGCCTTCAGGGAGCGAACGCCGGCCTCGGCGTCCGTCTGGAGGTCTCCGAACGCGAGATAGCCAGGCTGCGCCGGGAACTGGCGCGCATCCGGCCGCCGATGACGATCCCGGACCGCGTCGAAGCGGACCGGGACCGGCTGGCCACGCTGGCCCGGGACGTATCCAACGTGGGGCACAGCTCCGGCGGCGCCGGCCGCAAGGTGCTGTCCCTGGTAGGGACGTTGGGCAAGTTGTCCACGGCCGCCTCCAGCATCCCGGCGGTGGCGGGACTGTCGTCCTCCATTGCGTCCATGGGCCCCGCGGCTGCGGTTGCTGCCCCGGCCGTCCTGGCCCTGGCGTCGGCGGGCGTGGCCCCCTTGCCCGTTCGCCTGGCACGACATGGAACCCCTTGGCGACCACGCGTTCCGTTGCGACATCCACGGCGCGACTCTGATCGTTCACCCCCCGGGGCCGACGAAACGGAGGCCGTTCCGGTGGGTGGCCGCGACGTGGGACGCCGCGCGGGCATGGACGGCCAGCACATCCGGTAAGCACCGCAGGAGTTACCCATGAAGCGCTCGCGCAACGAGATGGACATGGTGCGGGCCGCTGTACTCGCGGAGCGAGACAGTGTGATCCGGCTGTACCGCGCCGGCTGGTCCATAGCGCGGCTGAACCGGGCCCACGATCACCCCGGCGAGCAGTGGATGGCCGCGCAGCTCGACAAGTGGCACGAACCGCGAGGAGTGGCCGCCGGCCGCTCTGGCGGCTACCGCCCTCGTCGGGTAGCCGGCAGTTCCCCATCGGCCGCCTGACCACCAACTCCCGGCGCTTGTACGAGCGCCGGGCGCGCTCCCCGCGGTTGAGCCCATCACCCCAGCCCATGGGCTCCCGGTCTCCTACCGCCGGAGTCGAAGGGGAGCACGGGGTCCGACTGACCGGGCCTGCGTCCGGCAGTCCGACCTCCACGCCGCCCAGGCCCACCCCCGCCCGGGCCTGGGCGGCCCACCTTCCCTGCCCCGGCACCTCGGTGCACACGTCAGCCGGGGCGGGCCCTACCACCGCAGGAATGACCCATGACCTTGCCGTTCGGGAGATCGTTTACGACGCCACACGAGGACGCGTAGGCCGGATCGCCGCCATCAACGGGGACTGCCTTGTCCTCACCAGGCCGCACCACGCCCCATGGGATGCCCTCACCTCTTGGTGCACGCCTGCGACCCCCGTCGAACGCCAGGACTTCGAAGACCAAGAGCTGGAGGTCGCCGCAGCATGAACAGAGACCAGTTCACCGACCCCGACGGCCGCCGCATCGGGGCGTTGGCGCTCTTCCGCAACGCCGCCGGCTTCCCTCTGCTGCTGCGGAAGCACAACCGGGAGCACCAGCCGTGGTGCCTCCCCGGCGGCTGCGCCATCGGCAACGAGTCACCCACGGCAGCACTCCGCCGCAAGGTGCACGAGGAGACCGGCCTGTTGGCCGTTCCTGGCCTCGTCCTGGCCGTGCACCGGATGCCAGCCAGCCCCAAGACCGTGGAGGGGCACAACCTCGTCTTCGACTGCGGCGAACTCCCTGTGAGTACCCATTTCCTCCTGAAGGACGACGAGTTCGACGCTCACGGCTTCGTCCCTCCAGACCAGATCGCCGTCCATACCCAGCCGCACACAGCCGCGCGCATCCTGTCCGCCCTGCGGACGCTGAACGCCGGCGGTGGCATCGAATTGCTGCAAGGCGTCCCAATCGGCTAGCGCCGATACCCCACAAGCCCCGTCCGGGTGAAGTGAGCGGCACCCGGACGGGTCCGGCTCGGCAGCCGGGAACCGCTCCGCGCATCCTCATCAGTCACGTGCGGGATGCGCGGAGCACAGGGGCCGCCCCGCTGAGAACTGGGGAGTCGGGTAGGGCGGCCCCACCACAATCACCGCTTCCTTGCCGGTGGCTTTGTCCACGAGGCCCCCCGCCATGTGAGATGCCGGCAAGGGAGCGGTCCCTCGATATGCAGGCAAGTTCGGGCAAGTTCCTGTTGCCTGAGGGCAGGACGCGGCAAGCTCGGCCACAGAGGCCGTCAGCTCCAACGAGGAGGACAGCATGGCTCTGCTCAAGCTCGGCAAAGACCCGGAAAGCCCCAGCGGAGGTTCGCCGACGATCTACCTCGACGACGAGAAGGACACCTACCTGGTGCAGGGGCTCAAAGTCCGGGAACCGGAGCGTCTCTCGGAAATGGAAATCCCCAGTCATGAGACGGTAGTTGAGATCCCTCGTCGCATGGTGCAGTTCTTCTTGGAGGTGAAGGATGGCGGAGGCTCCGACGTTTGAAGCGCTGTTCGGGAGCTGCCGACGGTCGGCGGTTCATCTGGAGATGCGGGACGGCTACATGCGGTCAGACCCGGCCTTCATCGACTGGGCCGCAGATAAGGTCATCGACCCGGCCGAACGGTGGCGCGACTGGCTGGACACGGTAAAGCAGGCCACGGAGCGAGGCGTCTCCGTCCGCCGAGCCCGCATCGTCTCCGAACCCGTGTCCGACTACATTCGGTTCGAGCACTCGGTCACCGAAGGACTGAACATCAACGCGGGGGAGATGGTGGGGTGGCTGCCCCGCCGCGAAGCAACGTCCCTGGCACTGCCGGGCAACGACTACTGGGTCTTCGACGACAAGACGGCACTGGTCAACCACTTCGACGGCAACGGCGACTCGCTACATCACGAGTACAGCGAGGACCCACATCTGGTCTCGTTCCTCGCTTCCGCCTTCGAAGCAGTGTGGGAGAAGACCATCCCCCACGCTGAGTACCGGTTGGCCTAGCACCGGGTAGACCTCCAACAGTGTCCACTCCACCTACCTCCTCCGCAGTCAAGGAGGCACGCATTTCCTTCGGCCGGCGCCTGCGCGAGATACGGAAAAACTCCGGACTCACCGCGCGGGCGCTGGCCACGCTCGCAGGCTGGCATGAGTCCAAGTGCTCAAACCTCGAACGCGGCTCCAGGCCCCCATCCTTTGGTGACATCCGCACCTACGCAGAACACTGCGGAGTCCCACACCTTGCCAACGAACTCATCGACACGGCACACGGCATCGATGGGATGTACGTCGAGTGGCGCCAACTCGAACAGTCGGGCCTTTGTCGCGCACAGGAGTCCGTACTACCCATCTGGGAGCGCACACTCCGCTATCGCATTTACTCCTCGTGGCTCATCCCTGGCCCCGTGCAAACCGAGGCATACATTCGAGCGCTCCTGACCTCCATCCGCGATCGACGCAAGCTCGTCGATGACGTGGAGGAAGCCGTGCGCGTCCGCGTTGATAAACAACGCATCGTTCACCAGGGCAACCACAGGTTCGCGATCATCTTGGAAGAGGCCGCGCTTCGGTACCGCATCGGAGGAGAAGAAACGATGGCGGGCCAGCTCGGCCACCTGCTCACGGTCGCGACGCTGCCCTCCGTAAGCCTCGGGATCATCCCCTTGGCTGCTGACCGCTCGGCCCTGTGGCCCGTTGAAGGGTTCTTCCTATTCGACGACGCACAAGCCAACGTCGAACTTGTCTCGGCACACCTAACCGTCGTGCAAAAGCACGAACTCAACCTGTACTCAGATACGTTCGCCCGCCTTGCACAACAGGCCGAATACGGAGCAGGCGCACGCGCACTCATCGCGCGGGCGATTGACGCTCTGGAGTGATCGCGGGCAAGTTCCGGCACACTCGTTGAGCCCCTACAGCCCACCGTCGTTGACTAATCCGACACGAATCGAGGCAACCGCGGAGATGGCATGACGACCCCGAGCCGGTACAGCGCTGAACCCGTCGAACTGACCCTGGACTCCTGGCTCCTGGAAGGAACACCCGCCCCCGGCTGCGCTCCCTGCGCCACGCGAGCCGCGAAACGGGACCAGGCGGCGAAGGCCGGCGACTGGACGACCGCCTGCAACGCCGCCCGCGGAATCCGGAACCACCGCGACGGACACCGGGAGACGGTGTGACCAGCCCCGTGCCTGCCGGCCGTAACGACACGCCGGCCACGACCAGCAGCCCCCTGTGGGGCCGCTCCGGCACCACCGCGATTCCCCGAGGCCAACCGGTACCAGCATGCCCCCACCCGTGCGAAACCTGCCGGGCCAAGGGGCGTCAGTAGGTGCTCTGCCGACACGGACACCCGATGACGGAAGAAGCACCCGGCATATGGGTCTGCCACGCCTGCGCCCAGATAACCGGCACATGAGACTCCCGCCCCGGCGGCGGAAACCTGGACAGTCGAGCAGCCGGGGCGGGTGACCCAACCGCAGAAACCTGCGGACCTTCGGGCCATGCCTTCGACGGTACGGCGGCACGGCCCCTCACGAAAGAGGAGGTTGATAGATGAGCGCTGTAGCAGTCGAGACGTACGAGACGCGCACGCCCGACGCTGAAGGCTGGCGCGGCATCCCGTTCCGGCACCCGGCGGACCTGGTGGTCGTCGCCGAGAACGACGGCGGGAAGCACGACGGCGGCCCCATGCCCCCGGAAGCACCCCGCGACCCCGCCCCACAGGGGGGGCGACGGGGAGTAAACCGCTGACGGCCCTGTGGCCAAGTGGACAGGCCCCGTCCGTGCGCCTCTCCCGGCGCATGGGCGGGGCTTCCCGTTGCTGACCTGCGGAAATGGAGCTTGCCAGGGTGTAGGCTCGGCCTGGACCGAACCCTCTGCCATGGCGGTCTCGTGTCCCCACTTCGTGCGGCGGATGTCGCCCCGGCAGTCGTCCGTCCACGGATGTCCGCTTTGAGGTCTGCGGGGCACCAGCCGAGAGGCTGGATGCACCACCGTAGCGCGCCCGACGGGCGGCAGTTGACACGGTCCGCCGCCTGATCAGCCGCTCCTCAACTCCCGGCGTCGGCCCGGCCCCAGTCCTGTCCGGCGCGGGCCCAGGCCGCGTCCCAGCGGCGGAACCGACGTGCCATCAGCTGCCGGACGGCCAGCCGCCGGCCGCCCTCGACGAGCCCGCCGGCCGCCGCCGCGGAGCCCAGCCCGGCCAGCACCGCGTGCGTCGCCGCGGTGCCCTCGTCCATCGGCCGGGTCGCCGCCCGCCCCTGCTCGTCGGCCCACATGCGGAACCGGTCGCCGGCTTCCACCGGGCGCGGCGCGGTCACCTCCCCGGTCCGCCGGCCGCCGCCCGGCCCCGGCCAGTGGGCGATCACCCGTAGGTGCACATCGTGCTGTGCGGCCGACTCGGGGTTGGGGTCGGCCGGAGTGGCGGCCGCCGGCCGGTCCACGGTCGCCCACACCACGTGGCGTTGTTGCCGCTGGAGCCGTACGGCCTCCAGGAGGGCGCCGTGCGCGGCCCGGCCGGTGAACCAGCCGGCGCAGGGCGCCCCGACGGCGATCAGCAGGGCGGCGGCCAGCGCCAGCCATGCTTCCCACCGGTCGGTCCGGCGTCGGAGCGGATTGTGCCGCCAGTGCCAGATGCCCGCGATCGCCCGCATCGTGCCCCCTCTCGTGGTCCGTGCATACCGCATGGCGGGGTGTCCATGCGCGTGTTCCGGGAAGCGAGAGCAACATCACGCCGCGGGTGCCGCCGGCGGCCGGGCACCTCCCGCCCCAGCCGACCCCACCGGCACCGAACAACCGTGCCTCCGGGATCGGTTGGCGGCATTTCGGGAAGCTTGCGACGCCTCGGGCACTCGACCGGATACCGCTCCGTACGACGGTGCCGTCAGGGCAGCCGGACCGCCACCGTCACCACCGCGCCCCGCGGGCCTGCCGGGTCGGTGCCCGGGGCGACCGCGAACCGGTCCGCCACCAGCCGCGCCAGCCACAGCCCCCGCCCCTTGGGTGCCCCGTCCAGTCCCGGCAGCAGCTCCGGGATCACCGCCTCGCTGAAGCCGGGGCCGGCGTCACTGATCCGGCACTCCAACTCGTCGCCCACCCGCTGGAGTACCAGGCGCCCCGAGCCGCCGGCGTGCTCCACGGCGTTCCCCGCGATCTCGTCCACCGCCAGTACGAACTCCCCGCGCCGCGGCTCGTTCAGCCCCTCGCGGGCGGCGCACTCCTCGACCAACAGCCGCAGTTGCGGCAGCAGCCGCGCGGTGAAGCGCCGCTGCAGCAGTCGGCGTCCGGGCTCCTCCGCCGGCACCTTCGCCTGACCGTGACCGGCCGGTTCCGGGTTCAGCACGGCCGTACCACCTCCCTCGGCGCCAGCCGCGGCACCGCATCGGCGCCCAGCCGGCGCAGCATCCGGTGCTGCCCGCGGTCGCAGCGCACCTCGACCAGATCGTGGCCCGTGGCGCCCCGGACCAGGGTGAGCAGAGCTACCGCACAGCCCACCGAAAGGAAGTGCAGCCGGGTCAGGTCCACGGTGAGTCGTCGGGCCGCCGCCGTCCGGGCCAGTGCGATCTCCAGCGACCGGACGAACCCGGCCTGATTGGCGGTGTCCGCCTCACCGACGAAAGACACCACCTCGTCCGGCCCGCGCACCGTCCGCAAACTGCCCAGCCGCTCCAGCGCGACGCGCGGATGCGCCTGCTCCATCGCGGTCACCACCGCCCGGTCGAACCGCCGGCGGTCGTACGCGCAGACCTCGGTGTACGGCCGCCCGGCGAACAGCGCGTGGGCACCGGTCTCGCGCCGGGCCATCACCGCCACGTCGGCGCCGAGCGCGGCCACCCAACCCATGTCGATGAACGCCCGCAACCCGGTGTACCCCTCGGCCGTCGCCCGGTCGATCGCCGCGTGCAGCTGCCCCATCTGCCGGGCGGCGGTGAACGCGGCGTCCGGCCGGATCAGTTCCTGCATGCTGGTGACCCTCAGCTGGCCGCGTTGGCGCGCCCGGACCGTGCTGCGACTGGGGAAGTCGATCCTGGCCAGTACCTCTTCCTCCGGCACGTCCGGGCACGGCAGGACCAGTACCTTCTCACCGCGGGCCAGCCCGAGCCGGACGAAGGCCGTGATGGCCTCCCACCGCACCTCGTCGTCGCCGTAGCTCACGAAGGCGTGGTCCCCGGGGCGCAGGCGTTGAATGGGAATGAGGCGCTCGCTCAACGCGTCCCTGGCAGGCATCGGCACAACAGCTCTCTGTCTCCCCCCGCGGCCCGTCCCTTCGGCGGCGCTGTGCGCTCACTGTAGGCAGCCGCCGACCGACCCGCAATGAGGGCGGCGGCGGTCGCGTACGGCCGTCAGTCGAGTATCTCGAACGGGTCGCCGACGCGGAGTGTGCCCGCCCCGCGGGGGATCAGATTCTGGCCGAAGAGCAGCCCGTCACCGAAGCGGCGGTGGCGGGCGAGCGTCCGCAGCGGCTCCTTGCCGCGCGCCGCGGTGCGCTGGTCGGTGGTGGTCACCACGCAGCGGCCACTGGGCTTGGCCACGTGGAATTCCACCTCGCCGATCCGCACCCGCCGCCAGTCGTCCTCCGCCCAGGGCGCGGTGCCGTCGATCACCACATTGGGCCGGAAACGGTTCATCGGGAGGGGACCCTCATCGGCATGGTCGCCCTGTGCGATGAGGGAGTTGAGGGCGTCGAGCGACGAGGTGGTGGTCAGCAGCAGCGGAAAACCGTCGGCGAAGCTGACCGTGTCCCCGGGCTCGCTGTACCGCGGGTTCACGGGGCGGCGCTTCTCGGGGGCGTCCATGTGCACCAGGCGGCACGCGAAGCCCAGATAGCCGTGCCACCACGTGGCCGCTTCCGGGCCCGCGGGCACCGCCTCGACCACGTCGCTGAAGACCTCGACCGGGATCGTGCCCACCGGCTCGGGCACCTCGACCACCAGCGCCGGCATCCCGGGGGCGGTCAGCCGCAGGCCGCCGCCGGGCAGCTCCTCGGCCCGGGCCAACGCCAGCCTCGGCTGCTGGCGTTGGGTGATCTGCCGGCCCTCGGCATCGACCACCAGCCACCGTCGGTCCCCGGCGAGCCCCCATGGCTCGACGGCCGCCTCGCCGGGACCGGGCCCCGCAAGGGCCTTGACCGGATAGACGTGGAGCGACTGGACCTGTGGTGTGGGCATGGTCCCATCCTGTCAGCCGCTCCAGGCGTCCGATCGAACGGCCGGATCAGTACCCGCGCGGATACTGGCGGCCGTACCCAGGGTCGTCGAACGGCGAGGCGGGCCGTGGTGCGACCGGGCCGGCCGGACGCATCGACTCGTACCCCGTGCCCGGTGCCGGGCGCTGGTGCTGCTGCGGGGTCTGGTAGCCGCGGTTCCCGGCCTGCTGCGGGATGTACGGGGCCGGGGTGTGCTGCAACGGGGCGACCGGCTGCGCCGCGGCCCCCGGATACCCGCCGCCCGCGGACGGCGCCGCGGGCAATGCGGGCAGTGCCGAGGGCAGCGCCGGCAGCGAGGAGGAACCGGTGTCCCAGGGCGACGGGTTCACCCTGATCGGGGCGATCTGCGGAGTACCCCGCTCTGCGACGAGGCTGTCGTAGATGGGGGTGTCCGGGAAGGAGGGCGATGCGTAATAGCCGCCGCTGTAAGTGGAGCGGGGGGAGGTCATGCCTCATAAGTTAAGCCCACGATGTGTCGAATGGGGAGCCCGACAAGAGGGTTGTTTTACCGGTTCGGAGCGGCCCCGGGTCCCCAAAGTGAGCGAACTTGTGAAAATCGGTCGCGATCGCCCGTAGGGATCGTGTAAAGACCGCGCTTCCCGCAGATGAACAGTGGGCTTTCGGGGCGTTCCCGGCCAAGTAGGTTGGTGGCGGCCACCGCTGACGGGGGCATGAGCACTCCACGACGACAGGGACGACAGGAAGGTGCGGCGATGTCGATGCTCAAGGGCGGCAACGTCCCGGTTCCGGCGCCGACGGTCCGGGTGGAGCTGGGCTGGCAGCCGGCCCCCGGGGCGCCCGACGTGGACGCCTCCGCGCTGCTCCTGCTGTCCGGAAGGGTCCGCGACGACGCCGACTTCGTCTTCTACAACCAACCGGTGCACGCCTCCGGCGCGGTGCGCCACGAGGGCAAGCGGCCGGCCGGCGGGACGATGACCGACACCCTCCACGTCGACCTCGGCGCCGTCGAGCCCGCCGTCGACAGCGTGGTCCTGGCCGCGTCCGCCGACGGCGGCAGCTTCGGCGGCGTACCGGGCCTGTTCGTACGGGTGCTGGACGCCGTCAGCGGCGCCGAGCTGGCTCGTTTCGACAGCCAGGACGCCACCACCGAGACCGCCTTCGTGCTCGGCGAGCTCTACCGCCGGCAGGGCGGCTGGAAGTTCCGCGCGGTGGGGCAGGGGTACGCCACCGGGCTCGCGGGGCTGGCCACGGACTTCGGCATCAGCGTGGCGGACGAGCCCCCGGCCGCCCCGGCACCGCCGGCCGACCCCGCGCCGCCGTTGCCGACCGGTCAACCGGTGGCGTCAATTCCGCCCCCGCCCGGGCGCGGCGCGCCGGCGCCCGCGCCCGGTCCCGTCCGGCTGACGAAAGTCACCCTGACGAAGGACGCCCCGGCCGTTTCGTTGACGAAACAGGGCGGCACCTCCGGAGCGATGCGGGTCAACCTCAACTGGAGCGCGGGCGGCACCGGCAAGCGCTTCACCAAGAAGATCGGCCGCAAGGCGATGGAGGCGCTGGGCGCCCGCGGCGCACTGGCCCTGATCACCCACACCGGCGGCGAACTCGTCGTCCAACGCGAGGCCCGCTACCTCGTCCCCGCGCCCGGCGTCAGCGCCCAGCGCACCGTCGACCACGCCTACGGCTGGGGCCTGAACTGGTCCCCGGCCAGCAAGTGAGCGCTCAGGGCGCGCCGTAGGTACGGCCCTTCCACGCGGCGCCGCGTCCCCGGTAGTGCTGCACGGCCGAGTCCACGGTCATCAGGAGGTAGAGCAGCGCGGTGAACGGGAGCAGCGGTGCCGCCCACGGCGGCTGCCGGTAGTAGCGCAGCATCGGCAGGTACGTTCCGCACATCACCGCCCAGGCCGCGCCGCCCAGCGCCGCCGCCAAGGGGTCGCCGGCCGCGAGCCCGGCCGACAGGGCGGCCGGCGGCGCCAGATAGACCAGCGCCAGCCCGAGGACCGTGCCCAGGAGGAGCAGCGGTTGGTGCCGCAGTTGCGCGTAGGCGCTGCGGGACACCATCCGCCACAGCTCTGCCAGCCGCGGGTACGGGCGCACGCTGGTCACCCGGTCCGCCAGCCCCAGCCAGACGGTCCCGCCGGACCCCTGCACGGCCCGCGCCAGCGACACGTCGTCGATCACCGCCTGCCGGATCGCCTCCGGGACGCCCGCCCGCTCCGCCGCCTCCCGCCGCAGCAGGACGCACCCGCCGGCGGCCGCCGCGGTCCGGGTGCCGCGTCGGTTGACCCACCGGAACGGGTAGAGCTGCCCGAAGAAGTACACGAAGGCCGGCACGATCAGCCGCTCCCAGAAGGTCGCCACCCGCAGCCGGGCCATCTGCGACACCAGGTCCAGCCCAGCGGAACGGGCCGCGGCCACCAACTCCCGCAGGCTGTCCGGCTCGTGCGCGATGTCGGCGTCGGTCAGCAGCAGGTACTCCGGGGCGGTGCGCTCCCGCGCCAGCGCCATGCCGTGCCGCACCGCCCACAGCTTCCCGGTCCAGCCCGGCTCCGGCTCACCGGGCGAGGCGACGGTCAGCGGCAGTCCGCCGCCGGCGGCCGCCAGCTCGCGGGCGAGCGCGCCGGTCCCGTCCGTGCTTCCGTCGTCGATCAGGAAGACCTCGGCCCGGCCCGGGTACTTCTGCGCCAGCAGCGTCGGAAGGCTCGCGGGCAGCACCGTTGCCTCGTCCCGCGCCGGCACCACCACCGCCACCGACGGCCAGCGGTCCGGATCCCGGCGGGCCGGCAGCCGTACGTCGGTCCGCCAGAAGAAGCCCTGTCCCAGCAGCAGCCACAGCCAGGCCAGCAGCGACCCGGCACCGATCCACTCCATCGCTTCCACGGCCGCAGTCTGCCCGACCGGGGCCGCCGCGTACCGGGACCCGACACGCGCTCCGGCCGGCAGCGGAACGGGGCCGTCGCGGCGCCCGCCCATTCCGGCTCCTTCCCGGCCCGGTATGACAAGCGGGACGGACCGTTGAGTAAAGTGTCCGGGTGAAGATCGCGCTGATGGATTCCGGAACGGGCCTGCTCCCGGCGGCCGCCGCGGTACGGCGCCTGCGGCCCGACGCGGATCTGGTCCTCTCCACCGACCCCGACGGCCTGCCGTGGGGCCCGCGCACCCCCGACGACGTCACCGCGCACGCCCTGGCCGTGGCCCGCGCCGCCGCCGCGCACCGCCCGGACGCGCTGATCGTCGCCTGCAACACCGCCTCGGTGCACGCGCTGCCCGCGCTCCGCGCCGCACTGGAACCGGACATCCCGGTCATCGGCACCGTCCCGGCGATCAAGCCCGCCGCGGCCGGCGGCGGCCCGGTCGCCATCTGGGCCACCCCCGCCACCACCGGCAGCCCGTACCAGAAGGACCTGATCGCCCGCTTCGCCCAGGGCGTCACGGTCACCGGAGTGCCCTGCCCGGGCCTCGCCGACGCCGTAGAGCAGGCCGACGACGCCGCGATCGACGCCGCGGTGGCCGCCGCCGCGCAGAACACCCCGCGGGACATCCGCTCCGTCGTCCTGGGCTGCACCCACTACGAACTGGTCGCCGAACGGATCCGCGCCGCCCTCCAGCAGCCCGGCACTCCGCCCCTGGTGCTGCACGGCTCCGCCGAGGCGGTCGCCGCTCAGGCACTCCGCCGGATCGGCGCCGAACCGGCCCCCGCGGCCGCCCCCACCGGCACCCTCGGCATGCTCCTGAGCGGCCGCCCGGGCTCCCTGCCCGAGGTGGTCCTGGCCTACGAGGAGGGCCGGCTGCTCGCCGGCGCCGTTCCGGCCGCACCGCGCACCGCCTGACCCGTCGGCCGGAGCACCGCGGTGCTCCGGCGCACTGCCCCAGCGTGCGAAGGCGCGTACGCTGCGTCTCATGAGGGACCACCCCCACGAGGGGGCCGCAGCCCCCGATCAGCACGGCAGTACGGACGGCGTTCCGGCCGGTGCCCGTCCGGCCGGCGGCTCCCATGCGGAGATTCCCGAGGTCTGGCACGGCAGTGCGTCCAACCGCGTCCAGTGGCTGCTGGCAGCCGCGGGCGCGGCCTGTCTGGCGCTGGGCATCGACCTGGCCGTCAACAGCACCTGGACCTCCGGCCTGGCACCCCTGGTGATGGCCGTGGTCGGCTGTGTCGCGGCCGGTCTGCTGGTGCTCTTCGGCACCCTCGCCTTCGTCCACGTCGCGGTCCGGGTCGACGAGGACGCCTTGGAGGTGCGGTGCGGCCACATAGGAGTACCGCGCCGCCGGATCCCCCTGGACACGGTCGTCGGCGCCGACTTCGCGCCCCGGGTCACCCCGCGCCACTGGGGCGGTTGGGGCTACCGCTGGCGCCCCGAGCAGGGCACGGCCGTGGTCGTCCGCCGTGGTGAGGCGATGGTGCTGCGGCTCGGCGACGGGCGCACCTTCACCGTCACCGTCGACGATGCCGAGGGCGCGGTGCGCTGCGTCCGCGAGCGGCTCCGGCTGCGCCGCCCGGCCTCGACGGCGTAGCGCGGCGGCACCCCGAGGCGGTGCACGGGACCCGTCGAGGGCCGTGGGGGCCGCCCCCTTCCGGCACGTCGCCGCACGACGGGGCTCCGTTCGTCCGGTCCCGTAGGGTCGGGGCATGGCGATCCCCGAATTCATCCGTGACCTCCGGACCGACATCGGCACGAAGCGGCTGTGGCTGCCCGGGGTGAGCGCGGTCGTGTTCGACGACGCGGGCCGGGTGCTGCTGGGCAAGCGGGCGGACACCGGCGGTTGGTCGGTGATCGGCGGTATCCCCGAGCCCGGTGAGCAGCCCGCCGAGACCGCGGTCCGCGAGGTGTACGAGGAGACCGCGGTGCACGTCGTCCCCGAGGGCGTGGTCCTCGTCGAGACCATGCCGCCGACCCACTACCCCAACGGCGACGTGTGCCAGTTCATGGACGTGACGTTGCGCTGCCGGGCGGTCGGCGGCACGGCGCGGGTCAACGACGACGAGTCGCTGGAGGTCGACTGGTTCCCGGTGGACGCCCTCCCGGCGCTGGACGACTACGCGCTGAGCCGGATCAAGAAGGCGCTGGAGGCCGGCCCGACGTGGTTCCAGGGCATGGCGGAGGCGGCCGGCTAGGACCTGCCGCGGCGGCCGGGCCTACAGCTCGGTGGTCGACGGTTGTCCCATCGGGAGCGAGGACTCGTCGGGCAGGCCCGGCATCTCGGACGCGCCCGGCGGGCCGCTGGGGCCGGCGCCCTGACCGGTGTCCTCGGTGTGCATCGCGCGCTCGCCCCGGCGGCACTCGGTGACCCAGGTGCCGGTCGGGCCGCCGTCGTACTGACAGGACCAGCCCCGTACGGCCAGCGCTCCCGGCGGGCCGCCCGACTGCGGCGGTGCCCGTAGGAAGAACTCCTTCATCACCGCCCGCGCCTCCGTGCAGCCCACCGTGCCGGCGGCGCCGGGGTCCGCGAACAGTGCGACACCGTGCGCCTGCCCCAGTACGCCGGCGATCTCGCCGCAGCTCACCGGCTGGCCCGGGATGGTGGGGGAGTCCTGCGGGGCCGGGGTGCCGTCAGGGGCCGCGGCCGGGTCGGACGCGGACGAGGTGGCCGGTGCGTCCCCGGCGCCGTCGCCGGTCCCGCAGCCGGCGGCGGCCAGGGCGAGCAGCACGGTCGGCACGGCGATGAGCCTGTGCATGTCGGCCTCCTTGTGGCGGCGGTGCGGGGGCGGCGTCCCGCGTCGTTCGACGCTAGGAGGCCCGTTGCGGTGGGGCGATCCGGGGCGGCCGTTCGGGTGACCACAGGACCCCGGTCGGCGACCGGCTGGCCCCTGTCGTGGTGCGGACTTCGCTGCGATCATGCGCAGATGACCGCGATCCGCAATCCCGGTGGGCCGGACGGCCCCGGCGCCTCTCCCGTGCCGGTCGCCCCGGGCCCGGTTTCCCTCGATCTGCGCGGCCGGACCGCCCTGGTCACCGGCGCCGCCAGCGGTATCGGACGGGCCTGTGCCCGCCGGCTGGCGGCCGCCGGGGCCACCGTGCGGGCGGTGGACCGGGACGCCGCCGGGCTCACCGGGCTGGCGGCCGGGCTGCCCGCCGGCACCCCCGGTGCGATCGAGCCGCACCCGCTGGACCTCACCGACCTGGACGCCGCGGAGCGGGCCGCGGCCGGCAGTGACGTGCTGGTCAACAACGCCGGCATCCAACTCGTCCGGCCCATCGAGGACTTTCCGCCCGAGGTGTTCCACGAGGTGCTGACCGTCATGCTGGAGGCGCCCTTCCGGCTGCTGCGCGGGGCGCTGCCGCACATGTACGGGCAGGGTTGGGGCCGCGTCGTGAACATCTCGTCCGTGCACGGGCTGCGCGCCTCGCCGTTCAAGTCCGCGTACGTCGCCGCCAGGCACGGTCTGGAGGGGCTGTCGAAGACGGCCGCGCTGGAGGGTGCCGCGCACGGGGTGACCAGCAACTGCGTCAATCCCGGCTACGTCCGCACGCCCCTGGTGGAGCGGCAGATCGCCGATCAGGCCGCGGCGCACGGCATCCCGCAGGAGCGGGTGCTGACCGAGGTCCTGTTGGCCGATTCGGCGCTCAAACGGCTGATCGAGCCCGAGGAGGTCGCCGAGGCGGTGGCGTTCCTGTGCACCCCGCAGGCGTCCTTCATGACCGGGGCGTCGCTGGCGTTGGACGGGGGCTGGACCGCGCACTGAGCGGCGGCGGGGCCGGGCTCCGGATGCGGCCCGCGGTGGGCTGCGGCAGCGTGGTGGCGGAGCCTCACACCCCGCCGAGGCTTCGCATCCTCCCCACCGAAAGAAGGAGTTCGCCATGGCCGACAAGGGCTCGACGGACAAGATGAAGGGCAAGGCCAAGGAGATGGCCGGCAAGGCCACCGGCAACGAGCGGATGGCCGCCGAGGGCCGCACCGACCAGGCCAAGGGCAAGGCCAAGGGCGCCATGCGCAACGCCAAGGAGAACGTCCAGGGCATGAAGGACTCCCTCAAGGACCGCGACGACGCCTCCTGAGCCGCCGCGGCGCACGCGCGCCGGCCCCGGGCCCCTGTGGATACGCGTCACATACGCGTCACAGGGGCCCGCGGCCGTCCCGGGGGGCTCCCGGGTGCGGTGGGGCGGGGAGTTACGTACGGATATGGCGGCAGCGGTGCGGGATTGCGCGGGGGTCGGGCAGTGCCGGGAACCGGGGTGCCGGGCGCATGGTGTCGGCCGACCGCCATACTGCGAGCGATCTTCCGCTCGGCCCGAAGGGAACCGCCCGCCGTGTCCTCACCCTCCCCCTCTCCCGCCACCCCGCCCCCCTCCCGTACCGCCGTCGTCATCATCGGGGCCGGACCCGCGGGGCTCACCGTGGCCAATGTGCTGCGGGCCGCCGGTGTCGACTGCGTCGTACTGGAGGCGGAGAGCCGGGAGTTCATCGAGCGGCGGCCGCGGGCCGGGTTCGTCGAGGAGTGGGCGGTGCGGGCGCTCGCCCGGCACGGCCTCGCCGACCGGCTGCTGGAACGGGCCCAGACCCAGGGGGAGTTCGAGTTCCGCTGCGAGGGGGCCCGGCACACCGTGCGGACCGCCCGACTGTCGGGGCGGCGGCATTTCGTCTATCCACAGCCCCTGTTGGTCGGTGACCTCCTCGCCTCGTACGCGGACCGCGCGGGCGGCGCGGTGCACTTCGAGGTGCGGGACGTGCAACTGCACGACGTCGAGGGGCCGCAGACCGCGGTCTCGTACCGCGATCCGCGGACCGGCGAACGGCACCGGATCGCCTGTGACCACATCGTCGGCGCCGACGGGGCACGCGGGGTGAGCCGGGCCGCGATACCGGACGGGCGGGTGCGGCTCACCCGCTACGACCACGGGGTCGCCTGGCTCGCGGTGCTGGCCGAGGCGCCGCCGTCCGCGGACGGTGTGGTCTTCGGCATCCACCCGCGCGGATTCGGCGCGCACATGGCGCGCAGCGCCCAGGTCACGCGGTACTACCTGGAGGTACCGGCCGAGGACGACGCGGCGGACTGGCCCGACGACCGGGTGTGGGCCGAGCTGCACCTCCGGCTCGCCGCGGACGGCGCCCGGCCGCTGCACGAAGGGCCGTTGAGCGAGAAGACCGTACTGGCGATGCACAACTACGTGGTGGAGCCGATGGCGTACGGCCGGCTGTACCTGGCCGGTGACGCGGCGCACCTGCTCGCGCCGATCGCGGCGAAGGGCATGAACCTCGCGGTCAATGACGCGCTGCTGCTCGGCGAGGCGCTGATCGCCCACTACAAGGGCGACGACCGCGGACTGGCCGGGTACTCGGCGGCGGCGCTGCGGCGGGCCTGGCAGTACCTGGAGTTCTCGCAGTGGCTCTCGGAGCTGCTGCACGGCGCCTCGTCCGGCGACCGGTTCCGGGCCGGGACGGCCTCGGCCCGGCTGCGGCGGCTGCTCGGCTCGGAGGCCGCGGCCAAGTCGTTCGCCGGGCTCTACCTCGGTGAGGAGGCGGATCTGTAGGACCTGGTGGCGGGCGTCGAGAGGGTCCGCCAGCGGCCGGGCGCGGGAAGGGGGGCGCGCTCGGCCGCCGTGCGGGGGCGTCAGGCGGTCGCGTAGACGCGGGTGGCGAATTCGGCGACCTGGGCGTCGGTGAGGTTCTTGGCCAGGTTGGCCTCGGTGATCATGCCCACCAGTTGGTGTCCGCCCTTGACGTCGATCACCGGGAGGCGCTTGATCTGGTGCTGCTCCATGGTGCGCAGGACCTCAGTGGCGTCCGCTTCGGCGTCGATCCAGTGGATCTTGCTCTGCAGGGAACCGGCCTGCACCGTCGACGGGTCGATGCCCTCGGCACAACACTTGACGACGATGTCACGGTCGGTGATCATCCCCGTCAGCTTGTTGTTGTCACCGCAGATCGGCAGTGCGCCGACCTTCAGGTCGCGCATCATCTTCGCCGCGTCCTGCAACGACTGGTGCGCGCCGACGCATTGCACTCCGCCGGTCATGATGTCCCGGGCTCGCAGCTTGCCGGCCATGATTCCTCCCGCTGTCACAGCGTGCTTCTCGATGGCGTGCTTCTTGATGGTGTGCTTCTCGATGGTCCGCGTGGCGGTCTCCGGCGCGTCCTCCCCGCCGGCCCGTCCGGTGTGCTCCGCCGCGACCTTCCCGGCGTTCTCCGCGGGCTCGTGCGGAGCGTCGGCCGTGCCCGTCGCCTGGCGTCTGCGCGGTGCGCACGGCGTCTTCCCTTCGATGACACCACGGATGGCGCAAGGTCGCTTCCGGGGCCGGGGCGCCGTTGACCGGGCCGAAGTCCCGCTGCCGTACGGGCCGGAGCGCGCTGCCCGGGCACCTGCTGCCCCACCGGAGAAACGGGCATATCGTTCATAGTGTGGTAGGGCGCCGGGGGCGGACGGAGTACCGGCAGCCGGGAGTCCGTTCCCGACGTGCTCCGTGAGGTCGTGCCAGCCGATCCGCTCACCGAAAGCTCCGTGAATCCGCTCGTCGAAAGAAGGGTTCCGATGCATGCTGCGCTCAGCTCTGCTGACCTCGCCAAGCTTCGCCGGCAGCGGCCCTATCCGGCCGTGTCGGTGCTGATGCCCACGCATCGCCGTGAGCCGGACAACGCACAGGACCCGGTCCTGCTGCGGAACATGCTCGCCGAGGCGAAGGAGCGGCTCCAGGCCGATCCGGACGTCTCCAGGGAGCGACGGATCGACGTCATCGAGCAGTTGGACAAGGCGGCGTCTGAGGTCGACCTGACGCACGCGGAGGAGGGCCTGGCCCTCTTCGCCGCGCCGGGGGAGTACCAGATCTGGTCGTTGGGCTGCACGGTTCCGGCCCGGGTGGTGCTCTCGGACACCTTCCTGACCCGCAACCTCGTCGCCGCGCACGCCGCCGAGCACCCCTTCTGGGTGTTGGCCCTCTCCGCCGACCACGTCAGCCTGTGGAGCGGTGCGGTGGACCGCCTGACCGAGGTGCGGCGCGGCGGCCTCCCACTGACCCGCAGCCTGGTCGATCCCGACCCCGAGGACCAGTTGCAGGTGGGCGACGTGCCCAGCACCTTCCGCGACGAACACACCCGCAGGTTCCTGCGGGAGGCGGACACCGAGCTCGCCGCGGTCCTCAGGGCCGATCCCCGGCCCCTGTACGTGGTCGGCGAGGCGGTGGCGCTCTCCCTCTTCGACGAGGCGGGGACGGTCATGCGGGGCGGCATCGGCACCAAGGTCACCGTGACGCAGGTACCGCAGGCCGGGCTGGCCGCCGGACCGCCCGAGCCCCTCTGGCAGGCCGTCCGCCCGTACGCGGAAAAGCGTGCGGAGGCCGAAATCGCCGACGTGCTGGCTGAACTGGACCGGGCGCGCGGGCGGCGGACCTTCGCGGCCGGATTGGACGAGATCCGGCAGAGCGCCGAGATCGGCCGGGTCGCCCTGCTGGCCGTGGAGGAGAACTACCGGGAGACCGTACGGGAGACCGGCGGCCATCTGGTGCCGGCCGAGCCCGGTGAGCGGGACGCCATCGACGACATCGTGGACTCGATCGTGGAGCGGTCCCTGGACACCGGCGCGGAGGTCCGGTTCGTACCGGACGGTGTGCTCGCCGAGGTGGGCGGGATCGCGGGAACGCTGCGGTACTAGCCGCCCGTCTCAGCCCAGCACGGCATACGACAGTGGCCAACGGGCTTTCCGTTGGCCACTGTCGTGGGCGCCCGCTACCTGTGGGCCACGGCTACGCCGGAAGCAGGCGGAAGTGGCGGGTGAACCAGTCGCGGGCGAGCGCGGACACCGTGTCCAGGGCTCCCCGCTCCTCGAAGAGATGGGTCGCGCCGGGGACGATTTCGAGCTTGTTCTCGCAGGTCAGCGCGGATTGGGCCTGGCGGTTGAGGTCCAGGACCAGGGTGTCGGCGCCGCCGACGATCAGGAGCGTCGGGGCCTGGACGGCGGAGAGCAGCGAGTGGCCCGCGAGGTCGGGCCGGCCGCCGCGGGAGACCACGGCGCCGATGCCCGCGTCGGGGTAGGCGGCGGCTCGTAGGGCGGCCGCGGCCCCGGTGCTGGCACCGAAGTAGCCGAGCGGGACGGACTCGCGGGCGCGCAGCCAGCGGGTGGCGTCGGCCAGCCGCCGGGCCAGGGTGTCGATGTCGAAGACCTTGGCCCGGTCGGACTCCTCGGCCGGGGTGAGCAGGTCGAAGAGCAGGGTGCCCAGGCCCGCGCGGTTCAGGGTCGCGGCCACCGCGCGGTTCCGCGGGCTGTGCCGGCTGCTGCCGGAGCCGTGGGCGAACATCACGATCGGGCAGCCCGCAACGGGCCGGGTGAGATCACCGGTCAGCCGGACCGGTCCGGCCTCGATCCGCACCTCCTCCGTGTCGCCCGCGCCGTGCGCCGCCCGCTTACGGGTGCCGGCGGCCGCTCCGGCGCCGGCAGCGGTACCGGTCGCCGCCTGGGCCAGGAGCGAGACCACCTCGTCGTCCGACGTCTGGGAGAAGTCCTCGTACCACTCGCCCACCGCGGAGAACGCGTAGGGCGTGGACAGGCAGACGAACTCGTCGGCAGCGGTGCGCAGGCGCTCGGCGGCGTCCGGTGGGGCCACCGGTGCGGCCAGGACGACCCGGGCGGCACCCTGGGCGCGGACCACCTGGCAGGCGGCCGCCGCGGTCGCCCCGGTGGCGATGCCGTCGTCGATCACGATCGCGGTCCGGCCGTCGAGCGGCAGCCGCTGTCGGCCGGCCCGGAACCGCTCGGCCTGCCGGGCCAGTTCCGCCTCCTCGGTGCGCTGCACCGCGTCGACGTCCGCCGGACCGACCCGGCCCCGGCGGATGATGTCCTCGCTGAGGACCCGCACGCCGCCCTCGCCGATCGCACCGAAACCCAGCTCCCGCTGGTACGGGACGCCGAGCTTGCGGACCACGATCACGTCGAGGGGGGCGTCGAGTGCCTGGGCCACCTGATAGGCCACCGGCACCCCGCCGCGGGGCAGGCCCAGCACAACGGGTTCGTCCTTCTCCAAGTGGCGCAACGCCTCGGCCAGTCGCCGTCCGGCGTCCGCGCGGTCAGTGAACAGCACAGTGTGCACCCCCTACCCAGGGGAGACGGAAGCTACGTCCACACCTAAATCCGGAATAACCCCATCTGTGGCCATTGCGCAAGTCAGGGCGGTCCCGTCGGGCCGGCCCCGGGCCGGTCCGGGGCCAAGAGGTCCACGATCTCGGGGACCGACCACCGAGGGTGTGCTCCTGGGCACGAGGCGAGATAGGTCGCGGTCCGGTGTGCGGTCCAGCCGTGCGCGGTGCTGAGGCCCGCGGCGATGTGGTGCAGGTAGGCGGCGGAGGGCGGGTTCGGGGGGACCTCCGTGCTGCGCCAGGGGGCGGTGAAGGTCAGCACCGGGTGGTCGTCGAGCCATCCGGCGCAGACCAGTGTCTCGTAGCGGCCGGGGCCCAGTCGGTCGCGCCCGCGGGTGAGGACCTGCGTCAGGTCGAGGTCCTCGCCCGGGTCCCGGTACATCTCCTGCGCCGCGATATCGGAGAACTGAGACAGTGTCAGAAGATAGGCGTGGCAGGGGAGTTCGCCTTCGACGTCGGGGTCGTAGAAGGCTCGGCCGCCGGTCCACACCGCGGACTCGGTGGCGAAGTACAGCCGTCCGTGCAGCAGGAGCGGCAGGCTGTGCCGGGGGCGGCGGGGATCGCGGCACCCCGGGAAATCCCGTCGCCCGCCCGGCGGGCGGCCTCCGGAGAGGTAATGGCCGAGCCTTTCCGGGTGCGTGTTGGAGCCGTACGCGGCGTACCAGACGTGCGTGACGGCGACCGGACGGGAGGTGCTCCCACCGACGTCGAAGGGCTCCGGTGCGCGGGGCGCGGTCACTCCCTCACGGTATCCGGTTCCAACCGGGGTCGGGGGGTGGGGCTGGTGTCGGCTGGTTGTCGGTGGTGGGCGGTGACCTGTCGGTGACGTGTCGGTGAGTTGTCGATGGCTGCCGGGACCTTGGGGTTGGTCGGCGTCGGCCTCAACGGCACCGGCCACCGTCGTCGCGTCGTCGCACCGTCGCGACGGGCTGGAACGGCGCTCCAGGAGTGATCTGCCGGACGTCCGCCCAGCCGCCCGCGATCAGGAAGGAACCACCATGACCACTGACGTCACGATCATCGGCGCCGGACTCGGCGGACTCACCCTCGCCCGTGTCCTGCACGTCCACGGAATACCCGCCACGGTCTACGAGGCGGAGTCCTCCCCGACGGTGCGTTCGCAGGGCGGGATGCTCGACATCCACGACTACAACGGGCAACTCGCCCTTGAGGCAGCCGACTTGATGGAAGAGTTCCGTGGCCTCATCCTGGAGGGCCGCCAGGCGATGCGGATCCTCGACCCGGACGGGACGGTCCTGTTCGACAAGGCCGACGACGGCACGGGGGGCCGCCCCGAGGTGCAGCGCGGCGAACTGCGAGAGATCCTGCTCGACTCGCTCCCGGCCGGCACCGTCCGGTGGGGGCACAAGGTCAGCGGTACCCGTGCCCTCGGCGAGGGCCGCTACGAGGTGACGTTCGCCGGCGGCGGCACCGTCGCCACGAGCCTGTTGGTCGGCGCGGACGGCGCGTGGTCCAGGGTCCGGCCGCTGCTCTCCACCGCCACGCCCGAGTACATCGGCAAGTCGGTCGTCGAGACCTACCTGTTCGACGCCGACACCCGGCACCCCGCCGCCGCGAAAGCGGTCGGCGGCGGGTCGATGATCGCGCCCACGCCGCGCAGAGAGATCTTCGCCCACCGGGAAAGCGGTGACACCCTGCACGCCTACGTGGGGCTGTCCGAGCCGCAGGACTGGTTCGCCGCCATCGATTTCACCGATGCCGCCGTGGCCACCGCGCGGATCGCGGCGGAGTTCGACGGCTGGGCGCCGGAGCTCACCGCGCTGATCACCGACGGCGACATCGCGCCGGTCCTGCGCCCCCTCTACGCGCTGCCGGCCGGGCACCGGTGGGACCGGGTGCCAGGGGTGACCCTGCTCGGCGACGCCGCCCACCTCGCGGCCCCGAACGGCGAAGGCGCCAACCTGGCCATGCTCGACGGCGCCGAACTCGGCAAGGCCCTCGCCGCACACCCCGATGATGTCGAGGCCGCGCTCACCGCATACGAGCAGGCCATGTTCCCCCGCAGCGCCGAGGCTGCCGCTTTCGAAGGTGCCGAGGCCCACGGGGCCGACTCCGACAACAACACGGCCCACGACCTGATCGCCGCGTTCACCCGACACGAGCAGGCCCAATGAGGCATGGGTCCATGGCGTTCGTCTAAGGCACGCATGTAACGCGCACATGTAAGGCACGTGTGTGAGGCGTTCGTCCCAGGCGTTTGCCGTCGTGTGGGCCTCGGGGTCGCGATGAACCGGTCACGACGGTGCGCGGTCTTGGTCCGCCTCGCGTCCGAGGCCGGAGGAACCAGGAGCCTGGAGTCGATACGCCGCCGTCGACCTCACACGGTCACCGGCAGGCTGTACTGCACGAGAACCGGCGACAGTTGAAGAGGCGAACCTCCGGCCGGACCGGGCGGCCCGGTCCGGTCACTCCGGCCGGGCGATCAGTCGGCGGGCCGCCGAGCGGACCACGACCAGTGCCCGGTCGTGGTCCGTACCGCGTGCCTCGACCCCGCGGACACCCCGCGCTTCGCCGAGCTGGGCGTGGTCGCCTGCATGCAGCCCCGGCACTGCGCCCCGGAGATCGCCGGACCCGGCCAGGACTGGGCCGAGAACGTCGGCCCGGAGCGCTGGCACAAGGCGTGGCCGATGCGCAGCCTGCACTCCGCCGGCGCCGTGCTGGCCTTCTCCAGCGACTGGAACGTCGCCGAGATGGACCCCATGATCGGCATCTACAGCGCCCTCACCCGGCGGCCACTGGCCGGCGGCGCGCCCTGGCAGCCCGAGGAGACGGTGAGCGTGGAAACCGCCGTGCACGCCTACACCATGGGCTCCGCGTACGCCAACTTCCTTGAGGAGGAACGGGGTTCGCTGACCGTCGGCAAGCTCGCCGACTTCGTGGTGCTGTCCCGGGACATCCTGCGGGCCGCACCCGAGGACATCCCCGGCACGGTGGCGGAGACGGTCGTGGTCGGCGGCGAGATCGTCCACGAGAGCGGCCGGTAGGCGGCGGGGCGAGACGGGCACCCCGGCAATCGACCGCGCGTTCGATGCGGGGTGTGGTGCGGGAGCGGCGACGCCGCCGCGGGGGCAGGATGACCGTATGCTGCTCGCCGCTCTCGCGCAGGTGTCGGCGGAGGTCGCCGCCACCTCGGCCCGGTCACGCAAGACCGCGCTGCTGGCCGAGCTGTTCCGGGCCGCCGACCCGGAGGACGCCCCGGTGGTCATCCCGTACCTGGCAGGGCGGCTGCCCCAGGGCCGGATCGGCGTCGGCTGGAGCGCCCTGCGCGACCCACCGCCGCCCGCCGACCGGCCCACCCTCACCGTCCGCGACGTGCACGCCGCACTGACCGCCCTGGCCCGGGTCGCCGGACCCGGCGCCCAGGCCGAGCGGCGGCGGCTGGTCCGGGAACTGTTCGCCGCCGCCACCGGCCAGGAGCAGCGTTTCCTGTACGGGCTGCTGACCGGCGAGGTCCGCCAGGGCGCCCTGGACGCGCTCGCCGTCGAAGGACTGGCCGCCGCCACCGGCGCGCCGCCGGACGCGGTCCGGCGCGCCGTGATGCTCGCCGGGTCGCTCCCCGAGGTCGCCCGGGCGCTGCTCTCCACCGGCCCGACGGCGCTGGCAGGCTTCCGGCTCACCGTCGGCCGGCCCGTCGGACCGATGCTCGCGCAGACCGCCGCCTCCGTCGACGAGGCGATCGGCCGGCTCGGCCGCTGCGCCGTGGAGGAGAAGCTCGACGGCATCCGGGTGCAGGTGCACCGGGACGGCCCGGACGTGCGGATCCACACCCGCACCCTGGACGAGGTCACCGACCGGCTGCCCGAGGTCACCGCCCTCGTCCGGACCCTGCCCGCCACGCGCTTCATCCTCGACGGCGAGGTGATCGCCCTGGACGCGGACGGCCGCCCGGTGCCGTTCCAGCGGGTCGCCGGCCGGTTCGGCTCCCGGACGGACGTCGCCGCGGCCCACGCCGCCCTCCCGTTGACCCCGGTCTTCTTCGACCTGCTCGCGCTCGGTGAGCGCGCCCTGCTGGACCTCCCCGGCGACCACCGGCACGCCGAACTCGCCTCGTTCGTACCGGAGTCGGCGCGGGTACGACGCTGCGTCGTGGCGGACCCGGACGACCCCGGCGCCCGTGCCGCCGCCGCGGACTTCTTCGACCGCACCCTGCACCGCGGCCACGAGGGCGTCGTGGTCAAGGCCCTCGACGCGCCCTACAGCGCCGGCCGCCGGGGCGCCGCCTGGCTGAAGGTGAAGCCGGTGCACACCCTGGACCTGGTGGTCCTGGCGGCGGAGTGGGGCCACGGCCGCCGCACCGGCAAGCTCTCCAACCTGCACCTGGGGGCGCGGGCCGCGGACGGCGGATTCGTCATGCTGGGCAAGACCTTCAAGGGGCTCACCGACGCCACCCTCGACTGGCAGACCGCACGGCTGCGGGAGTTGGCGGTGGCGGACGACGGCCAGGTGGTGACGGTCCGACCGGAACTCGTCGTGGAGATCGCCTACGACGGACTCCAGACCTCGCCCCGCTATCCGGCCGGCGTCACCCTGCGGTTCGCCCGCGTGGTGCGCTACCGGGAGGACAAGACCGCCGCGGAGGCCGACACCATCGACACCGTGCTCGCCGCGCACGCATGACGAGGCGCCCACGCATGACGAGCCGCGTATGTATGGCAAGCCGTGCATGTATGGCGAGCCGCCCACGTATGACGAGGTGACGCGGAGGGACCGGTGACGCGGCGGGACCTGCGAGTGGGAAGGGAGCAGTGGAGCGGATGGCCGGGAGACGCAGTGCCGGACTGTTGCTGCACCGCAGCGGCCCGGACGGCGGCACCGAGGTGCTGCTGGCGCACATGGGCGGCCCGTTGTGGGCCCGCCGGGACGCCGGCGCCTGGTCGGTGCCCAAGGGGGAGTACGTACCGCCGGAGGAGCCGCTGGCCGCGGCCCGCCGGGAGTTCGCCGAGGAGTTGGGCGTGCCGCCGCCGGACGGGCGGTACGTGCCCCTGGGGGACGTCCGACAGTCCGGCGGGAAGGTGGTGACGGTCTGGGCCGTCGCGGCCGACCTCGACCCGGAGGGCATCGAGCCCGGCACGTTCGAAATGGAGTGGCCGCGCAGCTCCGGGGTGCTCCGGAGCTTCCCGGAGATCGACCGGGTGGCGTGGTGGCCCCCGGAGCAGGCGCGTGCACGGCTGGTCGCGGCCCAGCGGGAATTCCTGGACCGGCTGGCGGACGCCCTCACCGGTGGGCCCGGCGAGGGCGTCCGCTGACCGCTCAGGACGCCCCACCCCGGCCGCCCGGGCCGCTCAGTCCGGCTCAGCCGTCACTTCACCGCGCCCAGCGACAGGCCCTGCACCAGCTTGTCCTGGGCGGCGAACCCGGCGACCAGCACCGGCAGCGACACCACGGTGGCCGCCGCGCACACCTTCGCCAGGAACAGCCCCTGGCTGGTGACCAGCCCGGTCAGGAACACCGGCGAGGTCCCGGCCACGATGCCGGTCAGCACCCGCGCGAACAGCAACTCGTTCCAGCTGAAGAGGAAGGAGATCAACGCGGTCGCGGCGATGCCCGGCAGCGCGACCGGCGCCACGATCCGCACCAGCGTGGTGGGCAGCCCGGCCCCGTCGATCGAGGCGGCCTCCAGGATCTCCACCGGCACCTCGGCCAGGAACGACCGCATCATCCACACCGCGATCGGCAGGTTCATCGAGGTGTAGAGGACGACCAGCAGCCAGATGCTGTCCAGCATCCGGGTGTTCTGGGCGACCAGGTAGACCGGCAGCAGCCCGGCCACCAGCGGCAGCATCTTCGTGGAGAGGAAGAAGAACAGCACATCGCGCCACTTGCGCACCGGCCGGATGGACAGCGCGTACGCCGCCGGCACCGCCAGCACCAGCACCAGCAGCGTCGAAGCGATCGACGCGGTGAGGGAGTTGAGCAACGGCGGCCAGGGACTCACCCCCGCGCCACCGAGGCCGAAGAACTCCCGGTACCCGTGCAGGGTGAGCGGTGCGAACAGGCTCGGCGGATTGGTCGCGGCGTCCGGCTCGCGGTGGAAGGAGGTCAGCACCATCCACGCCACCGGTAGGAAGAAGGCGATCCCGCACAGCCAGGCCACCAGGCCCAGCGCCGCTCCACGGACCCGCCGTCCGCTCCTGAGGTCTCCTCGCGTCATCGGGTGATCTCCTCGCGCAGCAGGGACGACACGGTACGCAGGGCGAAGTTCGCCACCAGCAGCGAGCACAGCACCACCACGACGCCCTGCGCGGACGCCCGGCCGTAGTCGTGGGCCTGGTAGAAGGTCTGGTAGATGGTGTACGGCAGGTTGGCGGTGCCCAGCCCGCCCGAGGTGAGGGTGAACACCGCGTCGAAGTTCTGCACGATGTACACCGTCCCCAGCAGCGCCGCCAGTTCGAGGTAGCGCCGCAGATGCGGCAGGGTGAGGTAGCGGAAGACGTCGAAGGGCGAGGCCCCGTCCATCCGGGCCGCCTCCACCGCGTCCGCCGGCCGGCTCTGCAACCCCGCCAGCAGGATCAGCATCATGAACGGTGTCCACTGCCAGATGAGCGACAACTCCACTGCGAGAAGCGGGGAGTTGGTCATCCAGTCCGGCTGCGGCGGGTCGCCGGCGCCGAACAGGTGCCAGAGCCAGGTCAGCACGCCGTTGAACAGCCCGTACGAGGCGTTGTACAGCGCGTGCTTCCACAGCAGCGCGGCGGCCACCGGCACCACCAGGAACGGGGTGATCAGCAGGGTGCGGACGACGCCCCGGCCGCGGAAGCCGCGGTCCAGCAGCAGTGCCAGGCCCAACCCCAGTCCCAGGCTGACCAGCACCACCGTCACCGTCAGCAGCACCGTCGTCCCCACCGAGGACCGCAGCGCCGGATCGGTGACCACCGCCCGGTAGTTGTCGAAGGCGGCGAATCCGCGGCGGTCGGGGGCCAGTGCGTTCCAGCGCATGAAGGAGATCGCCACCGTTGCCACGAACGGGAGTTGGGTGACGGCGATCAGGAAGACCAGTGCGGGCAGCAGCGGGGCCCGCCGGGCCCACGCCTTCGCCCGCTCAGCGACCGGTGTACGCATCGGACACCTCCCGCGCCAGCCGCTGGCCCGCCCGCAGCGCCTCGTCGACGCTCTGCTTGCCGGCGATCGCCGAACTGATCTCCTGCGACACCTTCGTCCCCAGGTCCGAGAACTCCGGTATGTCCACGAACTGGATCCCGGGCGCCGGCCGCGGCTGCACCCCCGGATCGTCCGGCCGGGCCGAGGTGATCGCCCGCTCGGTCGCCGCCGCGAACGTTCCGGCCTCCTTGAGGTAGTCCGGATCGCGGTAGGTCGAGGCCCGCTTCCCGGCCGGCACCCGCGACCAGCCCAGTTCGCGGCCCACCAGCCGCTCGTACGACTTTCCGGACGCCCAGCGGACGAACTCCCAGGCCGCCTTCTGGTGGGTACTGGCCTTCTGGATGCCCCAGGCCCAGGTGTAGAGCCAGCCCGCGCTGCCGGTCCGCTCGACCGGTGCCGGGGCGTACCCGATCCGGCCGGCGACCGGTGAGTCCGCGCTCTCCAACGACCCGGCCCCCGCGGTCGCGTCGTACCACATGGCGACCTTGCCCTGCTGCATGTCGTTGAGGCACTCGGTGTACCCGGCCTGTGGCGCGCCGGGCTCCCCGTGCGCGCGGACCAGCCCGACGTAGAAGCGGGTCGCCCGGGCGAACTCCGGGGTGTCCAGCCGAGCCCGCCAGTCCTTGTCGAACCACGTCCCGCCGAAGGTGTTGACCACCGTCGTCAGTGGCGCCGTCAGCTGCCCCCAGCCGGGCTGCCCGCGCAGGCAGATGCCCTTCAGTCCCTGCCGCGAACCGTCCAACTTGGCTGCCATGGCGGCCACTTGGGTCCAGGTGGGGCGGGCGGGCATGGTCAGTCCGGCCGCCTTCAGCAGGTCCTTGCGGTACATCAGGAACGACGACTCGCCGTAGAACGGCTCCGCGTAGACCTCGCCGTCGGCCGCGGTGAGCGAGGAACGTACCGGCGCGAGCAGGTCCTTCTGGTCGAACTCCCGGTCCTTACCGGCCAGTTGGCCCAGCGGGGTGAGCCAGCCGTTGCGGGCGTAGAGCGGCGTCTCGTAGTTGCTCAGACTGGCCACGTCGTACTGCCCGGCCTGGCTGGAGAAGTCCTGGCTCATCTTGTCGCGGAGATCGTCCTCCGGCAGCACGGTGAAGTTGACCCGGATGCCGGTCTCCTTGGTGAAGTGTTCGGCGGTGAGCCGCTGGAGATCCACCATCTGCGGGTTGTTCACCATCAGCACGTTGAGGGTGTGCGGGCCGTCGTTGCCGGTGTCGCCGGCGCCGCGGTAGCAGCCGGCGGTGGTCAGTGAGAGGGCGGCCGCGAGGGCGGCCAGCCATCGCACGCGGCGGCCCGCGCCGCCGACAGCTCCGGGGGATCGTGCGCGCACGGCTCCTGCCTTTCCAAGGTGACTCGGCCCGGGGATTCGGGCATGGGCATGTCAGGTACGCCATCGGCCGGACCGGCGGCGACGGACGGGGGGAGGGCGGTCAGACCCGGAGCACCTGCGGCCCCAGGAGGGAGTAACGGTGCGCCTCCGGCGCGGACAGTCCGGTGTCGGTGACGATCACGTCGAGGTCACCGATCCCGGCGAACCGGCAGAAACTGCTGGCCCCGAACTTGCTGTGCACCCCGACCAGCACCCGCCGCCGCGACGACCGCACCGCCTGCGCCTTCACATCGGCGACCGCCGGATCGGGCGTGGTCAGCCCGTGCTCCCGGGAGATCCCGTTGGCGCCCACGAACGCCAGGTCGACCACGAAACCGGCGAGCATGTCCCGGCACCACGGCCCCACCGTCGCCTGGGTCCCGGCCCGCACCCGCCCACCGGCCAGCAGCACGGTCGTCGAGTCGGACGCCGCGACCAGCGAGGCGGTCCGCAGCGACGCGGTCAGCACGGTCAGCGGCCGGTCCGTCGGCAGCAGCATCGCGACCAGCTCGGGCGTGTACCCCTCGTCGACGAAGACCGTCTCCGCCTCGCCGACCAGCTGCGCCGCGGCCGCCGCGATCCGCCGCTTCTCCGGCACCTGCTGGGTCTCCCGCCGCGCCAGCGTGGTCTCGTACCCCGCGCTCTCGACCGGGTACGCCGCCCCGTGCGTCCGCCGGACCAGCCCTCGGCGCTCCAGCTCCCGCAGATCGCGCCGCACGGTCTCGCGGGCCACTCCGAATTCGGTGGCCGCCTCGGCGACCTCGACGCGTCCGGACTGCCGGGCGAGCAGCAGGAGGCGACTCTGGCGTTCCTCGGCCCTCATAGCTCTCTCCTGCCCCGGCGGGATGTGCCCGCCGCGTTCCCTCCGCCGACTTCCGTTCGGTCGCGTTCCCCGCGGATCGCTTTCCGTTCGGTCACGGCAGTGCCCGTTTCTGCCCGCAGCCAGGTTTATAGCAACAGTTCATGTGCCCGCAGTGGCCCGCAACGGCACCAAACCTGCCCGCTTCTGACCGCTTCCGGGCGCTGTTCTCCGGTGCCCCGGCCCCGGGCCGAGTCCGTTCCGGGCCGTGCGCGCGCCCGCGGCGGCCGCCCGGGCTCACCGGTGTACGCCGGTGACACCCCGGTGGTGCGGGGTCCGACGGCGCTTAGGCTGGACGGCATGAGCTCGGAGATGCGGTCGTTGGCGGTCACCGCACTCGTCCAGGAGGACGAGTGCGCGGTGCTGCGGGTCAGCGGAGAGCTCGACCTCCGCACCGAGCAGGCGTTCCTTGCCGAGGCGCGGGCCATCGTCTCGGCCGGTCACCGCTTCCTCGTACTCGATCTGACCGCCCTGCGGTTCTGCGACTCCCGGGGCCTGAGCTGCCTGCTCGCCCTGGAATGGCTCTGCCGCCGCCTGGAAGGCCGGCTGCTGCTGGCGTCCCTGGGCGTCCGGATGCTCAAGCTCCTGGTCGGGACGCAGTCCCTGGGGGTCTTCTCCTGCTACCCGACGGTCGGCCATGCCCTGGCCGCGGTCCCCGCCGGCAGCCGCCCGACCTGGCCGCCGCCCGCCGACGAGGCCACCGCGGGCTGACCGCGGCCGGACTCGGCCATGTGGGGGAGTCCGTCACGCCTGCGAGCGACGCCCCGCCGCCGGGCCGGTCTGACTCCTGAGTGTGACGTTCCGCGCACCCGACACCGGACCGGGCGTCCTGCCACCGCCGGTCACGGCTCCACCGCCGGTCACGGCCCTACCGCCGGCTCCGGCCCCGCCACTGGTCACGGCTCCACCACCGGTCACGGCCCTACCGCCGGCTCCGGCCCCAACTCCGCGCCCACTTCCGCCCCCGCCCGCAGCGCCGCGATCAGCGCCGCCACCGAGGGCCGGGCCCGGGCCGTCCTCCCCACCGCGACCACGACGTGCCGCTCGACGGTCTCCCGCAACGGCACCGCCACGATCCCCTCCGACCGCAGCCGCAGCATCAGCCCGGTCAGCGGCGCCACCCCCAGCCCCGCCCCCACCATCGCCAGCGACGTCGCGGTGTCCGTCACCTCGTGGACCACCCGCGGCTCGCAGCCGGCCCGCCGACAGGCGGTCCGGATCGCCCGCCCGTAATACGAGCCGGCCGCCGGCAGGATCCACTCGTACGCCGCGGCCTCCGCCAGCGACAGCGGCGCCCGCGCCACCCCGCCGGGTGCCCGCCCGGCCGGCACCGCCAACGCGAACCGCTCCGAGCGCAGCCGCACAAGCTCCACCGCCCCGTCCCGGTCCAGCGGCGCGTCCGGATAGTCCAGGCCCAGCGCCAGATCCACCCGCCCGGCCAGCACCTCCGCGTACGCCTGGTCCACGTCCACCTCGCGGCTCACCACCCGCACCCCGGGATGCCGGGCCGCCAACCGGCGCAGGGCCGGCGGCAACAACACCGCCGCGGCGGTCCCGAACACCCCCAGCCGCAGCCGCCCGCTCACCTCCCCGCGGGCCCGCTCCAGGGCCGCTACCGCCTCGGCCTGGGCGCCCAGGATCCGCTCGGCGTGCGCCGCCAGGATCCGCCCGGCGTCCGTCAGCTCCACCCGGCGCCCGGCCCGCCGGACCAGTTCGGTGCCGGTGGTCCGCTCCAGCGCTGCGATGTGCTGGGAGACCGCGCCCGGCGTGTAGCCCAGCGCCGCGGCCGCCGCGGTCATGGTGCGGCTCCGGGTCAGCTCCAGCAGCGTCCTGAGCTGCACCCCCGGCAATTCCACGGCGGGACCCTACCCACCGGCCACCGGCACCACCCGCGTCCCGCCAAACCCTCCGGACCTCCACACCTGCTCATAGATCACCTCCAACGACTCTGCATGGACGGGCGACCACCCGCCCGGCACCATCGAAGGGCACCGGCCCCGCAGCCCTCTGCCGGCGGCCGGACGACCCACGCGACGACTGACGACCCGACACCCCGACATCCCGACGACCCGATGACGCGACGACGGGAAGGCGCCCCGGATGGCCCACCCCACGGCTTCGGCTCCCTCACCCCCCGACCCGCAGCCCGCCCCGCTCCCCACCGCCGCCGACGTCGTGATCATCGGCGGCGGGGTGATCGGCGCGAGCATCGCCTTCCATCTGGCCGAGGCGGACGCCGGCCGGGTACTGCTGCTCGAACGCGACCTGCCCGCCGCCGGCTCGTCCGGCAAACCACTGGGCGGGGTCCGCGCACAGTTCTCCGACCCGCTCAACATCCGGCTCGGCCTGCGCAGCCTGGACGCCTGGCGGGACTTCGCCCGCCGCCCCGGCGCCGACGTCGGACTGGACACCGTCGGCTACCTCTTCCTCCTCGGCAGCGAAGCCGAACGGGACACCTTCACCGCGGGCGTCGAGATCCAGAACGCGCACGGCGTACCCAGCCGCATCATCACCCCGCGCGCCGCCCGGGACCTCTGCCCCTACATCGACCCCGGCACCCTCATCGCCGCCGCCTTCTCACCCACCGACGGCTACGCCACGCCCAGGGCCGCCGTCACCGGCTACCTCCGCGCGGCCCGCCGGCTCGGCGCCACCGTCCGCACCCGCTGCCCGGTCACCGCCATCGACACCGCCGACGGCCACATCCAGACGGTCCGCACCCCGCACGGCACCGTCCACACCCCCACCGTGATCTGCTGCGCCGGCGCCTGGTCCGCCGAGGTCGGCGCACTCGCCGGCGTCACCCTGCCGGTCACCCCGCTACGCCGCCAGATCGCCTTCACCGGACCGCTGCGCCCCCGACCGCCCCGCATCCCCTTCACCCTCGACTACGCCTCCACCCTCTACTTCCACAACGACGGCGCCGACGGCCTGCTCCTCGGCCTCTCCGACCCAGCCCAACAACCCGGCTACGAGCGGGAGTTCAGCCGCGAGTGGCTGACCCCGTTCCGCGCCGCCGCGGCCCGCCGGGCCCCGGAACTCGCCGACGCACCGATCACCGGCGGCTGGGCCGGCCTCTACGAGATGACCCCCGACCGCAACGCCCTCATCGGCGAGGCCCCGCACCCCGGCCGCTTCCTCTACGCCACCGGCTTCTCCGGCCACGGCTTCCTCCAGGCGCCCGCCGTCGGCGAACTCGTCCGCGACCTGTACCTGCGCCGCGAACCCTTCCTCGACGTCGGCCCGCTCGCCGCCACCCGCTTCGACGGCCACCACGCCACCCGCCCTGAGGCCCACATCATCTGACCCCACCGATCCGGGAGAGGAGACCCCATGGCCCTGATCCCCACCTGGCGCCTGCGCGCCGCGTTCGCCCGCCGGCTCTCCGCCATGTACGGCACCGAAGTCCCCGCCTACACCACCCTCCTGGAGGTCACCGGGCAGATCAACGACGAGGTCGCCGGCCGCGATCCGCACGCCGGCCGGCTCGGCAGCATCGACCGGGTCACCGCCGAACGCCACGGCGCCATCCGCGTCGGCACCCCCACCGAACTCCGCCAGGCCGCCCAGGTCTTCGCCGCGCTCGGGATGCACCCGGTCGGCTTCTACGACCTCCGGGACGGCGACATCGGCGCGGTCCCCGTCGTCTCCACCGCGTTCCGCCCCCTGGACACCGTCGAACTCGACCGCAACCCCTTCCGGGTCTTCACCTCCCTCCTCACCACCGGCGACCGCCGCTTCTTCGACCCCGACCTGGAATCCCGCCTGGACGCCTTCCTCGCCGGCCGCCGCCTCTTCCCGCCCGACCTCCTCCACCTCGCCGAGCGGGCGGAACGCGAACACGGCCTGGACGAGCCCGCCGCGGAACGCCTCCTCACCCTCGCCGTCGACGCGTTCACCCTCTCCACCGAACCCGTCGACCGCGCCTGGTACGCCGAACTGGAACGGATCTCCGCGGTCGCCGCCGACATCGGCGGGGTCACCACCACCCACGTCAACCACCTCACCCCGCGCGTCCTGGACATCGACGCCCTCTACCGGCGGATGGGGGAGCGCGGCATCACCATGATCGACCGCATCCAGGGACCTCCGCGCTGGGCCGGCCCCGACGTCCTGCTACGCCAGACCTCCTTCCGCGCGCTCGCCGAACCCCGCACCTTCCGCGACCCCGACGGCCGGGTCACCCGCGGCGCCCTGCGGGTCCGCTTCGGCGAGGTCGAGGCCCGCGGCATCGCCCTGACCCGCACCGGCCGGGCCCGCTACGACACCCTCACGGCCGAGACCGAACGCCGCACCGCCGGCCGCCCCGACGCCGACCGACAAGCCGCCGCCCGCACCCTGTGGGAGCGCGGCTTCCCCCGCACCGAGGCCCAACTCGCCGCCGAACGGCTGGCGTTCTTCACCTACCGCCCGGTGGCCGACCGCCCCCGCGACGGCCACCGCCCACCCGCCGACCTCGCCGCCCTGCTCGCCGACGGCTGGCTCACCGCCGACCCCCTCGTCTACGAGGACTTCCTGCCCCGCTCCGCCGCCGGCATCTTCCACTCCAACCTCACCGGCGACGGCACCCGCGACCCCCACCGCGACGGCACCCCCTTCGACGCCCACCGCCTCTCCGAAGCCCTCGGCCGCCCGGTGCTCGACCCGTTCACCGGCTACGCCGCACAACAGGACCGCTCCCTGCGCGCGGCCCTGACCGCCCTGCGCGCCGACGCGGCCCTCCACGCCCTGGACACCCCGACGCCCACCACCGCATCTGACAACTAGTCACCATCCTTCGCCCACACAGGAGTTACCGATGACCGTCAGCGCGCACCCCGCCACCCTCGGCCTCCCCGACACCGACGCCCTGCGGGCCCGCGCCACCACCGCGCTGCGCCGCTGCGGCGCCGCCGGACTCGACGCGTACCCGGAGCGGGCCCCCGGAACCGGCGCCACGGTCGCCGCCCGCACCCCCCTCACCGGCGCCGTCCTCGCCCACCTGCCCGCCACCACCCCCGACCAGGCCGAGGCCGCCCTCGCCGACGCCCACCGCACCTTCCTCACCTGGCGCACCGTCCCGGCCCCGGTCCGCGGCGCCCTGGTCAAACGGCTCGGCGAACTCCTCACCACCCACCAGGAGGACCTCGCCGACCTGGTCACCCTCGAAGCCGGCAAGATCCACTCCGAGGCGCTCGGCGAGGTCCGGGAGATGATCGACATCTGCGACTTCGCGGTCGGCCTCTCCCGACAGCTCTACGGCCGGACCATCGCCGGCGAACGCCCCGGCCACCGGCTCTCCGAGAGCTGGCACCCGCTCGGCGTCGCCGGGGTGATCTCCGCCTTCAACTTCCCCGTCGCCGTCTGGTCCTGGAACACCGCCCTCGCCCTGGTCTGCGGCGACCCGGTGGTCTGGAAACCGTCCGAACTCACCCCCCTCACCGCGCTGGCCTGCACCGCCCTGCTCGCCCGCGCCGCCACCGACACCGGCGCCCCACCCGGCGTCCACCACCTGCTGCTCGGCGGACCGGAACACGGCGAACGGCTCGCCGACGACCCCCGGGTGGCCCTGGTCAGTGCGACCGGCTCGGTGCGGATGGGGCGCCGGGTGGCGCCGCGGGTCGCCGCCCGGTTCGGCCGCTGCCTACTGGAACTCGGCGGCAACAACGCCGCCGTCGTCGCCTCCTCCGCCGACCTCGACCTCACCGTCCGCGGCGCGGTCTTCGCCGCCGCCGGCACCGCCGGCCAGCGCTGCACCACGCTGCGCCGACTGATCGTCCACGAGGAACTCGCCGACCGCCTCGTCGAGCGCATCGCCCACGCCTACGAGCAACTCCCGCTCGGCGACCCCTACCACCCGGCCACCCTCGTCGGCCCCCTGATCAGCACCGCCGCACACGCCACCATGACCGAGGCGCTGGCCGCCGCGCGGCGGGACGGCGGCACCGTGCTCACCGGCGGCGACCGCCGCTTCGCCACCGAGGCCCCGGACGCCGCCTACGTCCGGCCCGCCCTCGTCCGGATGCCCGACCAGACCGACATCGTCCGCACCGAGACCTTCGCCCCGATCCTCTACGTCCTGACCTACCGCACCCTCGACCAGGCCATCGCCCTGCAGAACGGCGTCCCGCAGGGCCTGTCCTCCAGCATCTTCACCCGCGACCAGCGGGAAGCCGAACGGTTCCTGGCCGCCGACGGCTCCGACTGCGGCATCGCCAACGTGAACCTCGGCACCTCAGGGGCGGAGATCGGCGGCGCGTTCGGCGGCGAGAAGGACACCGGTGGCGGCCGGGAGTCCGGCTCCGACGCCTGGCGCTCCTATATGCGCCGGGCCACCAACACCGTCAACTACTCCGCCGACCTCCCGCTCGCCCAAGGTGTCGACTTCCTCTGAAACCGGGCGTGTTGACGTCAGTGGAGGGCCCGCCCCAGGTCCGCCACCAGTGTCGGTGACGGGCGGGGGATGACCCCGAAGTCCTCGTCGTCCCCCTCCACCACCAGTCGGTTGATCACGTTCTCCAGTGCGGTCGGCAGCGTCGGCGCCAGCCCGCTGTGCCACTGGACGAGCAGGTTGTGCCGGGCCTCGTCCGGCAGCAACTGCTTCTCGTCGAACGCCGCCACCGCCCGGGGCTCCTCGTCGGGCGCGTGCGCGGCCTGCTCGCGCCAGTAGGCGGCATCGCGGAACTCGCCGTCCCGACGGTGCGCCAGGTACAGGCAGTACGCCGCGGTCCGGCTGCCGGCCCCGGCGCCGAAGTGCCACCAGAAGTGCGCCGCCGCTGACCGCCCGGTGATGTGCAGCAGGCACCCGAAGACCAGCGCCCCCTCCGGGTCGATGTGGTGATCGTTCACCAGCCGCTCCAGGCTCGCCGCGGCCGCCGCCGCATTGACCACCAGCGCGCACGCCAACTGGAGTTCCTGGGTGGCCTCGTCCCGCGCGGTGGGATACCCGCTGGGGGCGGCCCGCCCGGGCCGGACCGCCGGCGGCACCACCGCGGGCGGCAGCTCCGCCGCCCGTCCCGCCGCGGCCGGCGCCAGACAGCCCAGCCCGTCGAGCGCCCCCGCGTCGTCCAGCGCGCCGAAGTCCGCCAGCCCGTCGATCCCGGCCACCGCCGCGGCGGCGCTGAGCAGCGTCTCGACGGTCTCCCGCCGCTCACCCGGATCCCGGTACGCCCTCGTCATCTTCCGTTCCCCCATGTTCGACTCCCGCTGATCCCGCTGAGCTGTCCGGCCACCCGGCCGGCTATCCCTGATCGATGCCGAGCGCGGCGGCCAGCTTCCGCTTGCCCCGGCTCGCGTACGAACGCACGGTGACCTCGTCCACCCCGAGCAGCGCGGCGATCTCCCCGTCGCGGTACCCGATGACATGCCGGAGCACGATCACGTCGCACTGCCGTTCCGGCAGCCGCGAGATCGCCGCATAGAGCCCCAACTGGCTCTCCAACATGGCGAACTGCTGCTGGCACTCACGCAGCAGGGCATGGGCGACGACGGCGAAGGCGGCGGTCTCGGTGAGCGCGGTCGGCTGCCGACGGTCGTAGAGCCACTCCATGACCCGCTCCTTGAGCACCGCCCAGGCGTACGCCTCCACCGACGCCTGTCGCAGCGCGTGCGGCCACACCCGACCGAGCCGCTCGTACGCCGCCAAGGTCACCTCGCGGGCGGCGGCCTCGCTGCCGGTGTGCAGATAGGCGTAGGCCAGCCACTTCCGGGCGTGGGTCGTCAAGAACGCCTGGAAGGTGAGCGTCAACTCGCCGCCCGCCTCCTGCGGGACGGCTATCTCCGGCAGGGCAACACGGTCCGGCCTCCTGGCCGGCAGAAGTCGGTCCCGGTGTGTGCTCACGCGCCGTCCTCGTTCCGATCGCCGTGCACCGCCGCGGCGCCACCGAGGACCGGGGACCGCGCCGGGAGGGCGGTTGCCCTCACCCTCCAATCAACAGGAAACCTCGCTGATTTGTGGCACCGGACGACAAATAATCCTGCGCTCCGTATGCACATGACTACTCGTGACCGAGAACGATCAGAACCCGCGCACCGACGTCCACGACGCGACCACCGGCACCCCGGCGCACGACGACCGGCACCCGGCGCACGGACCCGCCCCGGCGCATGAACGCGCGCACACCGGGCAGTGCTCTCCGCGACGGCGCGCCCACCGGGGAACGACCGGCCGGCGAGGCATCCGGCGACGGGGAGGCAGCACGCGATGAAGGACCACGAGCCCGTGGTGGACCTGCAACTGGACCGGGCGCACTCGGCCCGCATCTACGACTACCTCCTGGGCGGCAAGACCAACTTCCTGGCCGACCGGATGGCCGCCGGCCGCGTCCTGGGCGTCTTCCCCGCCGCCCTGGTGGCCGCCCGCATCAACCGCGAGTTCATGCACCGGGCCACCCGGCACCTCGCCGCCGCCGGCCTCCGCCAGTTCCTGGACATCGGCACCGGCATCCCCACCCCGCCCAACCTCCACGAGATCGCCCAACACGCCGCCCCCGACGCCCGCATCGTCTACACCGACAACGACCCCATCGTCCTCGCCCACGCCGCCGCCCTGCTGCGCGGCACCCCCGAGGGCCGCACCGCCTACGTACCGGCCGACGTCACCGACCCCGGCAGCATCCTGACCGCCCCGCAACTCCGCGCCACCCTCGATCTGACCCGGCCGGTCGCGCTGAGCCTCAACGCCCTGATGCACTTCGTCACCGACGACGGCCACGACCGCGCGCACACCGTCGTGGAAACCCTCAAGGCGGCCCTCCCCAGCGGCAGCACGCTGGCCATGACCCACGCCACCCCGGACTACAGCCCCGACATGATGGCCCGGATCATCGGGATCTACCGCGACGCGGGCACCGAGCTACAGTTCCGCACCCGCGCCGAGTTCCTCCGCTTCTTCGACGGCTGGGACCTGCTCGACCCCGGCGTCACCCTCTCCCACCAGTGGCGCCCCGACCGCCCCGAGGACGCCACCCACGTCACCGACGCCGAGGCCGCCTGCTACGCCGCGGTCGCCCGCAAACCCTGACCCCACACCCCGGGGACCGGGCCGTCACTCCTTGCGGTACCCGTGCGCCTCTTCGGCCGACGCCACCACCGCGGCCAGATCCGCCCCGGCCGACGCGCTGACCACGGCGGCCACCGCACCCTCGACGAACGGCGCATCCACCAGCCGGGCGTCCGCCGGGAGTTCGTCGCCCTCCGCGATCATCGCCTTCACCGTCAGTACCGCGCTGCCGAGGTCCACCAGCACTGCCACCCCCGCGCCGTGGTCCACCTTCCGCGCCGCCGCCGCGATCAGCTCGGAGCTCGTCCCCAGCCCGCCGTCCGGCGTCCCGCCGGCCGCGGCCACCGGCACCTTCGCGCCCTGGCCGGCCAGCCCCACCGTCAGCTCCGCGACCGCCTCCGCGACCGCCTTGCTGTGCGACACCAGCACCACGCCCACCAGGGCGTCCGCGCCGCTCATCGCGCCACCTCCGCGAGGGCTGCGAACAGCAGCGCCGAGGACGTCGCGCCCGGGTCCTGGTGTCCGATGCTGCGTTCCCCCAGATAACTCGCCCGCCCCTTCTTCGCGAGCATCGGCACGGTCGCCCGCGCCCCCTCCTCGGCCGCCGCGGCCGCCGCGTCCAGCGAGGTCTCCAACGCCGCCACGCCCGGCTCCAGCGCATCGATCATGGTCTTGTCCCCGGGCGCGGCGCCCCCGAGCTCGCGCACCGACGTCACGCCGGCCCGCAGCCCCGCCCGGAGCTCCGCCACCGTCACCTCGGGCGCCTCGCCGAGGCTCTTCCCGGCGCGCCGCAGCAGCGTCCCGTACAGCGGCCCCGACGCACCGCCCACCGTCGAGATCAGCTGCCGCCCCGCGGCGACCAGCACCGCCCCCGGCGCACCGGGCGGTTCGGTCTCCACGGTCTTCACCACGGCCGCGAACCCGCGCTGCATATTGGCTCCGTGATCGGCATCGCCGATGGCCGAGTCCAGCTCGGTGAGCCGCTCGGCCTCCCGGTCGATCAGACCGGCCGCCGCGGCCATCCACCGCACGAAGAACGCACCGTCAAGCGTTGTGTCCACCACACCATCACCCCTCTGCACGAGCGACACCCACCAGCGTCCACCACTCCACCGCCTACCGCCCCCACCGCAGTCCGGCCGTCACCACCGGCGCGTCCCACAGTCGCAGCAGTTCCCCGTCGACCTGACACAACGTCACCGAGGCCCCGGCCATGTCCAGTGACGTCACATAGTTCCCCACCAACGTACGGGCCACCGTCACCCCGCGCTCGTCGAGCACCCGGCGCACCTCCGCGCTGAAGCCGTACAGCTCCAGCAGCGGCGTCGCCCCCATCCCGTTCACCAGCACCAGCACCGGCAACTGCGGCTGCAGATCCGTCAGGACCGCATCCACCGCGACGTCCGCGATCTCGTGCGAGGTCATCATCGCCCGCCGCTCCCGCCCCGGCTCGCCGTGGATTCCGACCCCCAACTCCAGCTCACCGGGCGGTAGTTCAAATGTCGGGCCGCCCTTGGCGGGTGTCGAGCACGGACTCAGTGCCACCCCGAAACTCCGTGACGACGCCACGACCCGGCGGGCCACCGCCTCCACCCGCTCCAGCGGCATCCCTTCCTCGGCCGCGGCCCCCGCGATCTTCTCCACGAACAGCGTCGCCCCGGTCCCGCGCCGCCCCGCGGTGAAGGTCGAGTCGCGCACCGCGACATCGTCATCGACCAGCACGCTGGCGACCTGCACCCCCTCGTCCTCCGCCAGCTCCGCCGCCATCTGGAAATTCAGCACGTCACCGGTGTAGTTCTTCACCACGAAGAGCACCCCGCGCCCGGAGTCCACCGCCGCCGCGGCCCGCACCATCTGATCCGGCACCGGCGAGGTGAACACCTCGCCCGGACACGCCGCATCCAGCATCCCCGGCCCCACGAACCCCCCGTGCAACGGCTCGTGCCCGCTCCCCCCGCCGGAGACCAGCGCCACCTTCCCGGCCACCGGCGCGTCCCGCCGCACGACCACCCGGTTCGCCACGTCCACCACCAGCTCCGGGTGCGCCGTGGCCATCCCCCGCAGGGCATCCGCCACCACGGTCTCGGCGACGTTGATCAACATCTTCACGGGTACCTCCCAGGGCGCTTGGCAAGCATGACCGCGACCCGGGCCTTCCCAGGTCATACGAGGTTTCGCTGGTTCCCGATCCGGTCGCTCCAGGGCGCCCGGACGCGGGGGCTGACGGGACAGATACTGAACCCCATGTCGACCTTCCTGATGAGTTATCAGCCAATCGGGTGACCTTCCTATGGGACTGCCTCGACGGATCAAGTATCGGGCCGAGAGGTGCCCGCTGCACCGTCGTTCACGAGGTTTCTCCATCGCGATGGACGGTCCTCGGGCGATGTCCCCGCCGCTCGGGGCGCAGGGCTCCGCAATCCGTAAGCGATCCACCGACGGCCGCAAGGACCCGCGACTCCGCGGGCAGTGCCGTGGCGCCGCCCACCCGAACGGAGTATCCGCCCCGCCGACGGCGGCCCCGCCGCGCCACCCCGGCCACGAAGTTCGGAGACCGGGGTGCGTTCTTGGAGACCGCCGGCACCTGGCCGACCTCGTCACCGGCCCTACGGCGACGCGCCGGCGCCTCGCACTCCGACGCGGACCTCCTCGCCCGGCGCAGCGGTCCGGCCAGCCGCAGTATCACCCGACGTCGACCCGTGCCATCGGCGCGGTGGTCGACGCCGCACCGCGCCTGTCCGACGCGACGGGTCTGCGGGTCGTCGATGCCTCGGTGTTCCCGACGGTGACGCGCGGGAACACCAACGCGCCCACGACCACGGCCGCGGAGAAGGCGGCCGACCTCACCAAGGCAAGCAACGGCGGCCAGTCGGCGGGTGCCGGCTGCTGCTCACGCACCTCGACCACGCGGAGCCCGAACCGGCCCTGACCGCCGAGGACTTCGCCCCGGTCCTTACGGTTCTCGAACTACCCGGCGCACCACGGCAGTTCCTCGACCGAGCCGTCCGCACCGCGCACGAGAAGTGCACCGGCACACTCGGCGCGAACCTGCCCACGCCCCCCGTACCCCGCACCATCGCCGCACTCGGACCCGCACTCGACGCCCTCCACCTGGACGGTCCGAAGCGCGCGGTCGTACGGGGCCCCTTCCGCCCGGTGCGCCGAGCGGTCCTGCACGGGGAGATGGCCCTTTCGCCCAAGCCCCCGTGGTGCGTCACCAACCGCACCGCAGCCACCACGGGCCGTCTCCGTCTCCTCGCCGACTTCGCCGCCGCACCCCGCTGGTCCGCCCTGCCGAGGCCGGCATGGCGAGCGTTAGCGGTGCGGACCATGATGGAACGGAGGGGGCGAGCGACGGAGGGAGCGGTGGGGATGCAAATAGTTGTGGATCTCACGCGCTGTCAGGGCTACGCGCAGTGTGTGTTCCTCGCACCCGACGTGTTCCAGCTGCACGGGGAGGAGGGGCTGCTCTACGCCCCGGCCGTACCCGACGATCAGTTGGAGCGGGTGCGCCAGGCCGCGGCTGCCTGCCCCGTCCAGGCCATCCTCATCGGCAGGGAGGTGAGCGCCGGTGCCGAATGATCTGCGGTCCGGTCGCATCGTCATCGTGGGTGCGTCGCTGGCAGGGCTGAGAGCCGCGGAGACACTGCGCGAGGAGGGGTTCGCCGGCTCACTCACCGTGGTGGGCGACGAGCCCCGTCCTCCCTACGACCGGCCTCCGCTCTCCAAGCAGGTGCTGCTCGGCCCTGTGCCGGCGGACACCACGGGGCTGCCGATGCGCCGGGACCCGGACGCCGAGTGGCGGCTGGGAGTAGCCGCCACCGGCCTGAACCTGCTCGCGAAACAGGTGCTGCTCGCCGACGGCGAGTCACTGTCGTACGACCGGGTGCTGATCGCCACCGGGACCCGGGCGCGTCCCTGGCCCAACCCGGAGGAGGGCGCCCTGCAAGGGGTCTTCACCCTGCGCACCATCGACGAAGCCGAGGGGCTGGCCGAGGCGCTGGCCGCCGGGCCGCGGCGGGTGCTGGTGATCGGCGCCGGGTTCACCGGCTCGGAGATCGCCTCGGCCTGCCGGGAACGCGGACTGGACGTCACCGTCGCCGAACGCGGCCCCGCCCCTCTGGTGGGTGCGCTCGGCGGGACGCTGTCGAGGCTTGCGGCCCTGATGCATCGCGAGCACGGCGTGGACCTGCGTTGCGGGGTGACGGTCACCGCCCTGCACGGGGACGGGAGCGGCCGCTTCACCGGCGCCGACCTGTCCGACGGCACCCGGGTCGAGGCGGACGTCTGCGTCGTGGCCTTGGGAGCGGTCCGCAACGTCGAGTGGCTGGCGGAGTCCGGGCTGGCGGCGGGCCCGCGCGGGATCGCCTGCGACGCCGGCTGCCGGGCGTTCAACATGTACGGGATCGTCACCGACGACGTCTTCGTGGCCGGTGACGTCTCCCGGTTCCCCCATCCGTTGTTCGGGTACGAGATGCTGTCCCTGGAGCACTGGGGCAACGCCGTCGCACAGGCCGAGGTGGCGGCCCACAACATGGTCAGTCCGGGGCCCCTCCAGCGCCCTCACCTCACCATTCCGACGTTCTGGTCGACCCAGTTCGGGCTCAACATCAAGTCGGTGGGCGTGCCCACCTACTCCGACCACGTGGTCATCGCCCAGGGCTCCCTGGAGGCGAGCCGCCTGGCAATGGTGTACGGCTACCGAGGACGGGTCACCGCGGCCGTCACCGTCGACATGGCCAAGGCACTCGACTACTACCGCCATCTGATCGAGACGGCGGCCCCGTTCCCGCCCCCACCGGGCGCGGCGGACCGTGCACTCACGGCCGACATCCCGATTCCGTCCGACGTGCCGGACCCCAAAGGGCTGTCTCACGAGCCCGTCGTGGCGCTCACCGGTCATCTGCCCGATCGCCGGCTGATGGTGGTGCAGCCCACCCGCTGAGCCACCTCCCGTCCCACCACCAGGAGCCACCATGGACTCCGAGACCCTGCTGTCCCGCATCACCGACTACGCGAACCGCCCTGATCCCTACCCGCTGTACACGGAGCTCCGCGAGGCCGGTCCCGCGGTGCGGCAGGCGGACGGCAGCTATCTGGTCGGCACCTACCATCACCTCGCCGCTCTGCTCCACGACCCGCGGATGAGTGCCGATGAGCGCTCTCGTACCGCCTCGTCGCCGTCCAAGGAGACGAAGGACCCGTCGTTCCTGCGGCTCGACGACCCCGAGCACCACAGGTTGCGCAGGCTGGCCATGCGGCCGTTCGGCCCGCCGCACAGCCCGGGCCGGGTCAATGCCATGCGCGAGGAGATCGCCCGGATCACGACGGAACTGGTGGAGGCGCTCCCGACCGGTCGGCAGATCGACATCGTGGACGATTTCGCCTACCCGCTGCCGGTCACCGTGATCTGCCGTCTGCTCGGCGTACCGCGCGAGGACGAACCGTTGTTCCGGGGATGGGCCGACGCACTGGTCGCATCCGCCGACATGCGGCCGGACGAGGACACCACGGAGCAGGACCAGGCGGGTAATCAGGCCCGGATCGACATGAACCAGTACCTGCTGGACCTCGCCGGGCGGCGCCATGGCAACCCGACCGGCGACATGCTCTCCGCCTTCGTCAACGAGCCGGATCCGTCCCTACGGCTCACCCCCGAGGAACTCGCGGCAACCGCCACGCTGTTGCTCATCGCGGGGCACGAGACCACGGTCAACCTGATCACCAACGGGGTGCTCACACTGCTGCGCCAGCCCGAGCACCTGAACCGGCTGCACGGCGAACCCGCCCTGCTGCCAAGAGCCGTGGAGGAACTGCTGCGTTATGAACCCCCGGTACAGATGCGGGAGCGAGTCCCCCTGGCGGACATCGAGGTCGCCGGCACCACGATCCCCGCAGGCACGTCCGTCATCCTGGTATTGGCCTCAGGCAATCGCGATCCCAGGCGGTTCCACGAGCCCGACCGTTTCGACCCCACCCGCCCGGACAACGAGCACCTCGCCTTCGGCAGCGGTATCCACCTGTGCTACGGCGCACCACTCGCCCGCATCGAAGCCGATACCGCACTCGGCGCGCTGATGCCCCGCCTGACCACGGCACGCCTGGTCCAGGACCCGCCCCCCTACCGGCAGAACGCCATGCTGCGCGGCCCTCGTCACGTGCCCGTCCAATGGTGAGGGGCGCCGAGTTGTGAGGGTGACCGAGTTGTGGGGGTGACCGAGTTGTGGGGGTGACTGGTGTGTGAGGGGGGCTGAGCTGGATGCGCGTGCTGCCCGGTCCCTTGCCCAACTGCGGGCGTAGGACCGGGCTTGCTGGCCCCGGCCGGGCTCGGCCCCGCCCGGCCCGGCTCGGCCCCGCCAACGGCTCCGTCCCGGCCCGCCGTTCGGGTAGCATCGACGGCTCCAAATGGGCTGCGTGGGGGAAGTCGAGATGGTCGCGAGGTACGTCGTATCGCCGCGGGGCGGTCGTCGCGCCTACCCCGACATCGCCTCCGCCCTCGCCGCCGCGGCCGGACGGGGCCGACCGGCGCGCGTCGAGATCCCGCCGGGCCGCTACGAGGAGGCGCTCACCGTCCGGGGCGAGGTCGAGTTGGTCGCGATCGACGGTCCGGGCTCCGTGGTGGTGCGTCGGCCTCGCGGGGCCGTCCTCGACGCCTTCGGGTCGGTTCGCGTCCATGGCCTCGTGCTGATCGGCCGCGACGCCGACGTCGTCAGCTGCCAGGCGGGAACGCTCACGTTGGAACACACGGAGGTCCAGGCACCCAACGGCATCAGCGTGCGGGCGCGGCCGAACACCACCGTGACGCTGCGGGACAGCAAGATCAGGCACGGCCGGACGCTGTTCGTCGGCGCCGACGGACTCATCGAACGGTGCCGGTTCAGCGATGCCGCCGACAATGCCGTCGCGGTGATCGAAGGCGCCCACGTCGTGGTCCGCGACAGCTGGATCGGCGGCAGCCGCATCCACGGCGTACGCGTCAGCGATGCGCGGGCCGAGGTCACCGGGTGCGAGCTGACCGGCACCGGGAAGGCGGCCATCGTGGCGGACACACAGGCCGAACTCACCGTGACCGACTGCGCGATCCACGCCGTGGACGCCGAGGCGATCCTGTTCATCGAGCAGTCCAGGGGCTCCGTGGACGGCACGCGCGTCACCGACGCACAACACGGCATCGCGGTGGCGAGTGGCGCCGACCCGGTGGTGCGCGGTTGTACGTTCACCGCGTGCCGCGACACCGGCATCAACGTCCAGACGTCGGGCCGCGGCAGGTTCGAGGAGTGCGAGGTCTTCGCCGCGGGGAACGTCGCGGTCTTCTCGACCCAGGGCGGGGCCCCTGAGGTCCACGGCTGCCGCATCTCGGGAGGCAACGTCGGCATCGCCGTCACCGACGCCGCCAGGGGCCGCTTCGCCCGGGTCGAGATCGGTGACCTGACGAGCGTCGCGCTGCGGGTCTGCGACGAGGCCAAGGCCGTGTTCGAGCACGTCCTCGTGGAGCGCTGCCCGTCGGGCCTGGAGACCCGGGGTGGCGTGGGCACCACGGCCGAGGTCTCCGACTCCGGATTCCGGGACTTCGACATGTCCGCGGCGGAGGTGCTCGGTCACTCCCGGGTCACGCTCAAGGGCGTGGTGGCGGAGCGCGGGCGCCTGGGCTTCGGCGTCGGCGAGGACGCCCAGTTGTTCGCGTACGGCTGTGACGTCAAAGAGGTGAGCGCCGGTGGGGCCATCGGGTTCGGCGCGGCGCGGTTCGTCGCGCGGAACCTCACCGTGACCGGCTCGGAGGCGTTCGGCCTCTGCGGGCTGGGCTCCGCCTATCTGGACGTCGCGAACAGTGAGTTCGTCGACTGTGCGGCCGCGGGGGCGAGCTTCGACGAGAGGTGTGCCGGCCGGCTGGCGGACTGTTCCGTGGACGGCACACAGGGGGTGGCTGTGCAGGACAACGGCCGCGTCGAACTGGTCTCGCTCCGCACGTCACTGGCGGTCGTCACGCAGCAGACGAAGCCCGCCGAGCCCCCGCCGACGACCGTCAACAACTTCCACGGCCCGGTCTTCAACGCCGCAGTCAACGGCGCTCAGCTGGCGTGGAACAACCACCACGTCATCCAGCAGCAGACCGACGAGGACGGATCCCGCACATGAACGATCCACAGACCCCCAACAACCCCAACAACCCCAACAACCCCAACAACCCCAACAACCCCAACAACGCCGCCGGGCCGGTGTTCCACGCCGCGGTTTCCGGCGCCCAGTTCGCCTGGAACAACCACACGGTCACCCAGCGCCAACAGAACGACAGCACGGCCGCGCCGGGCTTCGAGGCGCTCGCCGCCCTGGTCACCGACCTGCTCCGGGAGCTGCCCCGGGCCGGCCTCGCCGATCAGGACCGCGAGGACACCGAGGCCGCGGCCAGAGAGGTGCTCGCGACGATCACCGAGCCGACGCCTCCCGAACAAGGCCGGCTCCGCCGCGCACTCGCCACGCTCAGGGGAACGCTGGCCCCGGTCGCCACCGGCGTGGTGGCCGGTACGGCGGCGGGGGCGCAGGAGTGGGCCCGGACGGCGATCGAGGGCCTGACCGGTACTTTCTGAACGCCCGAGGTGCCCAGAGGGCCTGTCCGGCGGATTTTCGTGGCGCCGCGGGACCGCCGGAAACGTGCCAGCTGCCGCGCTTACGGTGCGCTCTGTCCGCTCGTCCCGGCATGTACGCCCACCGCCGGGCGTATCCGGGGAACAGCTGTGGACACGAGCCTCGAAGCGTAAGGTCGCGGGCGTCGCATCGCCTCGCATCGCGTCGCTCCAGGGGGTAGGGAAATGCATAATCGCCGCATCGGCAGTGCCACGGTCAGCGCCATCGGGCTCGGTGGGATGCCGCTCTCCATCGAGGGCCGGCCGGATGAGGAGCGCGCCGTCGCGACTGTCCATGCCGCGCTCGACGCCGGGATCTCGTTCATCGACACGGCCGTCTCGTACTGCCTGAACTCCTCTGAGGCCGGCCACAACGAGTCGCTGATCGCCCGCGCACTCGCCGCGTACGGCGGTGACACCTCCGAGGTGCTGGTCGGTACGAAGGGCGGGGCGGCACGCGGAGCCGACGGCTCGTGGTCCTTCAACGGGGATCCCGCGACGCTGCGGAAGGCGTGCGAGGACTCGCTCAAGAGGTTGGGCGGGGACTCCATCGGCCTCTACCAGCTGCATGTGCCGGACCCGAATGTCCCCTACGCCGACTCGGTGGGGGCGATGCGCGACTTGTACGACGCGGGCAAGATCCGTGCGGTCGGCATCTCGAATGTGAGCTCCGACCAACTCCGCGAAGCCCATGGGATCCTCGGCGAGCGGCTGGTGTCCGTACAGAACAACTTCTCGCCGGCTGCGCGCGACAGCGAGCCGCAGTTGCGACTGTGCACTGAGCTGGGGATCGCCTTCCTGCCGTACAGCCCGCTGGGCGGGATCTCCCGTGCGGCCGACCTGGGTTCATCGGACGCCGCGTTCGCGCGGATCGCCGAGGAGCGCGGGGTCAGTCCCCAACAGGTGTGCCTGACATGGGAGTTGGCCATGTCCCCTGTCGTCATCCCGATCCCCGGATCGACCCGGCCGGCGACCATCCGCGACTCGGCCGCAGCGGCCGATCTGAAGCTCACCGCAGCGGAGTTGGCCGAACTCGACGCCGTTTAGGTGTCCCGTGGTCGGCTGAGTGGTAGGTCGCTCGACGAAACGACCGGCAGGCAAGCACCCTCGGCCGGCCGTTCGTTGGCCGACGGGGCCGGGCGGGCCGCTGGTTGTCGTCGGTCTCGTCGCTTCTGGGGGCAACCGTGTGGCGCGAGGCGAGTGGAGGCCGGTTTGTGCAGCTCAGCGCCGGTGTCAGCGGCACTGTCGCGTGCGATGCAGAGGGCGCCCCGGTCGCTTCGAGTAGTCGCCAGTGGGGCTTGTCCGATGGTTGGCCGTCAGCGTTGGGAAGGCTCTAGTGTCCTCGCTTGTGACTGAACTCTCCTCGCATCACCGTGCGACAGCGGATGCCTACGATGCCGTCGCCGTCCTCTATGACGAGCTCTCCCGCAATGCACTCGACGGTCTTCCGCTGGATCGCGCGGTGCTCGCCGCGTTCGCCGAGATAGTGCGGGCCGCCGGCTCCGGTCCCGTCGCCGAGCTGGGCTGCGGCCCTGGACGTACCACTGCACACCTGCGGGATCTGGGGCTGGACGTCTTCGGCCTCGACCTGTCGCCCGTGATGATCGATCTCGCCCGTGGGACATACCCGGACCTGCGGTTCGAGGTCGGTTCCATGGACGCCCTGGACATGGCCGATGGCCAGTTGCAGGGCATCGTGTCCTGGTATTCGGTGATTCACACCCCACCGCAGGACGTGCCCCCGTACTTCGCCGAGTTCCGTCGGGTGCTCGCGCCCGGCGGAACTCTTCTGCTCGCCTTCTTCGAGTCGGAAGGTGAGCCGACCACGGCGTTCGACCACAAGGTGGCGACAGCCTACCGATGGCCGATCGACGAGCTCGCGGGGCTGGCGGGTGAGGTCGGCTTCACCGAGGTCGGCCGGATGCTGCGTGAGCCAGGCGAGGGGGAACGGTTCCGCCGGGGGCATCTGCTGATGAGCGCAGGCAAGTAAGCCAGGGCGTGGGGGGGCGCCGCCGCGGGCCCCCCCCCCCCCCGCGCCGCCCGCCCCCCCGGGGGGAAAGGGGGGGCGCCCCCGCCCGGG
>NZ_JBHVQS010000013.1:54560-160421 GCF_042886435.1 Streptomyces sp. NPDC058000
TCTCGGCTGCCCCGCACCCCCCGCGGGGGTGGCCCGCCCCCCCGGCCCCCCCCCCCCACGCCCTGGACTGCCTCAGCCGCGCGGTGGTTCAGGAGGCGCCGCACCGGCGGTCTCGTGCCCCGGCGCAAGCTCGGCGACGTCCCCCCGATGTTCACCTGGCCGGCTGTCAACTCCTGTACGAGGAACCGGGGTTCGACGGCATGCGTCAGTACCACCATGGGAAGCAGCACGGGGGGGTGCCGCTGTGACAGAGCCGTTCGAGATGGGCGTGTTCGCACTGAGTGGTGAGGTGCGTCGACTCGGGCCTTACCGGCTGCTCGGCCAGCTGGCCACCGGCGGTATGGGCGTGATCTACCTCGGGCGGGATCCCGGTTCCGGCCGGATCGCCGCCGTCAAGACCCTGCTGGCCCCGGGCGGCGTCACCGCGGAGGCCCGCAAGCGTTTCGACCGCGAGGTCCGGCTCGCCCGCCGCGTCACGAGCACCAACACCGCCCGCGTGCTGGACTCCGACGTCGAGGCCGGTCGGCCCTGGATGGCCATGGAGTACGTGCCGGCGCCCTCGTTGGAGGCGCTGGTCGTACAGCAGGGGCCACTGGGGGACGAGCGCGCGGTGCGCTGGATCGGCGCCGGGGTGGTGCGGGCGCTGGCCGAACTGCACGGCAAGGGCATCGTGCACCGGGACGTCAAACCGCTGAACATCCTGCTACCCGCCGACGGTCCGAAGGTCATCGACTTCGGCATCTCCCACGCCAGCGACCTCACCAGCACCCGGCTCACCCTGGGGACCATCGCCTTCGCCGCGCCGGAACAGGCCGAGGGGCAGCCCAGCACCCCGGCCTCGGACATCTACGCGCTCGGCATCACGCTGTACTACGTGGCGTGCGGGAAACTGCCCTACCCGGAGACCCACGAGCCGCTCCAGCAGCTCAACTACGTGCGACGGGCCGCCACCAGCCTGGACGGGTTGTCCGCGGGCCTCACCGGGGTGATCGGCGAATGTCTCGCGGTGCGACCCGGCGACCGGCCGACCGCCGAGCAGCTGACCCGGCGCTTCGCCAAGGGCACCACCCGGGTCCTACCGCCCGGCTGGACGTCGCTGATCGGCCAGTACGCCGAGGAGGGCCGCCGGCTCCAGCGCGCCGCCGACCAGGCGGAGGCCGAGACGGTCACCCGCGGCTGGACCTCGGACCTGCCGGGCCGCACCAAGCTCCTCACCCAAGAGCGGCAGGACCGGGCGCGGGCACCGAAGCCGGTGCCGCGCCCGGAGCCGAAGAAGAGCGATCCGCCGCCGAAGCCGGGAGGCGGCGGGAAGAAGGAGGGCAAGGCCGACTGGGGCGCGATCTGTGGGGCGGTGCTCCTCGTTCTGGGCATCATCTGGCTGGTCCAGCACAACGTGGACCGGTCGAGGGACACTTCGGCCGGAACGCCGACGAGTAGCGCAACGACGCCCGGTAGCGACGGCCGGAACCTGAGCGCCGGCACGTCCAGCGGAGGCGCGGGCACGTCCGGCGGAGGCGCGGGCATCGACCCTCGCCCCACCACCTTCAGCCCCAGCCCCAGTCCGTACAGTCCCAGTCCCACGCCGCCCAGTGCCGAGGACATCGCCTTCGGCCGCGTCTCCACTGACGAATGCCTGGACAACTACCCCGGTACGGGCCTGGACTGGACCCCGTCCACCCCGACGGTGACCAGCTGCTCCGGCAGCGACGCCTATTACCGCGTGAAGTCGATCGAACAGTACGGGAGTTGCGCCTCGGACGATATGACGTGGTTCCACGGCAACCGCGACGGCACCCACACCAACCTCTGCCTGAATCGCAACTACGCCGACGGCCAGTGCATGTTCGCCGAGGCCAAGGGCCAGACGCTCTCCGTCTACCGGAACGCCGTCACCCCGTGCGGCGCCGGCATCCCGGACAAGTACCAATACACCGTGCAGGTCACGAGGGTGTACCCCAACGGTGCGCCGAACGACGCCTGCGGGAGCGACCGTCAATGGAAGGTCGACGACGGCAGCGTCTACTGCGGCAAGGCCATCTGGAAGCGCCACGGTCTGCCCAACATGTAGCGGAACGGCATACGGGCCTGCGCTCGCGGCCCGCTCGCCTACCCGCCTACGTGTTCGTGGCCGCGCCGCAGCCGCTGGGTCACCCGGTGGCCACCTCCACCAGCACCTTGCCGACGATGTTGTGCTGCACCGCGGCCTGCGCGTCGCCGGCCTTCTCCAGGGGGAAGCGGTGCAGCGGCAGTCCGGCGTCGTCCCCCACGTGCAGTGCGCCGTCCGCGACGGCTGCCGTGACGGCGGCGACGGCGTTGGCCTTCGCCGCTTCGGGGAGCGTGTAGACCAGCACCCCCTGCCACCGCAGGTTGGCGAACAAGAAGGGATGCACGGGGAGGTTGAGGGTGTCGCCACCGGTGTCGGCGAAGAACGCGATGGTGGCGTGGGGCGCCGCGACCTGGTGGTTGAGGGCGGCGTTCACCGCGGGGGCCACTTCGACGATGAGGTCGACGCCGCCCGGGGCCAGCTCGCGGATCGCCGAAGCCGCGTCGTCCGTGCGGTAGTTGACCACGTGGTGGGCGCCGGCCGCCCTGGCCAAGGTGGCCTTGTGCGGGCTGCTGACGGTCGTCACCACCGTGGCGCCGGCCCATCGGCTCAGTTGTATCGCCGCGTTGCCCACGGCACCGGCGCCGCCCGCGACGAGCACGGTCCGACCCGCGAGTGCGCCGGGAGCGAGGCGCCGCGGGCCGTCGTCGGCGACGGTCAGGCAGCGGTGGGCGGTGAGCGCGGGGATGCCCAGGCTCGCGCCGAGCTCGAACGAGGCGTGGTCGGGCAGGGCGACGGCCTGGGCCTGCGGAAGGACCACGTATTCCTGGGCGGTGCCGTTCGCGCGCTGCCAGGCGGCCTCCCAGATCCAGACCCGTTCGCCGATCCGGTCGGTGGGCACCCCGGCGCCGACCGCATCGATCGTTCCGGCGCCGTCCTGGTGGGGCACCTGGCCCTGATCGTCCGCGGTGCGTCCGAGGGTCGAGACCGTACGGGCCTTCCAGTCGGTCGGGTTGACCCCGGAGAGGTGGATCCTGACCCGGACCTCGCCGGGTCCGGGTGTGGGAATCGGCCGCTCTTCCAGGCTGAGGACGTCGGGGCCGCCGTGCTGTCGGTAAACAATCGCCTTCATACGACGGTTCAAGTCGCCGGTCGGCGGATTTCTTCCCGGCGCGGGCCGACGCCGGCTCCGCGTAGCCGTGCTGAGTACCCTTTCCGCGCGTACGTCCGGCCCTGTTGCCCGCCGACGGCCCTCAGATGCATGGTGGCCGCACTGCATCGATCATGGATGAGAAGGATGTTGAGGATGTCGGAAGAGAGGCTTCGCATGACGCACACCGTCCAGGAATGGCATCTGGCCGCACGCCCCGTGGGGCGCCCGGATCCCGGTGACTTCCGCCTCGTGGAACGGGAGTTGGGGTCTCCGGCCCAGGGGGAGGCGCTGGTCCGGAACACCTTTCTCTCGGTGGACCCCTACATGCGGGTGCTGATGGGCGCCCCGCAGCCGGGTGTGCCCGGCTACCCGTTGAACCGGCCGCTGACCGGCGGGGCGGTCGGTGTGGTCGTGGAGTCCCGGGCCGCGGGTCTGGTCCCCGGCGATCTGGTGCTCAGTGACTTCGGCTGGCGCACCGCGGCGGTCGCCCCCGCCCGGCAGTTCACCAGGCTGGAGCGGGTGGCGGGGGTGCCGGACTCGGCGTTCCTCGGCGTACTGGGAATGCCCGGGCTGAGCGCGTACGTCGGGCTGACCGAGGTCGCCGGGTTGCGCGAGGGGGAGCGGGTGTTCGTCTCCGGTGCGGCCGGTGCGGTGGGCAGCCTGGCCGGTCAGATCGCGCGGCTGCTCGGGGCGGAAGCGGTGATCGGCAGCGCCGGATCCGCGGACAAGGTGGCGTACCTGACCGAGGAGCTCGGCTTCACCGCCGCTTTCAACTACAAGGACGGTGACGTGCGCGCATCGCTCGCCCGGGCCGCTCCCGGCGGTATCGAGGTGTACTTCGACAACGTGGGCGGCGACCACCTTGAGGCCGCCATCGACGCCCTCGCCGTGGACGGCCGGGCCGCGCTGTGCGGAGCGATCTCCGGCTACCAGCTCAGCGAGCCGCCGCCGGGGCCGCGCAACATGATCGAGTTGGTGAAGAAGCGGCTCACCCTCCGCGGCTTCGAGGTCGGCGACCACATGGGCCGCCACCCGCACTTCGCCCGGTTGATGGGTGCCTGGCTGGCCGACGGGAGGATCACGTACCGGGAGACCGTCCAGGAGGGCATCGCCGGCGCCGTGGACGCCTTCCGCGGTCTCCTGGACGGCCGCAACACCGGGAAGGCAGTGGTCCGCGTCTGAAGCGTCCGGCCCGTCGCCCGCTACAGATCGCCGGCCCGCCACCGGGCCTCCTCGGCGTCCAAGTCGGCGCGGCGTGGTGTGCGGTGGCGCACCGCGGCCAGCCAGGTGTGCAGGTGCGGGCCGAGTGCGTCGGGGGTGGTCGGGGTCGGGTGACCGCCGTCGGCGAACAGCGCGAGGAGTCCGGCCGCGGCCGGGTCGTCCGGGTCGCAGGAGGCGCAGAGCACGGACTCCTTGAGGCCGTGGATCGGCTGTCCGGAGCGGTTGTGCCAGGTGTGGGGGTAGCGCGCGACCAGCAGTACCGGGGTCCGGCAGCGCGGGCAGGGCGGGGAGGCGGGGTCGGCGGTCCGTAGCGCTATGGGGTCCGGTCGGTCGGGGGTGGGCTTCATACGAGGCCCGCCCAGGCTTCCGCGCCGAACGCGCCCTTGACGTCGGAGGCGAGGGTGGTGGCGTTCACCTTGGCGGGCAGGGCGTAGACGGTGGTCTTGGCCGTGCCGCGGACGCTGAGGTGGACGGGGGAGTCGCCGGGGTGGTCGGTGAGGAGGCGCTTCAGTTCGCGCACCCCTCCCTCGGTGATCCGGTGGGCGGGGAAAGCCAGGCGCACCGGTGGCCTCCCACCGTGCTCGGCCGCGGAGACGTCCAGTACGGCCAGTTCCCGGCCGAAGACGTTCAGGGTGCCGTCGCGGTCCTCGATCCTGCCCCGGACGCAGATGACGGTGTCCTCGGACAGGGCGTGTTGTACGAGTTGGTAGGAGGCGGGGAAGAAGAGCACCTCGACGGCGGCGTCCCGGTCCGCGAGGGTGACGATGGCCCAGGCGTTGCCCTGTTTGGTCACCTTGCGCTGGATGCCGGTGATCAGCCCGGACAGCTGTACCTCCCCGGTGGTCCGGCCGGAGGCGAGCAGCTCGGCGAGCGAGCAGTCCCGCGCGCCCGCGAGGATGTGCTCGGCCCCGTCCAGCGGGTGGGCGGAGACGTACAGGCCCAGCATCTCGCGTTCGGTGGACAGCAGTTGGCGGCGCGGCCACTCCTCCTCGTCGAGGGGGAGGTCCAGCCCGAAGGCCGGCCCGTCGCCGTCCCCGCCGCCCAGTTCGGCGAAGAGGTCGTCCTGGCCGAAGCTCGCCGCCTTCTTCACCGGGATGATCGCGTCGATGGCGTCCTCGTGGACGGTCGTCAGGCCCTTGCGGGAGTGGCCCAGCGAATCGAAGGCGCCGGCTTTGATCAGGGATTCCACGGCCCGTTTGTTCAGCGCGGGCAGATCGACCTTGTCCACGAAGTCGGGGAAGGAGGTGAACTTCCCCTTCCGGCGGCGGGCGTCGACGACGGCTTCGATGACGGCGTCGCCGACGTTGCGGACGGAGCGCAGCCCGAACCGCACGTCGTCCCCGATCGCGGTGAACTCCGCGACGGATTCGTTGACATCGGGCTGGAGGACCCGGACGCCGTTCTTGCGGGCGTCGGCGAGGTAGACGGCGGCCTTGTCCTTGTCGTCGCCGACCGAGGTGAGCAGCGCGGCCATGTACTCGGCCGGGTAGTTGGCCTTGAGGTAGGCGGTCCAGTACGAGACGAGGCCGTAGCCGGCGGTGTGGGACTTGTTGAAGGCGTAACCGGAGAACGGCAGCATCACGTCCCACAGGGCCCGGATCGCCTCGTCGGAATAGCCGTTGCCCCGCATGCCACCGTGGAACGTCTCCCACTCCGCAGCCAGCACCTCCGGTTTCTTCTTGCCCATCGCGCGGCGCAGCATGTCGGCGCCGCCCAGGGTGTAGCCGGCCAACTGCCGGGCGATGGCCATGATCTGCTCCTGGAAGATGAGCAGGTGGTGGGTGGAGCCGAGGATCGGCTCCAGGGCCTCCTTGAGCTCCGGGTGGATCGGGGTGGGGTCCTGTTTGCCGTTCTGGCGCAGTGCGTAGTTGGTGTGGGCGTTGGCGGCCATCGGGCCCGGCCGGTAGAGGGCGTTGGCCGCGGCGATGTCCTCGAAGCGGGTGGGTTCCATCAGCTTGAGCAGGGCCCGCATGCCGCCGCCGTCGAGCTGGAAGACGCCGAAGGTGTTGCCCGCGGCCAGCAAGCGGTACGTCCGGGCGTCGTCCAGCGGGATCACGACGGTGGAGGGGTCGCCGTCCAGGGGGTCCACGGTGGCCAGGTTGACGCCCCGGTTCTCGCGGATGTTCGCCAGCGCCTGGTCGATGACGCCCAGGTTCCGCAGCCCCAGGAAGTCCATCTTGATCAGGCCCATCGCCTCGCACGACGGGTAGTCGAACCCGGTGATCTTCGTGCCGTCCGCGGCCCGCATGTGCAGCGGGATCCGCTCGGTCAGCCGCGTCTTGGACAGGATCACCGCGGCGGCGTGCACCCCGGTGCCGCGGGTCAGGCCCTCCACTCCGCGGGCGGTGTCGATCACCTGCTGCACGTCCGGCTCGGTGGCGTACAGCTGCCGGATCTCGCCGGCCTCGGCGTACCGCTCGTGCGCGGGGTCGAAGAGGGCGGCGAGCGGGGCGGACTTGCCGTTCTGGTCCGGCGGGAGCGCCTTGGTGATCCGTTCGCCGTGCGAGAAGGGGTAGCCCAGGATCCGTGCGGAGTCCTTGATCGCGTTCTTGGCCTTGATCTTGCCGAAGGTGTTGACCAGGGCGGTGAACGCGTCGCCGTACTTCTCGGTGACGTAGCGGACCATCCGGTCGCGCTGGCGGTCGTCGAAGTCGAGGTCGACGTCCGGCGGGTTGATGCGCTCGGGGTTCAGGAACCGTTCGAAGAGCAGACCGTGTTCCAGCGGGCACAGTTCGGTGATGCGGGTCGCGTAGGCCACGAGGGAGCCGGTGGCCGAGCCGCGGCCCGGACCGATCGGGATCCTGTTGTCCCGGGCGTACCGGCAGATGTCCGCCACGACCAGGAAGTACGAGCTGAAGCCCATCGGCCCGATGACCGCCATCTCGGTCTCGAACCGGTCCATGACCGGTGGGGGGACCGGGTCCCCGTAGCGCATGGTCAGGCCCTTGAGGACCTCCTTGCGCAGCCAGGACTCCTGGGTCTCGCCGTCGGGTACGTCGGGGAACTGCGGCATCTCGTCCACGTAGTCGAAGACCGCGTCGTAGGGCTCGACGCGCTCGGCGATCAGCAGCGTGTGGTCGCAGGCTTCCGGGAGTTCGGAGAAGAGGCGGCGCATCTCGGCGGCCGACTTGAGGTAGTAGCCGGAGCCGTTGAAGCGGAACCGGCCGGGGGCGTTCTTGTTCTTGCCGACGCCGATGCACAGCAGGTTGTCGTGGGCGTCGGCCTGGTCCTCGGTGACGTAGTGCGCGTCATTGGTGGCCAGGAGCGGGATGGCCAGTTCCTTGGCGAGGCGCAGCAGGCCGTCGCGGACGGTGCGCTCGATGTCCAGACCGTGGTCCATCAGCTCCAGGAAGTAGTTCTCCGGTCCGAAGATCTCCTGGTAGGCGCCGGCCGCGGCCCGCGCCTCCGGGTACTGGTTGAGCCGCAGACGGGTCTGGATCTCGCCGGAGGGGCAGCCGGTGGTGGCGATGATGCCGTCCGGTCGCTGCGCGATCAGCTCGCGGTCCATCCGCGGCTTGCCGGCCGGGAACTGGCCCTCGTAACTGGCCTGCGTGGAGAGCCAGAACAGGTTCCGCAGGCCCTGGACGTCGCGCGCCCACATCGTCATGTGGGTGAAGCGACCGCCTCCGGAGACGTCCTTCGACCCCTCGCCGTCGTTGCCGACGGCGCGCCGGCCTCCCGGCCCCCAGAACTCCTGTTTCCGGGCGAAGCGGGACGACGGCGCCACGTACGCCTCGATGCCGATGATCGGCCTGACGCCGTCGAAGCCCTTCGCGACCTGCGCGAACTCATAGGCCCCGAACATGTTCCCGTGGTCGCTCATGGCGATCGCCGGCATCTGCTGCCGGGCGACCTCGGCGAACATCGGCTTCAGCTTCTGTGCGCCGTCCAGCATCGAGTATTCGGTGTGGTTGTGCAGGTGGACGAAGGAGTCCGGCATGGCTGCGTCACCTCCGGGACGGGTGGGCGGCCCCACCCGGCCGGAGCCGCGGTGGTGGCCTTACGGGTGGCCGACGTCGTCAACGGAGCTGGCCGGAGCGGAGCGGACCGACGGCGCGGAGGGCGCGGACGCCTCGGATCGTTGTGGCACCTGGGACAACCATGTGTTGTCCGCTATGCTGCCGGGCTCCGCCGTGCGTCCGGCCCGCGAACGCCGACCGTGGCCTCGCCCGGTGCCGGCCGGCACCGGGTTGAACGGCCATGTCCTGTGCAATTCCTGGGAGTCCGAACCAGGCCCCCGTTGACGCCCGCCATCAAAGCCGCCATCCGGCTGGCAGATCAAACAACCGTGACGTCGGCGCGCCACAACGAAGGGTTGTGGCGATAGCCTAGGCGGCGTGGACCTCAACGCTGTGCGCACCTTCGTCGCGGTCGCGGAGACCGGGCAGTTCCAAAAGGCCGCTCTCGACCTCTCGCTCACCCAGCAGGCCGTTTCCAAGCGCATCGGCGCCCTGGAGGACGCCCTCGGCGTGCGGTTGTTCACACGTACGGCGCGGGGTGCCGGTCTCACCATCGACGGGCAGGCGTTCCTGCCGCACGCCCGCGCCCTCCTCCAGGCCGAGGAGCGGGCGGTCGCCTCCGTCCGGCCCGGCAGCCGCGCGCTCCGCGTCGACGTACTCGGCCGGCGGCTGTCGACGGCCGGCCTGCTGCGCGACTTCCACCGTGCGCATCCCGGGATCGCCCTCGACGTCGTCACGCTCTTCGACGCCGACGCGGCGATCGCCGCCGTCCGGGCAGGCACCATCGACGCCACCTTCCGCGCCGTCACCATGCCCGGCCGTCAGCTGCCCGACGACATCCGGGCCACCCTGGTCTTCGACGAGGCCCTCCAGCTGTGCGTCGGCCCGGCCCACGAGTTCGCCGCCGCTCCCGCGGTCACCCTCGCCCGGCTCGCCGGGCGCCGGATCTGGATGCCCGGCAACGCCCCCGGCACGGAGTGGCGGGCCTACTACGACGATTTGGCCGCCGCCTTCGGCCTCACCATCGACACGATCGGCCCCGACTTCGGCGTCGAGGCCCTCCTGGACACCCTTGCGGACTCCGCGACGCTGGCGAGCTTCTTCGGCCAACGGACGCCCCTCGTCTGGCCCACCGGCCACGACCTGCGGCGGATCCCGCTCCACGATCCGACCCCGGTGTACCCGCACTCGCTGCTCTGGCGCGGCGACAACCCGCACCCCGGCCTCATCGCGCTCCGCGACCACCTCGACGCCCTGCCCCCCAACCACCCCGACACCGAGACCTGGCGCCCGAGTTGGGCCCAACGCCCCGCGCCACCCCGCTAGGGCCGGCCCGGCGGGCCGGCGTGGGCCCGGGGCCCGGCGGGCGGGGTCAGTCGTCCGCCAGGGGTTTCCGGTAGACCGTGGAGCTGCGGCGGACCGTCATGCCCACGCGCAGGTACAAGGCGAGCGCGCCGGTGTCCGAGTGGGTCCACAGGGTGCAGGCCCGCCGGCCCTGCCGGTGGAAGGCGCGGAAGGCGTGGCGCAGCAGCAGGCGGGCGATACCCCGGTTGCGGTGGTCGGGGTGGACCGCGACCTGCTCGATGTAGCCTTCGCCGGCCTCCGGGAGGTCCAACGACATGACCGCGCCGATGAGTTGGTCGCCGCTGTAGGCCAGCGCCGACAGGGCGGGGGCGAAGGCGGGCCGGTCGACGGTGTGCCGGGCCCACTCCTCGTAGGACTTGCGGCGTGGCTGCCACTCGTCGAAGGCGTCCTCGATGAGGTGGTGGGCGGCGGGCGCGTCGCCGGAGCGGAACGGCCGAACCGTGAGGCCCGCGGGCGGTGCGGGCACCGCCGGCTCGTCGGTCAGGGGGAACTCCAGCTGCCAGGCCGTCACCAGCGGCTGGTAGCCGCGGGACCGCACGAGCGCGACGGCGTGGGTGTCGTCGTCCGGCACGGTCTGTACGATCCCCTCGCTCCCCGCCTGGCGGGCCCGGGCCTCGACCCAGTCCAGCAGTGCGGTGCCCAGGCCGCGGCCCCGGTGCGCGGGGTGGACGTCCACTTCGGAGCGCCGGTTCACCCAGGCCCGGGCGGCCAGTTGGCCCGCCGGGTCGTGGACCAGCAGGGTGTCCCGCTCCGGGTCCAGGCCCGGTCGGCCGAGGTCCGCGGCGATACCGCCGGGATCGGTCTGCACCCGGCCGTACAGCGCGCGCTCGCAGGCGGCGACCAGGCGGTGGATCGCGGTCACGTCGTCGGCCGTGGTCGGCCGCCCCTCGTAACCCGCGGGCAGCGTCGGTAGGAGAACAGGCACCGGCGGAGACTACTCCCGGTTCGGGGACCCCGCCACGGCCCCTTGGGCGGTGTCCGCCTCGGTGTCGATGGTGGTGCGGCCCACCAGGCGTTCGTAGCGCTGCCGGGCGGCCTGCGGGGTGCCCAGGCCGAGGCCGAAGGAGATCTCCTGCCAGGTCATGCCGCGGCCGCGGGCCATCTGGAGGAGTCCGGCCTCCAGCTCGTCCATCTCCCCGCGCACCATCGGGACCAGGCTCAGGGCGGCGGTGACGTCGGCGCGGTCCACCTCTGGTTCGCCGTCCTGGAGGAGGGCGGCCCCGCTGAGCAGGAACGAGACGAGGCGGACGGCTTCGTGGGGGCCGACGAAGGCGGGGTGCACCTGGCGCCGGCGCTGCTCGTCGGTGGCCGCATGCCGTTCGGCGATCCGGAAGAGGGCGGCGTGGGCGCGGTGCGCGCGGGCCTGGCCGGGGTCCGGGGGAGTGAACGGGTCGGTGGATTCGGTGGATTCGGCGGTCTGGTCGGATTGAGCGGTGGGGGTGGGCTGTTGGGGCTGTCCCGAAGTCGCTGACATAGTGTCAGGATGCCGGCTTGCGTGACCCGTTGTCAATGACATGTTGTGAACGGATCGTTTAAGCTGGGGGGCGGGGGATCGGGGGAGCCTTTTCATCCTCGTCTGGCAGGTGCACGAAGGGTGCTTCGGCGACACCGACCTGTCCGGGCTCGGCGTGGTCGCACTGGGCGAGTTCACCGGCAACATGTGGATCGGGACCCCAAGCGCTGATGTCGCTGGCGTTCGTCATCGACGCCCGGGCGGACACCGCCCAACGGCACGCCCTGGAGCGGACCTTCACCGACGAGGAGTGCGGCTGGCAAGCACTTCGCGTTCGACTGGCGCCCGCAGTGACGGAGCCGGCCGGGCGGGGGTGGCGGACGCTGGTGGACTTCCGACATTGTCGGTCCCCCTCCTGAAGGAGGGGGAGTAGAGAGAAACGGATTCTTGTCCGGTGGTTGAAGCTGTCAACCATTCTGGCGCTGTCGGGCATGCGAACGGCCACCCTCCGTGACGGTTGGAGGGTGGCCGTTGGGTTCGGGCGTCAGCCCGTGAGTTCAGCTATGCACACAGCAGATGCCCGTGGTCATGAAGCAAGTCGCCAACTTCGGAGACCTCCTTGAACTCTTCAAGCCGATGGAGCACAACACGAGCACGTGAGGTGATGCGGTCGCTGGCCATGTCTGTGGAAGCGATCACAACGCGTCGGGCTTCCTCCGCCGCCTGTTCAGGTTCGTTGGCGTCAGCGAGAGCGACGGCGAGCCATGACCGGTATAGGGCGACTTCCCGGGCGTGCGTGGCGTCATAGCGGGTGAGGACGTGGGTCAACAACGGGACGGCCCGCAACGGACGATGCAGCTCGGTGAACACCCGGGCGTCCATCACCTCTAGCTCTTCCCTGCTCACCCAGTAGGCCCACGTGGGTGCTTCCACGTCGTCGGCATCTGCTAGTGCGTCGTGTGCCTGCCCGAGAGCCTGCATGGCAGGTTGCGCCTCTCCGACGCGTGTGTGAGCCCACGCGATCCGGTCGAAGAACAGTGCACGTGTCTTGGCCGGAGCGTCGGCCCCAGCTTCATCAAGTGCAGCACGGGAGAGATCAAGGCCCGCACGTTCTTGTCCGGTGTTGCTGAACTGGTAGGCGAGACTCCCCGCAAGGTTCGCGACCAAGGGGCCGTTGTCCGCCTGCCGTGCCGCGTCGATGCCGATGCGGTAAACGCGTTCAGCCTGGGCGTGCTGTCCGCCGTCGCTGGCGATCCAACCCGCGATTTGAGCAAGTTCGCCAATCTGGGACAGGAGAGCGCTGCCTACTGCCTCTGTATGGGTGCTCTCGCGATACTGCCGCATCGCGGAATTGAGTTCGCGGAACACGGGCGTCATCAGGTCTCCCCCGGTAAGCACGTCATCGGCGAGCCGAAAGCCGTGTACCCGGGCGGCAAGGGTCGCTACGTCCTCCTGGCCGATGCGGCGGCCTGACCTTGTGCTGAGCGGCGCTAGTGAGTCGCCTGGCGGAATCAGCTCAGCAAGGATCATGGCGGCCCCGAACGGCGGTCCGTCCGATTCTCCTCGGGCGTAGCTGGCGGCCCGCTCTAGTTCCCCAAGGGGAACCCCCAGGACTTCCGCGACGAACTGAAGCCAGGAATCAGGAATGCGCCCTCCGCGCTCCCACCGGGACACCTCGTTCCGCGTGAGGGACTGCGTGCCGGAGACATCGCACAGCATCGCAGCGAACTGCCGTTGACTCTTATGCGCATCCTTTCGTAGCCGTGCCAAGTACGCGCCGAACCACTGTCGCCGGTCATTACTCACGTGCTGGCCCCCCTCTCCACTCCAGTGTGGCCCCTCCCTGGCCCCCCGTGCGGCTCCTCTCTCAGATCACCCCCAACGGTTGGATGAAGGTTCTGTCATCGGCAGACCCCCGCGACCGTGGCGACGGCCCGGGGGCATGGCCATCAACCGGTAGGAGGTTGACGACATGCGCAAACATAGCGCGTGGATCTTCGAACTGCTGTTGGATCTGCTCTTCCCCGCACGGGGCCGGCATCGGTCGGCCGACGCACCGCCCGCCGCTGAGTGCCCGGACACCCCCACCCTCACCATCCCCCGCGTACCTGCCGAGCAACGGCTGTTGCGGGGTGAGGACGTGGCGTTGCTCCGGCCGTACATCCTCACGCCCGAGGAGCGCCAGGAGCGGCGGTTGCAGCGGGGGCGGCGCCGGTCGTTGTGGCTGGCGGTGCACGGTGTTGATGCTGGGCCGCGTTGGATTCACGGTGTGGAGGTGGGGTGCTGATGCCCCGTCTGTGCGGTCCTGTCCACCTGTCGGACGTTACTGCGAAGTCTGAACCCAAGCCCGTTGCTGGGTGCGACGTGTGCGGGGCGCTGGATCGGCAGCGCACACGAGCGCGAGCCGCCGGGGACAACTCGCAGGTGTCCGACTGCAATGTTGAGATGCGTCGTCACCCCCACGCGAAGGCGGTGCGCCCATGAGTACGGGTGCCTGGACGCGGTGGTGCGAGCGGCTTGAGGAAGCGTGGAACCGGCACGTCAGGTATCCGGAGCTGTATCGCCAACTCGACGCCATGCGGGCGGACTTCCAGGTGCGTACCGCGTGGGTGGATGAGCTGACCGACGAAGAGGTGGAAGAGATGCAGCGTGGCCTGGCTGCATGCATCGACGCCATGCAGGACACGGCCAGTGAGGTCGTGGAGCGTCCGGAGGGCACGCCGTGAGGGCGCGAGAGAGGTTCTTGGAATGGACGCTCCAGGACCGTCCGAAGCTGGGCGCGACCGTCAGGCACGTGGGGACGTGCCAAATCTGCTCAGAATTCTGTGTCGATACTCCCACCGCCGATGAAGCCCGGGAATGGTGTCTGGGGCACGTGGACGCAACAGGCCACACCTACTTCGAGCTGACGGCGACCGAGTACTTGGACGCCGTAGTGGCTGACCATCCGGCGGGGGACGGCAATCCGTCGTAGACCTGGGCGGGGCCGTCGTGGCACGGGGCCGGCTGGCCCGGTGACCCGGTCGCGGCGTCACCCCGGCCCCGGCCCCGGCGCTACGCCGCCGCGTGGAAGAGGGCCGCCGCTTCCCCGCGGGAGCCGACGCCCAGCTTGGTGAGGATGTTGGCGACGTGGAACTTCACCGTGGACTGGCTGATGTGCAGCTCCTCGGCGATCATCCGGTTGCGGTGGCCGAGCGCAAGGTGCGCCAGTACCTGCAACTCCCGCTCGCCCAGGGCGGTCAGCGGGTCCGGCGCCGGATCCTGGAAGGCGCGCAACGGGATGGCCGCCGTCACCGTGGTGCCCCACCCCGGTACCGCGTCGATGTCCAGGCGGCCGTCGAGGACGTCGAGCCGTTCCCGGACCCGGGCGGGGGCGAGGTCGTGCGCGGTGAGGGTGCCGGGGCCGTCGTCCCGCACCGTTGCGCGCAGTGCGTCGTCGGTGAGCTCCCAGGCGACCCGGACCCGGCGCACCGCGTCCTGTTCCAGTACCACCAACAGGACCGCCCGGACGACGGCCCGCGCGGTGTGGGCGACATCGGCGGCCACGCTGCGCGGCGAGTCCGGCGGGCCGAACTCCAGCCGGACCGAGCGGTAGCGGACCAGCGGCCGCAGCGACTCGGTGAGCAGGGCGAACGCCTGGTCGGCCGGCTCCTCGGCGATCTGCTGGTCGCGCTCGGCCGCCGTCCGCAACTCCACCAGGGCGGTGGCGGCCAGATCGGTCGCCGCGGCGCGGGCCCCCGCATCGTCCAGACTGCGGCTGCGCAACACGCTCAACAGCCCGGTGAGCACCGCCGCATGCGCCTCGCCCAGTTCGGCGATCACCCGCGCCCGAGTCCCGGCGGCGGTCCGGGACCGGGCCAGCGCGCCGGGCACCGCCTCCGCGGCCATCCGGTCGAAGTGGCTGGTGACGACGTTCCACAGGGCCTGGACTACGGCGGTGACGGAGTCGTCCAGCGGGGCGGCGGGGCCGTCCTCCGGGACCGTACGCACCAGGAGCAGGACCGCGCCGCGCGGCGTGGCGTCGCTGGTGACGGCGAGTACGGGGTGGTCGGCGCCGGCGAGCGGGAGGGTGCCCTGCCACGGCCGGCCCGGGTCGCCCGAGTCCAGCAGCGGGGCCAGGTCCGCGGTCGTCAGGCGCCGGGTGAGCGCCGGGTCGCCGTGCGCCTTGAACGGAGTGTGGGCGCAGTGCGTGGAGAGTTCGGCCGCCGCCCGGTGCGGGACAACGTCGGCCAGGATCGCGGACAACCGCGGCAGGATCTGCCCCAGGGGGGTGCGGATCACCTCGTAGGCGGCGCTCAGGGCGGGCACGGGGCCGGTCAACTCCATGGAGGGCAGCGTAGCCAGCGGTGGCCGGGAGCGGCCTGGCCATCGGGCCAGGTGGGACTGTCCCGATGGCCGGGCACGGTCGTCCCGGCCGTCCGTGAGGCTGAGGGCGGCAGGCCGCAGCCGCCGGGTGACCGACGCCGGCACTGCCCTGCCGCGGCGACTCCTTCCCGGACGGACCACTTCGTGCCAACCAGGTCCAAGTCCAGTCCAGGTCCAAGAAGCGGGATGCGAGATGCGGGATGAGGGAGTTCGAGAAGAAAGAAAACAAGAAAACAAGAAGACGAGAAGCGCGAAGACGAGAAGCAAGCCCAAGATCATGATCACGGGGAGCGGGTTCACTATGCGAGCGATTGTCTACTACCGGTTCGGCGGGCCCGAGGTGCTGGGCCTCGGGGATATCGAGAAGCCGGTGCCGGCGGCCGACGAGGTCCGGGTGAAGGTGGTGGCCGTGGGGGTCAACCCCCTTGATTACAAACGGCGTTACGGCTTGATCGAGCAGCACTTCCCGACGGCCTTCCCCGCCGTACCGGGCCTGGAGATCGCCGGGGTCGTGGACGCGGTCGGCGACGGCGTCACCGCGTTCGCCGTCGGCGACGAGGTCTTCGGCTGGTCCAGGACGGGCGCCTACGCCGAGTACGCCATCGCCGGCACCCTGGCGCACAAGCCCGCCGAGCTGAGCTTCGAGGCCGCCGCGACGCTGCCGGTCGCCGCGGCGACCACCGACCGGGTGCTGCGCGAACTCGGCCTGAAGGACGGGGAGACGCTGCTGCTGCACGGCGCCGCCGGTGCCGTGGGCCAGGCCGCCGTACAACTCGCGGTGGCCGCCGGGGCCACGGTGATCGGCACCGCCTCCCCGGCCAACCACGACTTCCTGCGCACGCTGGGCGCGATCCCGGTGGCGTACGGGGCGGGCCTGGAGGAGCGGGTGCGGGCGGTCGCCCCACAGGGCGTGGACGCGGTCTTCGACGCGGCCGGCCAGGACGCCCTGCCGGCCTCGATCGCGCTGCGCGGCGGCACCACCGACCGGATCGTCACCATCGCCGACATGAACGCCGCCGCCCACGGCGTCCCGTTCTCCGCGGTCGCCGCCCAGCCGGAGGTGGTCCGGGAGGGTCTGGTCCGGTACGCCCGGCTCGCCGTCGAGGGCCGGCTGGTCGTCCCGGTCGTGCGGACCTTCCCGCTCGCCGAGGCGGCCGCCGCCCAGCAGTTGAGCGAGGAGGGGCACGTCCGCGGCAAGTTGATCATCACGGTGTGAGTTGGGCGGGCCCGGGCGGGCCGTTGCGGGGCCCGGGCCGCCGCCCCGGTCGCAGGGCGGGGGCGGGCCCCGGTTGCGGCCGGGCGGGCCCGTTGGTAGCGCAGCGTCCGGATGCTCCTCCAGGGCCGCGGCCCTACCCTCGGGGTATGCCGGGTCTTCGCGGAGCCCTCGCGGTGCTGGCGTCGGGTGCGCTGGCCGGCGCCCTGGCAGGGATTCCGGCCCCGGTGGTGGCCGCTGGCCCGGGGCCTTCCGCTGGCCCGGACCTCACGCGCTTCGCCACCCAGCGGCCGGACTGGCAGCCCTGCCCGGCGGGCTTCCCCGGCACCAGCCCGTCTGGCACCGGCTCGTCTGGCACCGGCACCGGCCCGTCCGGCCACAGCTCGCCACTGCCACCGCCACCGTCACCAACGCCCGGCACCGCGTCGCCGTCCGCCACCGCGGGCCGCTTCCAGTGCGCCCGGCTGGAGGTACCGCGTGACTACCGCCACCCGGAGCGCGGCACGCTGCGCGTCCAACTGGTCCGGCTGCCCGCGACCGGGCCGGGGAAGCGGCTGGGCTCGCTGGTCATCAACCCTGGCGGCCCCGGTGATTCAGGCGTCAACTACCTCATGGACAACAGTGACGCCTTCGACCACCTCGGCCAGCGCTACGACCTGGTGAGCTTCGACCCGCGCGGCACCGGCCACACCGACCCGATCTCCTGCGGCACCAGCTACACCCCCGCCGGCGGCAACGGCGCGGCCGGCCTCGCCGCCAACGAGAAGCGCATCAACGAAGCCTGCGGCCGGTACTCCGGCGCGCTACTGCCCTGGGTCGGCACCCCCGACGTCGCCCGGGACATGGACGTCCTGCGGTCCGCCGTCGGCGACCGCAAACTCAACTACCTCGGGTTCTCCTACGGCACCCGGCTCGGTGCGAACTACGCCCACGCCTTCCCCCGGAACGCCGGCCGGCTGGTCCTGGACAGCGTCGAGGACCCGACCAAGAACACCTGGCAGACCGCGCTCGCCCAGGCACGCAGCTTCCAACGGGTGCTCGACGACTTCGCCGCCGACTGCGTCCACACCAGCGGCTGCCCGCTCGGCGCGGACACCACCGCCGCCAGACAGCAACTGACCTCCTGGTACCAGAAGTTGACGGAACATCCGATCTCCGCACAGGGCACGAAAGTCGACGGTACGACCTATGTCTACGCGCTGCGGGAGGCCCTCTACAGTCGGGCGAGTTGGCCCTCGCTGCGGGACGCGTTGGCGCAACTGAGCCACGGGGACGCCACCGGGATCCTGCAACTGAGCGGCGGCGGCAGCGGCGGCAGCGGCACCGGACGGGCCGGCCGGGACGGCGGCGGCCGCCCCGCGCGCGGCCTGACCGAGGCCATGCCCTCCCAGGACCAACTGGCCCTCCGGGCGATCAGCTGCCGGGACACCTCCGAGCGCTACGGCCCCGCCGACTACCCGCGCGCCGCGAGCGAACTCACCCAGGCGTCCTCGCTCTTCGGCCCGGACATTGCCCCGACGCTGCTGGACTGCTACGGCTGGCCCGTCCCGGGCGACGACTCCTCCCGTGACGTGGCCGCCCACGACGCCCCGCCCGCCCTGCTCGTGGCCACCACCGACGACCCGGCCACGCCGTACGAGGGCGCCGCGCACATGGCCCGGGCGTTGGGCAACGCCAGCGTGGTGCTGACGTACCACGGCGAGGGGCACGCCGCGTACGCCTCCGGCAACCCGTGTGTACGGCAGAAGGTGGACGCGTTCCTGATGGACGGTGTGCTGCCGGTGGGCGGCAGCGGCTGCCGCTGACGGCCCGGGCGCCGGCCGCCCCCTCCGTGGGGCTCAGCCCGCCTTCCGCCCGCGGCCGGCGGTCTGCTTGTCCGCGGCCGTCTTCCGAGCCGCGCCCGCCGTCTTCTTCGCACCGGCACCCTCCGCCGCCGCGGACTTCTTCCCCGTCGCCGCCCCGCCCGTCGCCACCGCGCCCTTCGTTCGCTTCGTCGTGCCCGCCGCGGTCGACTTCGCGGGCTGCCGCTCGGCGGTCTTCCGGGCGGCGCCGGTCTTGCGGGCCGCGGTCTTCGCCGCCGTACGGCCCGCCGACCGCGCTCCACCGCCCGCCCCGCCCGCCCCGGCGTCCCCGTCCGCCTCGACGGTCTCGCCGCGGGCCCGCTGCGCGGCCCGCACGCTGTCCTGGAGGGCCGCCATCAGGTCCATGACCTGCCCCGCCGGCTGCTCCTCGCCCGCCTCGAACTCCGGCTCGCGGTGCGCGAGCTTGGCCGCCACGATCTCCTCCAGCGCCTCCCGGTAGTGGTCGTGCGTGTCCTCCTCGGACAGTTCGCCGAAGGAGTCCATCAGCGTCTCGGCGGCCCGCACCTCATTGGCGGCGACCTTCACCTCCCGCTCAGGGAGGACGCCGGTCATCGGACGGATCTGATGCGGCCACAGCAACACCTGCATGACCAGCACGTCCTCCACCGGCCGGATCATCGCCAGGCTCTCCCGGCCGTGCAGCGCGATCTTGCCCAGCCCCACCCGCTGGTGCCGCTCCATCGCGTCCCGCAGCAGGGCGTACGGCTTCGCCGCCGCCGGGCCGTCGACGCCCAGGTAGTAGCCCTTGCCCATCTGGAGCGGATCGATGTCACCGCCCGCGACGAAGGCCAGGATGGTCAGGGTCTTGGCGGTCGGCAGCGGCAGCGCGTCCAGGTCGTCGTCGGTCAGCGGGACGAGGGTGTCGTCGTCGGTCCGGTAGCCGCGGCCGATCTCGTCGGGGGAGACCTCGGTCCCTTCGAGGGAGCAGACCGGCTGGTTACGTACCCGCCCGCCGTCCGCCGTGTGGAGCCGCACGAAGCTGACCGAGGCGGCGGTGTCCGTGGCGTTGTAGGCGGCCACCGGGATCGTGACCAGGCCGAAGCTGATGGAGAACTTCGCGGTGGGGCGCATGGGGGGAGCCGCCTTCGTGGTGCGGTTCGGTGGCCCTTTCATGCTAGGAGTCCGGACCCCCGCCCACCTCCCGAGCCGGTCCGCACGGGCCGGCGCCGCCACCGGACGCCCGGGCGCCGCGACCGCACCGACCGGGTACCCCACCCGCGTGAACGGCTCGCACCCCCACCGCACGGCCACCGGGCGCCCGGGCACGGGAGCCGGCCACCTGCTGACGCATCGTCAGCTATGCGGCGAAGGACGGAGGACGGAGGACGGATGACGGGCGGGGCGAGGAGCGACGGGCGATGGGTGACGGCGGTGATCACCCGGTCCAGGTCCACTCCGCGACCTCCGGCAGGTCCGTGCCGTGCTCCCGGATCCAGGCGTGGTGCCGGGTCCGGGCGTCCGCCATCGCCTGCCGCAGCGCCACCGCGCGGACGCCCAGCCCCGGCACCCGGTCCACCACGTCCATCACCAGCCGGAACCGGTCGAGGTCGTTGCGGACGACCATGTCGAACGGCGTGGTGGTGGTGCCCTCCTCCTTGTAGCCGCGGACGTGCAGGTGCTGGTGGCCGGCGCGGCGGTAGCAGAGCCGGTGGATCAGCCAGGGATAGCCGTGGTACGCGAAGATGATCGGCCGGTCCCGGGTGAACAGGGCGTCGAACTCGGCGTCCGGCATCCCGTGCGGGTGGACGCCGGCCGGCAGCAGCCGGGCCATGTCCACGACGTTGACCACCCGCACCGCCAGCTGCGGCAGATGGCGACGCAGCAGGTCGGCGGCGGCCAGCGTCTCCTGTGTCGGCACGTCCCCGGCGCAGGCCAGCACCACGTCGGGGGCGCGGTCGCCGCCCTCGGAGCCCGCCCACTCCCAGACGCCGGCGCCACGGGCGCAGTGCACCCGCGCCTGGTCGAGGGTGAGCCAGTCGAAGCAGGGCTGCTTGCCGGCCACGATCACGTTGACGTAGTCGCGGCTGCGCAGCGCGTGGTCGGCCACCGACAGCAGGGTGTTGGTGTCCGGCGGCAGATAGACCCGGACGACCTCGGGGCTCTTGTCGAGGACGTGGTCGACGAAGCCGGGGTCCTGGTGCGAGAAGCCGTTGTGGTCCTGCCGCCAGACGTGCGAGGTGAGGAGGTAGTTGAGGGAGGCGATCGGGCGCCGCCAGGGCAGTCGGCGGGCGGTCCGCAGCCACTTGATGTGCTGGTTGACCATCGAGTCGACGATGTGGGCGAACGCCTCGTAGCTGGAGAACAGCCCGTGCCGCCCGGTGAGCAGATAGCCCTCCAACCACCCCTGACAGAGGTGTTCGGAGAGCACCTCCATCACCCGGCCGTCGGGCGCCAGGTGCTCGTCGGTGGGGAGCGTCGTCGCCTGCCACGCCTTGGCGGTGACTTCGTACACGGCGTCCAGCCGGTTCGAGGCGGTCTCGTCCGGGCCGACGAGCCGGAAGTCGCGCCGCTCGGCCGTCGCCGCCATGACGTCGGTCAGCAGTCGGCCGAGCACCCGGGTCGGCTCGTGCAGGGCGGTGCCGGGCTTGTCGACCTCGACGGCGTGCCGCTCCAGCGGGGGCAGCGGCAGGTCGCGCAGCAGCAGACCGCCGTTGGCGTGCGGAGAGGCGCCCAGCCGACGGCGGCCCTCGGGCACGCACTCCAGCACCTCCGGGCGCGGCCGTCCCGCCTCGTCGAACAGCTCCTCCGGCCGGTACGAGCGCAGCCAGTGCGCCAGCTGGTGCCGGTGGTCGGCGTTCTCGCGGACCCCGGGCAGCGGGACCTGGTGGGAGCGCCAGGTGCCCTCGACGGGCTGCCCGTCCACCTCGTGCGGGCCGGTCCATCCCTTGGGGGTGCGCAGCACGATCATCGGCCAGTGCGGGCGCCCGGTGTCGCCGTCGGTGCGGGCCCGGCGGTGGATCGCCGCGATCCGGTCCAACGCCCGGTCCATGGCCGCGGCCAGTGCCTGGTGCACCACGGCCGGGTCGTCGCCGGCGACGTGCAGCGGCTCGTGGCCGTAGCCGCGCAGCAGCGCGTCGAGCTCGTCCTCCGGGATGCGGGCCAGCACCGTCGGATTGGCGATCTTGTAGCCGTTGAGGTGCAGGATCGGCAGCACCGCTCCGTCGTGCACCAGGTCGAGGAACTTGGTGGCGTGCCAGGACGCGGCGAGCGGCCCGGTCTCCGCCTCCCCGTCGCCGATCACGCAGGCGACCAGCAGCTCCGGGTTGTCGAAGGCCGCACCGTACGCATGGGTGAGGGAGTAGCCCAGCTCACCGCCCTCGTGGAGGGAGCCGGGGGTCTCCGGTGCGACGTGGCTGGGCACCCCGCCCGGGAACGAGAACTGGCGGAACAGCCGCGCCATCCCGGCCCCGTCCCGGGTCACGTCCGGATACGTCTCGGTGTACGTCCCGTCCAGCCAGGAGTTGGCCAGGACGGCCGGGCCGCCGTGCCCCGGCCCCCAGACGCACAGCGCGTCCAGGCTCCGGGCCTTGATCACCCGGTTGAGGTGGGCGTGCACGAGGTTCAGGCCGGGGGAGGTGCCCCAGTGTCCGAGCAGCCGGGGCTTGATGTGTTCCGGGCGCAGCGGCTCGGTCAGCAACGGGTTGGCCATCAGGTAGATCTGCCCGGCGGCGAGGTAGTTGGCGGCCCGCCAGTACGCGTCGAGGGCGGTCAGCTCGGCCGGGTCGAGCGGGGCGGCCGCGTCCGCCGCCCCGGCTGCTGAGGGTTCCGGGGCGGCGGTCGTCGGGGTTCCGGGGTGTCCCACGGTCTGCTCCTCATGTTGCGCGGCGCGGACGGCGACACCGCCGCGGTTCCCGCTGACTGTTGCGCCGGGGCCGGTCCGGTGGGTCAGGGCCGGACGGGTGCGGGGGCCGGTCCGGCGGATCATGGCCGGGGCCGCGGCGTCTGGCACGGCACTCCCCCAGCTAACGCTGGGAGGTGCCCCCACGCCGCGTTGCCGAAACGTCCCAATAGCTCCGCTATCAGGCCGCTCCGGCGCCTTGCGATGCACCGCACCAGACGCCGCGGCCTATCCGACCCTGATCCACCGGACAGGCCCTAGCCGTTGCGCCGGTCGGCGGTCCGGGGCACGGTCCGGCCCGCCGCGAGGTAGCGCTCGGCCTCGATGATCGCCTCGTGGACGGTGCGTCGGCCCATCAGCACGCACAGCGTGTAGGCCAGGTCCTCCAACTGGCGCCGGGCCGCCGGATCGTGCGGATCGGCCAGCACCACCCGTTCCCAGACGCGGTAGCGCCGCAGCAGCGCGGTGAGTACGGACTTGTCCGGCAGCAGCATGCCGTCTTCTCCCGACATCGGCCCGGCGTCCCCGGGGCGGCTGACTGGCGCGCCAAGACGCGCCCGAACCCGAGTGGCTCCCACCTTGCGCCGGCCGTGCGGCCCCTGCAACCGGACGGCCCGCCGCGGCCGGCGTACCGGGCTGCCGGGCGGGTTCAGTCGGGTGGCTCGGGCGCCGGGTGGTCGGCCGGGATCCGGCGGCTTCGACGAGGCGCACTACCGGCGCCCCGGGAGCCTCCTCGCCACGCGGAGCGCGCCCGCCGGGCATGCTCCGCGCAGCGCTTCGTCGACGCGCCGGTCCGGGCCCGCTCCGCCGACGCCCTGCACCGCGATCGGGCCGACGGCACCTGGGCCGCCCCCCACGGCGCCGTGCCCGAAAAGTCCTTCCTGGAGGGTTAGTTGATCATGATCCGTGCCTTGCCGGCGTGCCCCCTGACGGGCCGGCGGTCGGCACCGATCGCACTTTCGGGGCCGCTGTGCTCCTCTGGTAGCGAGGCCCGTCCCGGCCGGAGGACGGACCGCGGACCACCCGAGGAGCGCCGCGCCATGCCTCCGATCACTTTCCGCATCGCGATCATCGGGGCCGGCCCCGGCGGGCTGGTCTGCGCCCGGGTGCTCCAGCGGTACGGGGTGCCGGTGACCGTCTTCGAGCGGGACCTCGGCCCCGTGGGAGCCGCGCCGGACGGGCCCCTGGAACTGCGCGCGGCGACCGGGCAGGCGGCGCTGCGGTCGGCCGGCCTGGAGAAGGCGTTCCGCGCCGCGTCCCGCCCCGCCGGCCAGGAGGTTCGGCTGCTCGACCACACCGGCGCGGTGCTCCACCAGGACGCCCCCGGGCCCGGCCCGGCCGCCGAGCGCCCCGAGATCGACCGGCGTGAGCTGCGCCGCCTGCTGGTGGACTCGCTCGCGCCCGGCACCGTCCGGTGGGGCAGCTACCTGCGGACACTGCACCCGCGCGGCGGCGGCCGCCACCAGGCCGTCTTCGACGACGGCGGGACCGCCACCTTCGACCTGGTGATCGGCGCCGACGGCACCTGGTCCCGGGTCCGGTCGCTGCTGTCCGAGGGGATGCCGCACTACTCCGGCGTGACCTTCGTCGAGACCGGCCTCGACGACGTCGACACCCGGCACCCGGAGATCGCCCGGCTGGTCGGCCGCGGCACCATGATGGCGCTGTCCGGGGGCAAGGGGCTGCTCGCCCGGCGCGACGGCCGCGGCCGGGTCAGGGTCTACGCGGCCTTCCGGGGCTCCGAGGACTGGGCGCGGGCGGCCGGGGTGAGCACCACGGACACCGAGGCGGTCCGGGCCGCCCTGCTGGCCGGGTTCGACGGCTGGGACGACCGGCTGCTGGCGCTGCTCCGCGACAGCGACGACGGGTTCGCCAACCGTCCGCTGTTCGCGCTGCCGGTGCCGCACACCTGGCCGCACACCACGGGCCTGACGCTGCTCGGCGACGCCGCGCACGTGATGACGCCGCTCTCCGGCCCGGGCGCCGACCTGGCCCTACAGGACGGCTGCGAACTCGCCCAGCACCTCGCCGAGGCGCACACCTGGCAGACCGACCCGGACCAGGCGGTCCGCGTGTACGAGGCGGCGCTCTTCCCCCGCTCGACCACGGCCGCCGAGGCGGCCGCCCGCGACCTGGACACCGCCCTCGCCCCGGACGCCCCGCGCACCCGCCACCGCCTGCCCCGCCGCCGGCAGCTGCACCCGCACCAGCCCTGACCCCGCCCGCCGCGCCGGGTTGCGGGCCCGCACCGCCCGTCGGACGATCGGCAGCACGGGGAAGTCGGGAGCGGCGCGGTCCGGTGCGCCGCCCGCCCAGTCGTGGCGCCGAGGGACGGAGCAGCGCGTGAAGATCACCGAGCCGATGCCCGGTGCGCCGTGTTGGGTGGAGCTGGGCACCTCGGACGTGGCCGCGGCCGCGGTCTATTACCGCGAGGTGTTCGGCTGGCACGCCACGATCGACTCGCGGGCCGAGGCCGGCGGCTACACGGTCTTCTCCGTGGGCGACGCCCAGGTCGCCGCGGCCACCCCGCTGTACGCGCCGGGCCAGCCGACCGCCTGGACCGTCACCTTCGCCACCGGGGACGTCGAGGCGCTGGCCACCGCCGTGTCGGAGTCCGGCGGCAGCGTGCTGGTGGACCCGCAGGACGTCTTCGAGTTGGGCCGGTTCGCGGTGCTGGCCGATCCGGCGGGCGCGGCCTTCGCGGCCTGGCAGGCCCGGTCCTTCGCCGGCGCCGAGCTGCTGAACGAGCCCGGTTCGCTCGGCTGGGTGGAGTTGGCCACCGGCGACGCCGAGGCCGCGGTGGCCTTCTACTCCCGGATCTTCGGATGGACCGTCAGGGCCCACGGCACGTACACCCAGTGGGGGGTCGACGGCGCCGACTTCGGCGGGATGAGCACCGTGGAGGCGCGCGACCGGGAGGACGTCCGGCCGCACTGGCTGCCGTACTTCGCGGTCGAGTCCGTCGACGGGACCGCGGCGCGGGCCGCCGATTCCGGGGGGATGTTGCTGATGGCGCCGACGGACGTCCCGGACGGGCCGCGGATCGCGATGGTGCGCGATCCGCAGGGCGCCGTCTTCGGCATCCACCAGGCGGGTACGGAAGGCTGACCGCGCGCACCGGCGCGCCGGGGGACGAGTGATTTCCTTCGCCCACCGGCCCCACACGACGTCACACGATCGGCCTCGCGGTCGTCGTTTCACCACACCGCATGGGGTGTTTGCGCGTAATGTCCGCAGCGCACCAATGGGTGGCATTGCGCGGCACGACATCGCGCGTCAAGAACAGGAGACCCCTATGTCCACGACCGACGTCCTCGTGGCCCGAGGCACGAAGCTCGCAGCGGGTGCGGGTGCACTGACCACGGCTGTCGCCCTGGGGGCGACGCTGCTCGTAGCGGCTCCGGCCCAGGCGGACCCCCAGCCCCAGCCCCGCCCCCAGTCGCAGCCCAGCTTCCAGAAGCAGACCGGTCCGGCCACCGCGTACGGCACCGTCACCGCCGCCCGCGGGATGAACGAGCGCGAGTACCCGAGCACGGACTCCGCGTCGAAGGGCGATCTCCGCAACGGCGCCCGGCTCTACCTGGTCTGCAAGGTCCGCGCCCAGAACATCCGCGGCAACGAGCTCTGGTACCTGGTCCGCGGCAGCCGGCGGACCTGGATCTCGGCCAAGCACGTGACGAACCGAGGCGTCGTCAAGTACTGCAAGGACGACGTCCGCGACCGCACCCAGACGGGCGACTCCGCCAAGCACGAGGGCTGAGGCCGCCCGCGGCGCGGCGGTCCCGCAACGGGCCCGGCACGGCACCCCTCCAGGGTCCGCGCCGGGCCCTTCGCGCGCCCGCGCAAGGCCGGCCCCCGCCCGCACCCTTCCGAATTTCTGGAACGCGTTCTACTGTGCCCCCGACCCCGGAAACCGACGGGCCGTCAGCACCCGGGCGGCCGCCGGCGACGGGACGACCCGACCGGACGACTGGTGGAGGGGCCGTGCACCTGGACTACACCCCGGAACAGCGGCGGTTGCGCGCCGAACTGCGGACGTACTTCGCCGCGTTGGTACCGGACAACGCCTATGCCCGGTACGCCGATCCGGCCGCCCAGAAGCGCTTCTACCGCGACACGGTGCGGCGGCTGGGGACCGACGGCTGGCTGGGCGTCGGCTGGCCCACGGAGTACGGCGGGCGCGGGATGACGCCCATGGAACAGTTCATCTTCTTCGACGAGGCGGCCCAGGCCGGGGTGCCGCTGCCGCTGATGGCGCTGAACACCGTCGGCCCCACCCTCATGCGGTTCGGCACCGACGAACAGAAGGCGTACTTCCTGCCCCGGATCCTCTCCGGCGAACTCGACTTCGCGATCGGCTACAGCGAACCGGACGCCGGCACCGACCTCGCGGCCCTGAAGACCCGCGCGGTGCGCGAAGGCGACGAGGAGACCGGCCACTACGTCGTCAACGGCCAGAAGATCTGGACCACCAACGGCGACACCGCCGACTGGGTCTGGCTGGCGGTCCGCACCGATCCGAACGCCCCGCCCCACAAGGGCATCACCATGCTCCTGGTCCCCACCAGTGACCCCGGCTACTCCTGCACCCTCATCAACACGCTCGCCTCGCACGACACCACCGCCAGCTACTACGAGAACATCACCGTCCCCGCCACCCGCCGCGTCGGCCAGGAGAACCAGGGCTGGCGGATCATCACCAACCAGCTCAACCACGAACGGGTCACCCTCGCCGCACACGGCACCATGGCCATCCGCGCCCTCCACGACGTCCAGCGCTGGGCCGCCGGCACCAAGCTCGCCGACGGCCGCCGGGTCATCGACCTGGGCTGGGTACGCGGGCGACTGGCCCGTACCCACACCAGGCTGGAGGCCATGAAACTCCTGAACTGGCGGATGGTCGACGCGCTCCAACAGGGCACCCTCACCCCCCAGGACGCCTCCGCGGTCAAGGTCTACGGCTCCGAGGCCCGCCGGGACGCCTACGCCTGGCTGATGGAGGTGGCCGGCGCGGCCGGACCGCTGACGGAGGGCTCGGCGGGCGCGGTGCTCCACGGCGAACTGGAACGCGGCTACCGCTCCGCGGTCATCTTCACCTTCGGCGGCGGCAACAACGAGATCCAGCGCGAGATCATCTCCTGGATCGGCCTCGGTATGCCCCGCGTACGGCGCTGATCCGCTGCGACCGGACATGTCCGTCGGCACAAGGCGGGACGATGGCTGGATTCGCCGCTCCGGCGGGCGCGGACGGCCCGGAGCCGCCCTGCCGCCCTGCCGTCCAGCGCAGTGGTCGACGATGGAGCCATGGCAGGAGATACGGGCGAGATCGTTCTGAGCAAGCAGGATCTTCGTGAGGTCACCGCGTTCGCCGCGGCCTGTGCGGAGGCGGTGATCGAGAGGTTCGAGGCCGATCAGCCGGACGACGCGCGGCCTCGACACGCGATCGATGCCGCCTGGGAGTTCGCTCGCGGTGGCGAGCGGGGGAAAGCTCTGCGCGACACGGCGTGGGCGGCGCTCAAGGCAGCCAAGAGCGCGGACACCGCGGCCGCGCGCGAGGCAGCGTGGGCGGCGATGTCCGCGGCAGGCGCCGCCTACCTGCACCCGTTGGCCAAGGCCACCCAGGTCAAGCACCTTCTCGGCGCGGGCGCTCACGCGGCCAGAGCGGCCGAACTCGTCGCCGGTGACGAGCGGACCGTTGGCGCCGAACACGTCGCGCACGTGGCGCTGCGCGCGACACCGGTCGTCGTCGACGTGCTCAACCGCTATCCGGCGGCTCCGGCTGGCGGTGGACGGGTGGGGGAGTTGATCCGCCTACTGGACGCCGCCCTTCGTCACCCGGACAGGCCGTAGGGCCTGCCCGGTGGGTCAGGGCCGGACAGGCCCTGACCGCCACTGAGCAAGCGGGGATTACGGAACACCGCCGCGAAAGCCGGCGCTGGTCCCCTCGTGACGATCCGCCGCAGCACGTCCGGCCGGTACCGGCGCGGCACGGACCGGTACGCGGCAGGGGACCTTCAAGCTCCGCGAATCCGCCGCCATACTGGATGGGCACGACACACAGGGGGATCCACGCGGCTGAACGCGGGAGCGGGGGCGGCGACAGGGATGGCGGAGCACAGGCTGATTCAGGGACGTTACCGCCTGCTCGAAACCATCGGGCGGGGCGGCATGGGAGAGGTGTGGCGGGCCCGGGACGAGGCGCTGGGCCGGCTGGTCGCGGTCAAGTGCCTCAAGCCCATGGGGCAGGAGCAGGAGCCGGGGTTCCTACGGGTGCTGCGGGAGCGGTTCCGCCGCGAGGCCCGGGTGGCCGCGGCGCTCCAGCACCGCGGGATCACCGTGGTGCACGACTTCGGGGAGGACCACGGCATCCTCTTCATCGTCATGGAGCTACTGAACGGCCGTAACCTCAGTCAGCTGCTGGACGACAACCGGCGCCAGCCGCTCCCCGTCCCGGACGTGATCGAGGTCGCCGAACAGATCGCCGCGGCCCTCGCCTACACCCACGAACAGGCCGTGGTGCACCGCGACCTGAAACCGGCCAACATCGTCCGGACCACCGACGGCACGGTCAAGATCTGCGACTTCGGCATCGCCCGCCTCGGCCACGACATCGGCTTCACCGCCCGGCTCACCGGCACCGGCATCGCCATGGGCAGCCCGCACTACATGTCGCCCGAGCAGATCGGCGGCGGCACCGTCGACCACCGCAGCGACCTGTACTCCCTCGGCTGCGTGCTCTACGAGGTCGCCACCGGCGCACCGCCGTTCGCCCAGGGCGACGCCTGGGCGGTCCTGGTCGGCCACCGCGACACCGCCCCGGACCCGCTCCGGACGACCCGCCCCGACCTGCCCGAGGCGTACGAGCGGATCGTCCTCGACCTGCTCGCCAAGGACCCGGACGACCGGCCGCGGGACGCCGACGAACTGGCCAAACGGCTCGCCGACGCCCGCCACCGCCGCACCCCCCGGGGCACCGGCCCGGCGCCGGACGACCTGACGGTGCCCACCCCGCGGCTGCCCTCCTGGACCCGCGGCATCACCGCCGGCGCCCCGGCCGTCGGCACCCGGCCACCGCGTCGCACCCCGGCGGACCGGGCCGTCGCGGTCCTCACCGACGTCTGGACCGGCGTCGGCGACCCGCTGCGCGGCGAGGCGTCACCGGCCCTCGGCCCCGACCGGCCGGCCCCACCCCGCGACCACCACGCCCTGCTCGGCACGCTCACCGGACGGCTGGCGAACGCCCACGCACTGACCCGGGCCGGCCGGCACTTCGAGGCCCAGGAACTCCTCACCGAGGTGCTGGCCGGCCGGGAACGGCTGCTCGGCCCCGACCACCCCGACACGCTCGGCTGCCGCCACCACCTCGCCGTCGGGCTCGGCCGGCTGGGCCGCCTGGAGGAGTGTCGGACCACCGTCCGCGAGGTCGCCGAGGCGCGCGCCCGGGTGCTCGGCCTCCACCACCCCGACACCCTCGACACCCGCTGGCAACACGCCGTCGTCTCAGGGCAGTTGGGTCGATGGCCGGAGGCTTTGACGGCCTATCAGGGGGTGGCGGCGGGGCGCACCGCGGCGCTCGGCCCGGACCACCCGGACACCCTCGCCGCCCGCTACGAGACCGGGGTCGCCCTGGGCCGGCTGGGCCGCAGCGCGGAGGCACTGGCCCACTACCGCGACCTGGTCGCGGCCCGCACCCGCGCCCAAGGCCCCGACGACCCCGAGACCCTGCGCGCCCGGCACGGCCTGGGCGTCAACTACGGCCGCCTGGACCGCTGGCCGGAGGCGCTCACCGAGGCCCGCGAGATCGCCGCGGCCCGGGCCCGGGTGCTCGGCGCCGACCACCCGGACACCCTGGCCAGCCGCCGGGAGATCGCCGTGGCGCTGGGCCGCCTCGGCCGCTGGGCCGACGCGCTGGACGCCTACCGCGAGGTCGCCGACGCCCGCGAACGGACCCTGGGCGCGGCCCACCTCGACGCGCTGGCCAGCCGCGGCGAACAGGCCCAGTGCCTGGCGCGGCTGGGGCGGACCGACGAGGCGGACGCCCTGCACCGCCGGGTCGCGGCGCTGCGCCGGGAGCGCGCCGGACACCGGCGGTAACGGCCGGCCCTACGGACTGCCGGGCCGGCGGATCAGCGTTCCGGTCGGACCCGGTAGAGCACCGTGGCGTGCGGCGGGACGTTCCGGGCGATGAGAGTCCGGGCGGTCCGCCCGTTCCGTCCGGTGACCAGGTCACGCAGCCGGTACGAGTGGGCCGCCGGCAGCCCGGCCGCGCCCGCCGTGATCGACAGCGTGCGGGTGGTGCTGCCCCCGTTGAACAGCGCGATCGCCCGGTCGCCGTTCCGCAGCGGCTTGGACAGCACCGCCGCGTCCCCGTCCTGCTGCACGATGTGGCCCTGGACGCCCAGCGGGTCCTGGTTGACCGCGATCACCTCGCGGTTCCCCAGGATCGCCAGCGCCTCCGGGGAGAGCTTGCCGAGGTCCGTGCTGGAGATCAGCGGGGCGGCCATCACCGACCACAGCGACATCTGGCTCTGCATCTCGTTCCGGCTCAGACCGGAGTCGCCGACCAGCAGGAAGTCGGGGTCGTTCCAGCGTCCGGGGCGCTGGAGTTCGGCGAGGTTGGCGTTGTAGCGGAAGTTGCCGGCGATGGACGCCCACTTCGCGGCCGGGGTGCTCTGCTGCACCGCGATGTCCGCCCCGCCGCGCCACAGGTTGCCCAGCTCCGCCGACCACTTGATGACCCGGTGCCAGACCGCGTCGCCGGAGAACTGGAAGTAGGCGGGCGCGGAGATCGAGAAGGTGATGGGCCGCCCGGTCGCCCGCAGCGCCCGGCTCTGCTGCGCGTACAGGTCGTGGTACACCTGCTCCTTGCTCTGCCCCTTGGGCACCGGGACGTTGCAGCCGTCCGCCTTGAGGTAGTCCACCCCCCAGCTCGCGAAGAGCTTGGCGTCCTGCTCGAAGTGGCCGAGGCTGCCCGGGTACTTCCCGCAGGTCAGCGTGCCGACGTCCTCGTAGATGCCGAACTTCAGGCCCATCTTGTGGAGTTCCTGCCCGACGTGGGCCATACCGTGCGGGAACTTCGCCAGGTCGACGACCAGCTCGCCCTTGGGGCCGCGCTGCTTGGTCATCCAGCAGTCGTCGATGGTGACGGTGCGGTAGCCCTTGTGTGCCAGCCCGCTGCGGACCAGCGCCCGGGCGTTGTCCAGGACGACCTGCTCGTTGAGGCCGCCGCACTGGTAGTACGACCAGTTGTTCCAGCCCATCGGGGGCGTCGGCGCCAGGTTCGGGTACCCGGACTCGAACTGGGCGCCGGGTGCGCGGGACGGGGCGGCGGAGGCGGGAGCGGTGGCCGAGAACAGTCCCGCCGAACAGGCGGTGACGGCGGTGAGTCCGGCGAGGGTGCGGCCGATGCGGGATACCGACGGATGGGACACGAGTCACCTCACGTGGTAGGTGGGTCGGCCGGGAAAAACGGCCGACGGGCGGTTCCAGGGCGCGCACGGCCGGACGCTAGAAGCAGCCTGACGACCGGTCAAGAAGCCGCACCGTCCGGAACAAACGATTCATTCCGCTGCCGCCGCGCGTTTCCCATCTGGCGACCACCGGCCCCCCGTGCTACTCAAGGGGCATGCCGGAACGGACTTCGTACGACGTCGTGATCGTCGGTGGCGGCCACAACGGGCTGGTGGCCGCCGCCTATCTCGCCCGCGCCGGGCGGAGCGTGCTGGTGCTGGAGCGGTTGGACCACACCGGCGGCGCGGCCGTCTCCACCCACGCGTTCACCGGGGTCGACGCCCGACTGTCCCGCTACTCCTACCTGGTCAGCCTGCTGCCCCCGAAGATCGTCCGGGACCTCGGGCTCCGCTTCGCGGTCCGCAAGCGCACCGTCTCCTCGTACACCCCCGCCGTGCGCGACGGCCGCCCGACCGGCCTGCTGGTCGGCGGCGGCGAGGCCCGCACCCGCGCCTCCTTCGCGCAACTGACCGGATCCGACCGGGAGTACGCCGCCTGGGAGGACTTCTACGGCACCACCCGCCGGCTCGCCGAGCGGGTCTTCCCCACCCTCACCGAACCGCTCCCCACCCGCGCCGCACTCCGCGCCCGGGTCGCCGACGACGCCACCTGGCACGCCCTCTTCGAACGTCCCCTGGGCGAAGTGATCGAGGCGACCTTCCGCGACGACCTGGTGCGCGGCGTGGTCCTCACCGACGGGCTGATCGGTACCTTCGCCACCGCCCACGATCCGACGCTCCGTCAGAACCGGTGCTTCCTCTACCACGTGATCGGCGGTGGCACCGGCGACTGGGACGTCCCCCTCGGCGGCATGGGCGCCCTCACCGACGCGCTCGCCGACGCCGCCCGCCGGGCCGGCGCCGAGCTCGTCACCGGCTGCCCGGTCACCGCCCTCGCCACCGACGGCCGCACCGCGGAGGTCACCACCGAAGGGCACGGCACGATCGGTGCCCGCCACGTCCTGGTCAACGCCGCGCCCCGCGAACTGGCCCGGCTGCTCGGCGAGCCCGCGCCGCCGCCCGCCGAAGGCGCCCAGCTCAAGGTGAACATGCTGCTCACCCGGCTACCCCGGCTCCGCGACCCGCGCACCGACCCGCGCGAGGCGTTCTCCGGCACCTTCCACATCGCCGAGGGATACGCCCAGTTGGAGACCGCCCACCGGGAAGCCGCGGCCGGCCGGCTGCCCGGCGCGCCCCCGTCGGAGATCTACTGCCACTCCCTGACCGACCCCTCCATCCTGGGCCCCGACCTCGTCCGCCAGGGCTACCACACCCTCACCCTCTTCGGACTGCACACCCCCGCCCGGCTGTTCACCACCGACACCGCCGAGAAACCGGCCATCCGCGACCGCCTGCTGGCCGCCACCCTCGCCCAGTTGGACGCCCACCTCGCCGAACCGCTCGCCGACTGCCTGGCCCGGGACGCCGACGGCCACCCCTGCGTCGAGGCCCGCACCCCCCTCGACCTCGACCGCGAACTGGGCCTCCCGGGCGGCAACATCTTCCACCGCGAGCTGGCCTTCCCCTACGCCGACGACGCGGACGCCCTCACCACCGCCGCCGCCCGCTGGGGCGTCGCCACCGTCCACGCCAACGTCCTGCTGTGCGGCGCGGGCGCGCTCCGCGGCGGCGGGGTGAGCGGCATCCCCGGCCACAACGCGGCGATGGCGGTACTGGGGGAGGGGTGAAGGGTGAGGGGTGGAGGGGTGAGGGCGGTGGGGAGCGGGGCGCTGTCCGCGGTCTGCTCACCCGGCCCCCGGACCCGGCACGCGGCCCCCGGCGGCGAGTTTCTGACGTAGCATCAGGAAATCTCTTCCCTCGTGCGGCACGCTGCGGCATCCTGCGCCCATGCAGACGGAGCTGAGCAACGCGCTGGGAGTCGAGCACGCCGTCTTCGGGTTCACGCCCTTTCCCGCGGTCGCCGCGGCCATCACCCGGGCCGGCGGCTTCGGGGTGCTCGGCGCGGTCCGCTACACCGCGCCCGCCGAACTGGCCCGGGACCTCGACTGGATGCAGGAGCACACCGACGAGCTGCCCTACGGCCTCGACGTCGTCATGCCCGCCACGAAGGTGGAGGGCGTCAGCGAGGCCGACGTCGAGGCGATGATCCCCGACGAGCACCGCCGGTACGTCGAGGCGCTCTTGGACAAGCACGACGTGCCGCCGCTCGCCCCCGGCGAGGCGTCCGGCTGGCGGATCACCGGCTGGATGGAACAGGTCGCCCGCACCCAGCTCGACGTGGCCTTCGACTACCCGATCAAGCTGCTCGCCAACGCCCTCGGCTCCCCGCCCCCCGACATCATCGCCCGCGCCCACGACCACGGCATCCGGGTCGCCGCGCTGGCCGGCAGCCCACGCCACGCGCTGCACCACAAGGCCGCCGGCATCGACGTCGTGGTGGCCCAGGGGTACGAGGCCGGCGGCCACACCGGGGAGATCGCCACCATGGTGCTCACCCCGGAAGTGGTGGCCGCCGTCGACCCGTTGCCGGTGCTCGCCGCCGGCGGGATCGGCACCGGCGAGCAGATCGCCGCCGGGCTCGCCCTGGGCGCCCAGGGCGTCTGGCTCGGCTCGATCTGGCTGACCACCGAGGAGGCCGACCTGCACTCCCGGCGGCTGACCGCGAAACTCCTCGCCGCCGGCCCCGGCGACACCGTCCGCTCCCGCGCCCTGACCGGCAAACCCGCCCGCCAACTGCGCACCGCCTGGACCGACGCCTGGGACGACCCCAGCGGCCCCGGCACCCTCCCGATGCCGCTCCAGGGCCTGTTGGTCGCCGAAGCCAACTCCCGCATCCAACGGCACGAGGTCGAGCCGCTGCTCGGCACCCCGGTCGGCCAGATCGTCGGCCGGATGACCAGCGAACGCAGCGTCCAGGCTGTCTTCGACGACCTCACCCGCGGCTTCGAGCGCGCCATCGACCGCATCAACCGCATCGCCGGCCGCGCCTGACCCGCCGACCCGCCGATGTGCCACCGCCCGAGGAGGACACGACCATGACCGACACCCCCAACGGCTTCTGGGCCCAGGCCACCGCCGACCCCGGCCGGACGGTCCTGATCGCGCCGGACGGCGAGGAGTGGACCGCCGGCCGGCTGCACGCCGCCACCAACCGGCTGGTCCACGGGCTGCGCGCGGCCGGACTGGAACGCGGCGACGCCTTCGCCGTGGTCCTCCCCAACGGCGTCGAGTTCTTCACCGCCTACCTCGCCGCCTCCCAGGCCGGCTTCTACCTCGTCCCGGTCAACCACCACCTGGTCGGCCCGGAGATCGCCTGGATCGTCGCCGACTCCGGTGCCAAGGTGCTGATCGCCCACGAGCGGTTCGGTGACGCGGCCCGGCAGGCGGCCGACGGGGCGGGCCTGGCGGCCGAGGCGCGCTACGCCGTCGGCACCGTCGCCGGCTTCCGCCCGTACGCCCAACTCCTCGACGAACAGCCGGAGTCCGCGCCCGCCGACCGGACCCTGGGCTGGGTGATGAACTACACCTCCGGCACCACCGGCCGCCCCCGCGGCATCCGCCGCCCGCTGCCCGGCAAACCCCCCGAGGAGACCCACCTCGGCGGCTTCCTCGGCATCTTCGGCATCCGGCCGTTCGACGACAACGTCCACCTCGTCTGCTCGCCGCTCTACCACACCGCCGTCCTGCAATTCGCCGGCGCCTCCCTGCACATCGGACACCGCGTCGTCCTGATGGACAAGTGGACCCCACCGGAGATGCTGCGCCTGATGGAGCGGCACCGGTGCACCCACACCCATATGGTCCCCACCCAGTTCCACCGCCTCCTCGCCCTCCCCGAGGACGTCCGGAGCGGCTACGACGTCTCGTCGATGCGGCACGCCATCCACGGCGCCGCCCCCTGCCCCGACCACGTCAAACGCGCCATGATCGACTGGTGGGGCGGCTGCGTCGAGGAGTACTACGCGGCCAGCGAGGGCGGCGGCGCCTTCGCCACCGCCGAGGACTGGCTCAAGAAGCCCGGCACGGTCGGCCGGGCCTGGCCGATCAGCGAACTCGCGGTCTTCGACGACGACGGCAACCGCCTGCCGGCCGGCCAACTCGGCACCGTCTACATGAAGATGACCACCGGCGGCTTCACCTACCACAAGGACGCGGACAAGACCCGGAAGAACCGCATCGGCGACTTCTTCACCGTCGGCGACCTCGGCTACCTCGACGAGGACGGCTACCTCTTCCTCCGCGACCGCAAGATCGACATGATCATCTCCGGCGGGGTCAACATCTACCCCGCCGAGATCGAGTCGGTGCTCTTCGCCCACCCGGCCGTCGCCGACGCCGCCGCCTTCGGCATCCCGCACGACGACTGGGGCGAGGAGGTCAAGGCCGTCATCGAACCCGCCGACGGCCACCGGGCCGGACCGGAGCTGGCCACCGAGATCCTCGACCACTGCGCCCGCCGACTGGCCGCCTACAAACGCCCCCGCTCCGTCGACTTCACCACCGCCCTGCCCCGCGACCCCAACGGCAAGCTCTACAAGCGGCGGCTCCGCGACCCGTATTGGGAGGGCCGGGAGCGCGCCGTGTGACCCACCGCCGCCCCGGACGCCGCACCCCTGAGGCAACGGGAACGGCCCCGGCCGCAACGGCTAGCCTGGACCCCTAACGCGGCTCGTGCCGAGGAATCTCATCGGAGCGCACGCACGGTCCTCAGGGGGAAGTCGAACAGGTGGAGCAAGGGGCAGAAGACCTCGGGGGTGAGCTGCGGCAGCTGTACCAGGTCGCCGGAAGTCCGGCCGTGGACAAGCTCGTTGAGCTGTCCCAGGTGCGGCTGCCGGTCGGCCAGTGGCCGACCCCGTCGACCGTCCACGGCTGGTTCCACGACGGTGCGGCACCCACCTCGTGCGCGGCCCTGCTGGTCTTCGTGGAACTGTTGGACGGCTTCGCCCGGCAGGCCAGCGACGGCGCCCACCTGCCGCGCTCCGCCCAGTGGTGGGAACTGCTGTGGTACCGCACCACCCGGCCGCCGTCGCACACCCCGGACGGCACCGGCGGAAGCGCTCCGACGGTCGGGAACAGCGACAACGTCGTCGAGGGCCACGCCCAACTCCTCGGCCCCACAGTGCAGGCCGGCGCCATCAACGGCGGTGTGCACGTCCACCCGCCGGCCGACCCCGGCGCCGCGCCGCCCCCGCCCGGCCTACCGCCGCAGCGGGACCCCCCGGGTCGTCATCCGGGTGCAGCGGGGCACGGAGACGATCGAGTTCTACGATGAGGGGCTGGCCCGCATCTGGATCACCGCGGTGCTCGACCAGCGGCACACCGAAGACGGGAGGCGGGACGATGAGCACTGACCACGGGATCGATCCGGTGACCGCACTGCGGGCCGCGGAAATCCTGGAATCCCCGCGCCGGCTGCACCAGGGGCTGGAGGAGACGGACGACGCGATCGCCACGCTGGACAAGGTGCTCACCGCCACCCCTCCGGGACCGCTGCGCATCACCATCCTGTCCAACCTTGGCCTGATCCGCATGGTCCGGTTCCAACTCACCTCCTCCCTGGCCGACCTCGACGCAGCCATCCACTGCTTCCGGGAAGCGCAGACCGCACACACCGCCCAACTCCCCGAGGGCAGCCACCCCGAGCTGAGCGCCACCATCCCGAACCTGATCGGCGCCCTGCACGCCCGGGCCGAATACACCGGCGACTGGGACGACCTCGACGAAGCGATCGTCGTCGGCCGCGAGGCGGCGGTCCGCATCCCGCACGGTCTGCCCCAGCGCTCCGCGGCGCTCGCCAGCCTCAGCAGCGCCCTGCGCATCCGATACGAACGCGACGGCTACGAGGGCGATCTGACGGAGGCCATCGACCTGGGCCGGCAAGCCAGCGCGGACCTGCCCGTGGACCACCCTCGGCAGGGCGCGGTGCTGTCCAACCTCGGCAGTTCCCTGATGGCGGCGGGGCTGCTGGCGGACGCCGTCCGCGCCTACGAGCAGGCCGTCGCACGGTTCGAGGCGGTGGGCAACCGCCACGGCCGGGCCCGCACCCGCACCAACCTCGCCGCGGCGCTGGCCCAGGCCGGCCGCATCGACGAGGCGCTGGAGGTGTCCTGGCAGGCCCTGGCGGGATTCCGGGACCTCGGGGACGCGTCCGGCGAGGCCCGGGTGAAGAAGAACGTCGCCTCGTTCCTGGCCGGGTGGGAGGAGTCCGCCGCCCGGGACGCGCAGCAGACCCGGGCCGTGTACGAGCGCGTCGTCGAGGACTGCGTGCGGATCCTGGGGGCGGACGACGCCACCACCCGGAGCCTGACCGACCGCCTGGCCGCGCTGCCGCACGGCGCGGCACCCACCGGCGAACTGCCCTGACCCGCCCGGGTCCGGTGCCTTGACCGGCTCCCGGACACGCCCCAGGATCGCCGCATGAGGGATGCCACGGATGCAACGGGCGCGCGGCGCAACACGGTCGACGGGGTCCTGCGGCGCAGCGCGCGCCGGGTGCCGGAGCGGACGGCGGTCCGGTACGCCGGACGGAGCTGGAGCTACCGCGCACTGGACGACGCGGTGACCGCCGCCGCGCGGGTACTACTGGCCGAGGGCCTGCGCCCCGGCGACCGGGTGGCGTCCTACGGGCACAACTCCGACGCCTACCTGATCGGATTCCTGGCCTGCGCCCGCGCCGGCCTGGTGCACGTACCGGTCAACCACGGCCTGACCGGCGAGGAACTCCACTACATCCTGACGCAGTCCGGCAGCGCCCTGGTGCTCACCGACCTCGCCCTGGCGTCCCGGCTGCCGGACACGGTTCGGGCGGTGCCGCTGCACGGCGCGCCGGACGGGCTGCTGGAGCGGCTGGCGCGGCAGCCGGCGGAACCCGGGGATCCGACCGGTGCCGGCGCACTTCCCGAGGCGTCCGACGACACCCTCGTCCAGTTGCTCTACACCTCCGGGACCACCGCCCTCCCCAAGGGCGCGATGATGACCCACCGGGCCCTGGTGCACGAGTACACCAGCGCGATCGTCGCCCTCGACCTGAAGGAGGGCGACCATCCGGTTCACTCGCTGCCGCTCTACCACTCCGCGCAGCTGCACGTCTTCCTGCTGCCCTATCTGGCGGTCGGGGCGGAGAACACCATCGTGGACGGACCCGACCCGGAGCGGATCTTCGCGCTGGTGGAAGCGGGCCGGGCGGACAGCCTGTTCGCCCCGCCCACGGTCTGGATCGCGCTCGCCAACCACCCCGGCTTCGGCGACCGGGATCTGACCGGGCTGCGCAAGGCGTACTACGGTGCCTCCGTCATGCCGGTGCCCGTACTGGAACGGCTCCGCGCCCGGCTGCCGCGGCTGGCCTTCTACAACTGCTTCGGGCAGAGCGAGATCGGCCCGCTGGCCACCGTCCTGGGCCCGGACGAGCACGCCGGCCGGATGGACTCCTGCGGCCGCCCGGTGCTGTTCGTCGAGGCGCGGGTGGTGGACGAGGACGGCCGGGAGGTGCCGGACGGCACCCGGGGCGAGGTGGTCTACCGCTCGCCGCAGCTGTGCGCCGGGTACTGGGACAAGCCGGAGGAGACCGCGGAGGCGTTCCGGGACGGCTGGTTCCACTCCGGCGACCTGGCGGTCCGGGACGCGGCCGGCTACTTCACCGTGGTGGACCGGGTCAAGGACGTCATCAACTCCGGTGGTGTCCTGGTCGCCTCGCGCCAGGTGGAGGACGTGCTCTACGCGCATCCGCAGGTCGCCGAGGTCGCGGTCATCGGGTTGCCGGACGAGCGGTGGATCGAGGCGGTGACCGCGGTGGTGGTCCGGCGCGCCGACGGCGCGGGCGAGGCGGCCCGGGCGGCCGACGCGGACGGGAACGGCGTGGTGGGGGAGGCGGAGCTGATCGCCGCGGCGCGGGAGCGGCTGGCGCCGTTCAAGGTGCCCAAGCGGGTGGTGTTCGTGGACGCGCTGCCGCGCAACGCCAGCGGCAAGGTCCTCAAACGTGCGCTGCGCGAGCGGTTCGGCACCCGCTGAGCGGCGCGCGCACGGCGACTGTCAGTGCCCCCTGCCATGCTGGGAATCGGCATTGACCACCGTGTGATCGGAGCTCCCTCATGCTGACGACCCACTACATCCCTGGCTCGCCGAACTGGCTCGACCTCGGCGCCCCCGACATCGACGCCGCCGCTGCTTTCTACGCCGCGGTCTTCGGCTGGACCTTCCAGTCGGCCGGCCCCGAGGGCGGCGGCTACGGCTTCTTCCAGCTCGACGGCAAGACGGTGGGCGCGGTCGGCCCGCTGACGGAGGAGGGTGCCGGTTCGGCCTGGACCGCGTACTTCCACACCGCGGACGCGGACGCCACCTGCAAGGCGGTGGAGCAGGCCGGCGGTCGGGTCCGGGTCGCCCCCATGGACGTCTTCACCGCCGGCCGGCTGGCCATGCTCACCGACCCGACCGGCGCCGACTTCGCGGTCTGGCAGCCGGGCGACGTCAAGGGCCTGGACGCCGTCATGGAGCCGAACACCATGTGTTGGACGGAGCTCTACACCACCGACGCCGCCGCGGCCAGGGAGTTCTACCGCACGGTGTTCTCGTGGACTTACCAGGACATGCCGATGGGTGGCGACCTGGTCTACAGCATCGCCTCCGCCCCCGGCGCCGGTCAGGGCGAGGACACCGCGCACGGCGGCATCCTGCAGCTCCAGCAGGACAATCTGGACGCCGGCTCGACCTCCGAATGGCACCCGTACTTCGGCGTGACCGACTGCGACGCCACGTACAACGCCGCCATCGAGCACGGCGCCACCCCCCTCATCCCGCCGATGGACACCCCCGGCGTCGGTCGGTTGGCCATGGTGACGGACCCGGCCGGCGCCCCCTTCGCGCTGATCAAGGGGGACCCGTCGATGACCTGACGTCATCCGTCCCGGCGGGCGTCCACGATGCGCTTGAACTTCCCGACCGAGCGCTCCAGGGTCTCCGGATCGACGATCTCGACGGCGACGGTGACCCCGATGCCGTCCTTCACGCCGCGGGCGATCCGGTCGACGGCGGCCGTCCGGTCGTCCGCCGTGGCGTCCGGCCGGGCCTCGGCGCGGACGGTCAGCTGGTCCAGCCGTCCCTCGCGGGTCAGCCGCAGCTGGAAGTGGGGGGCGACCCCCGGGGTGCGCAGCACGATCTCCTCGATCTGCGCCGGGAAGAGATTGACCCCGCGCAGGATGATCAGGTCGTCGCTGCGCCCGGTGATCTTCTCCATCCGGCGGAAGGCCGGGCGGGCGGTGCCGGGCAGCAGCCGGGTCAGGTCCCGGGTGCGGTAACGGATGACCGGCATGGCCTCCTTGGTGAGGGAGGTGAGGACCAGTTCGCCGTGCGCACCGTCCGGCAGCACCTCCCCGGTGATCGGGTCGACCACCTCCGGATAGAAGTGGTCCTCCCAGATGTGCAGCCCGTCCTTGGTCTCGACGCACTCCTGCGCCACGCCCGGGCCCATCACCTCCGACAGGCCGTAGATGTCCACGGCGTCGATGGCGAACCGCTCCTCGATCTCCCGGCGCATCTCCTCTGTCCAGGGTTCGGCGCCGAAGATGCCGACCTTCAGCGAGGTCGAGCGGGGATCGACGCCCTGCCGCTCGAACTCGTCGAGCAGGGTGAGCATGTACGACGGGGTCACCATGATGATCTCGGGGCGGAAGTCCTGGATCAGCTGCACCTGACGGCTGGTCATCCCGCCGGACGCCGGGACGACGGTACAACCGAGCCGCTCCGCGCCGTAGTGCGCGCCGAGCCCGCCGGTGAACAGCCCGTAACCGTAGGCGACGTGGACGGTGTGCCCGGGCCGGCCGCCCGCCGCGCGGATCGATCGGGCCACCAGGTCCGCCCAGTTCGAGAGGTCCCGTTCGGTGTAGCCGACGACCGTGGGGCGCCCGGTGGTGCCGCTGGAGGCGTGCAGGCGCCGCACCCGCTCCTTGGGCACGGCGAACATCCCGAACGGGTAGTGCGCCCGCAGGTCGTCCTTCGCCGTGAACGGGAAGCGGGCCAGGTCCGCCATCGAGCGGCAGTCCTCGGGCCGCACCCCCGCCCCGTCGAACGCCTCCCGGTAGAAGGGGACGTGTTCGTAGGCGTGTCGCAACGCGGCGCGCAGCCGGGTGACTTGGAGTGTGTGCAGGGCGTCCGCCGAGAGCCGCTCCGCGTCGTCGCACCAGTCGGCCCCGCAGGCCCCGCCGATCGTCCCGCTGTCCGTCGCCACTTCCGGCATGGATCTCACCGCCTCGTCTCCCTACCGATCATTCGGTAGCTGCGTGCGGCTCCAAGTAATCAGCGCGCGGCGAACACGTCAAGGGGCGTGCCGCGGACGGCCCACGAGTAGCGTCGGGCGCATGGGTGACGTACAGAAGGTGCAGGTTGATGGCGTCCGGTTGGCATACCGCGTCTGGGGCGAGGCGGACGCCCCGCCGGCGGTACTGCTGCACAGCCTCGGGGAGGACGGTGAGGACTGGCGCGGCGTGGCCGGCCGACTGGCCGCAACGCACCGGGTCTTCGCCCTCGACCAGCGCGGTCACGGCCGCAGCGACTGGCCGGGGGAGTACGGCTTCGAGCGCTGGCGCGACGATGCGATCGGTTTCGTCCAGGCGCTCGGTCTCGGCCCCGTCACGCTCATCGGCCACTCGCTGGGCGCCACCGCCGCCCTACTGCTGGCCGCTCGCCGCCCGGACCTGGTCTCCCGGCTGATCGTGGAGGAGCCCGCCCCGCCGGTCCCCGCCGACCCGCCGCAGCAGGTCCCGCCCCCGCCGCCCGGCCCCGCGGCCTTCGACTGGCAGGCCAAGATCGCCGTGGTGGCCGAGCGGAACGCCCCCGCTCCGCACTGGCGCGAGGAGCTGCCCGCGATCACCGCCCCCACCCTCGTCATCGCCGGCGGTCCCACCAGCCACATCCCCCAGCAGCACCTCGCCGAGCTGGCCGGGGCCATCCCCACCGCCTGCCTGGTCACCATCGGGGACGCCGGCCACCTCGTCCACGAGGAGCGCCCGGGGGAGTACCTGGCGGCGGTGATGTCGTTCCTGGCGGGAAGTCGGTGAGGGCTCGGCGGGCGGGCTGAGCACGGTACTTGACGGAGCGTCAGAGACGAACGTCGGGGTCTCGGGCGTGCCCTGGTGGGGCGTTGGGCGGTGTCCCGGTGGAGTGTCGAGCCGGGCCCCGTCGGGGCGTGGAGCGGTGCCCCGGCACGGTGTCGTGCGGTGCCTGCCGGGGAGTGGGTGTCGGTGGGGTCGGGGCGGCCGTAAGCTCCCAGCGTCCGCAACCCTCCCGCGGCCCGCGCGCCGTGCGCCGGGCCGCGGTTTCGAGAAAGGCTCGATGTGCAGGTGACCACCTCGATGCGCCGTGCGCTGCTCGCCGGGACCGCCGCGGCGGTGCTGTTCACCGGGGCCGGGAGCGCCGTCGCGGCGCCGGCCGCCGGGGCCGGGCGGCCGGCAACCGGGCCGGTCGGTGCCGCGCCCGCGCCGGTCGGGCAGCTCCGGCCGCTGGCCGCGCTCTCCGCCGAACGGCTGGCCACCGCCGACCTGGTGGCCGCGGCGAAGTGGGGGACCGGCAGCCCGATCGACGACCCGGTCCGGGAACGTGAGGTGCTGGACGCGGTGGCGGCCCAGGCCCGCCAACTGGGCGCCGATCCGGAGGCGACGGTACGGATCTTCCGGGACCAGATCGAGGCGAGCAAGCTTGTCCAGCGCGGGCTGCACCGCCGCTGGACGGCGGACCCGACGCAGGCGCCCACCACCCGGCCGGATCTCGCCAGGGTCCGCGCGGAGATCAACCGGATCAACGGGGAGCTGGTCCGGGCCATCGCCGCGTCCCCGCAGGCCCGTACGGCGCCGAGCTGCGTGCCGTGGCTGACGGTGTCCGCGCTGCGGGTGGGACAGGAGCGGCATCTGGACGTGCTGCACGCGGCGGGGCTGGCCCGGTCGCTGCGCTCGGTCTGCGCGGGCTAGCCGGCGGAGGGCCGGGCGAGCGTCCGGGCGGGCGTCCGGGCGGCGGCCGGGCCGGTCGGGCCGGTCGGGCCGGGCGAGCTGGAGCGACGCACCGGGCCGCGCCGGCCATCGGGCCGCCGGACACCCCGGATCGACCCCATCGGCCCCACCGGCGTCACCAACCCCACCAGCCCACTGGCGTCACCGGCCCACCGACCTCGCCAACCCACCGACCCTGCTGGCCCCACCAGTCCCACCGGCCCTACCGACCCCACCCGCCCGTGGCTCACCCCACCCGCCCGTGGCTCACGCCTCCCGCCCGTGGCTCACCCCACCCGCCCGCGGCTCACGCCTCCCGTTCGCCCGTCGCCACCGCCTTCGCCCAGCGGTAGTCCGCCTTGCCGCTGGGCGACCGCTGGATGTGGTCGGTGAAGACGACCTGGCGCGGGACCTTGTAGCCGGCCAGCCGGGTCCGGCAGTGCGACTGGAGGTCTGTGAGCTCCAACGGACGTGCATCCGGGCGGAGTTGGACGACGGCGGCGACGCGGTTGCCCCAGCGGCCGTCCGGGACGCCGGCCACCAGCGCGTCGTAGACGTCCGGATGCGCCTTGAGTGCCTGCTCGACCTCCTCCGGATAGATCTTCTCCCCACCGGAGTTGATGCACTGCGAGCCCCGCCCCAGCACGGTGACCACACCGTCCGCGTCGACGGTGGCCATGTCGCCGAGCAGCACCCACCGGTCGCCGTCCGCCTCGAAGAACGTCTCGGCGGTCTTCGCCGGGTCGTTGTAGTAGCCGAGCGGGACGTGCCCGCGCAGCGCGAGGCGGCCCGCCGCGCCGACCTCCGCCGGCCGGAGCGTGGCCGGATCCACCACCGCCATACGGGGGTTGACGTTCAGCCGGAAGCCCTTGTCCGGGCCGGAGTCGTCGGTGGCGGTGCCGTTGAAACCGGACTCCGACGAGCCGAAGTTGTTCAGCAGCAGCGCGTTCGGTACCAGCGCGCTGAACTGCGCGCGGACCGTGTCGGAGAGGATCGCCCCGGAGCTGCTGACGCTGAACAGGGACGAGCAGTCGGTCCCCTTGAGCGGGCCGCCGAGCGCATCCACCAGCGGCCGCAGCATCGCATCGCCCACCAGGGAGACGCTGGTCACCCGCTCCCGCTCGATGGTGCGCAGCACCTCTTTCGGCGCGAACTTGCTGTGCAGGACGACCTTCTGGCCGAAGTGGAAGGCGATGAACGCGGTGAGTGTCGAGGTGCCGTGCATCAGCGGGGGCGTCGGGAAGAAGACCAGGCCCTCGCCGCCGGCCGCCACCCGCTCGGCCAGTTCCTGCGGGCGGCCGACCGGCTCACCGGTCGGTGCGCCGCCGCCCATCCCGGAGAAGAAGATGTCCTCGTGGCGCCACATCACGCCCTTGGGCATGCCGGTGGTCCCGCCGGTGTAGATGACGATCCGGTCGTCGGCGGAGCGTGGCCCGAATCCGCGGGCGGGGGAGCCGGACGCCGTGGCCTCCGTCATCGGTACCGGCGCGATCCGCGGCTCGGCGGCCCCGGCGGGCGGGGTGCCGACCCGTACCAGGTGCCGTAGCTTCGGTGCCTGCGGCAGGGCGCCGGCCACCCGCCCGGTGAACTCCGCGTCGAAGACCAGTGCCACCAGGTCGGCATCCCGGTAGAGGTAGACCAACTCCTCTTCGACGTAACGGTAGTTGACGTTGACCGGGACGGCGCGGATCTTCAGGCAGGCGTAGACGGACTGGAGGTACTCGGCGCCGTTGTAGAGGTGCAGCCCGACGTGGTCGCCGGGGCCGATGCCCTGGTCGGCGAGGTGGTGGGCCAGTCGGTTGGCGGCGCGGTCCAGCTCGGCGTAGGTGAGTCGCCGCTCGGCGCCGGTGCCCGGATGGTCGAGGTGCACCAGCGCCTCGCGGTCGGGAACGGTGTCGACGATCGACTCGAAGAGGTCGGCGAGGTTGTACTCCATGGCTCCTCCAGACCGGGCGGGCGTCGGCTCGGCGTCATTAGAACGCCGTCGTCGAGTGCAAGGAAGGGCCGGCGCCAAGAAAACTGACTGGTCGTCAGAAAAGCCTTGAACTCGTCGTGCGGCTACTGCAACCTGTTCTACGTCGTGAGACGGGAGGACGGAATGGGCGGGACCGAACACGCCGCGACCGCACCGGCTCGGCCGGAGGACGCGGGTACCGAACACCTCACCGTGACGCGCACCGGCGCGACACTGGTGCTCACCCTCAACCGGCCGGAGGCCAAGAACGCACTGTCCCTGCCGATGCTGGTCGGCCTCCATGACGGCTGGCTCGCCGCCGATGCCGACGACGGCATCCGGTCGATCGTGCTGACCGGCGCCGGCGGCTCCTTCTGCGCCGGTATGGACCTCAAGGCGCTGGCCGGGGGCGGGATGGCCGGCGAGGAGTACCGGGAACGGCTGCGCGCCGACCCCGATCTGCACTGGAAGGCGATGCTGCGCCACCACCGCCCGCGCAAACCGGTGATCGCCGCCGTCGAGGGCCACTGCGTCGCCGGCGGCACGGAGATCCTCCAGGGCACCGACATCCGGGTCGCCGGCGAGAGCGCCACCTTCGGGCTCTACGAGGTCCGGCGCGGCCTGTTCCCCATCGGCGGCTCCACCGTGCGCCTGGCCCGCCAGATCCCCCGCACGCACGCCCTGGAGATGCTGCTCACCGGCCGCCCCTACCCGGCACCCGAGGCGGCCCGGATCGGCCTGATCGGCCAGGTCGTCCCCGACGGTACCGCGCTGGCGAAGGCCCTGGAGATCGCCGAGCGGATCAACGCCTGCGGCCCGCTCGCCGTCGAAGCGGTCAAGGCGTCCGTCTACGAGACCGCCGACCTGACCGAGGCCGACGGGCTCGCCGCCGAACTCGCCCGCGGCTGGCCGATCTTCGACACCGCCGACGCCAAGGAGGGCTCCCGCGCCTTCGCCGAGAAGCGCCCACCGGTTTTCCGGCGCGCCTAGGGCCTGTCCGGTGGATCATGGCCGGGTCCGCGGCGTCTGGCACGGCACCTCGCCGCGTTGCCGAAACGTCCCAATAGCTCCGCTATCAGGCCGCTCCGGCGCCTTGCGATGCACCGCACCAGACGCCGCGGCCTATCCGACCCTGATCCACCGGACAGGCCCTAGGGCCTGCGCGCACAGGCCCGCCCCCACCCGACCGAGGAGTCCGCCATGTCAGAGGTCCTCACCGCGCCGCTCGTCGTCGAATTCCCCTTCACCCGCTCGCTCGGCCCGGTCCAGAGCGCGTTCCTCACCGGGCTGCGCGAACGCACCGTCCTCGGGGTCCGGGCCCGCGACGGCCGGGTGGTGGTGCCGCCCGTCGAATACGACCCGGCCACCGCCGACGAACTCCGCGACCTGGTCGAGGTCGCCCCGACCGGCACCGTCACCACCTGGGCCTGGAACCCGTCCGCGCGCCGCGGCCAGCCGCTCGACACCCCCTTCGCCTGGGTCCTGGTCCGGCTCGACGGCGCCGACACCGCCCTCCTGCACGCCCTCGACGCACCCGGCCCGGACGCCGTGCGCACCGGTATGAGGGTCCGGATCCGCTGGGCCGCCGGACGCACCGGCGCGATCACCGACATCGCCTGCTTCGAACCCGCCGACAGTGAAGTGACGGAGCGTCAAACGCGTCCACACAGCGGAGAGTTCGCTGACCCGGTCACCGGAATCACCGCCCCGGCCCGGCTCGACTACACCTACGCACCCGGCCGCACCCAGTCCCGCTACATCCGGGCACTCGCCGAACGGAAGACCGTCGGCGAACGCTGCCCGGCCTGCCGCAAGGTCTACGTCCCGCCCCGCGGCGCCTGCCCCACCTGCGGGGTCGCGACCGGCGAGCCGGTCGAGGTCGGCCCCCGCGGCACCGTCACCACCTACTGCATCGTCAACATCAAGGCCCGCAACCTCGACATCGAGGTGCCCTACGTCTACGCCCACATCGCCCTGGACGGCGCCGACCTGGCGCTGCACGCCCGGATCGGCGGCATCCCCTACGACCAGGTGCGGATGGGGCTACGAGTGGAACCCGTCTGGCCCGACGGCGCCCTCCCCCACAGCCCTCAAGGCATGGGAGGCGCCCCCTTCCCCGACCACTACCGCCCCACCGGCGAGCCCGACGCCGACTACGACAGCTACAAGGAGCTGATCTGATGCCCGAGCCAGTGCGCGGCCCGGTGCGCGAGGTCGCCATCGTCGCCTTCGGACAGAGCGAACACCTCCCGGACAGCGCGGCGACCTCCGAGGTCGAGATGGTGATGCCGGTCCTGCACGACGTTCTCGCGCAGACCGGCCTGGCGGCCCGGGACATCGGCTTCACCTGCTCCGGCTCCTCCGACTACCTCGCCGGCCGCGCCTTCTCCTTCACCATGGCCCTGGACGGCGTCGGTGCCTGGCCGCCGATCTCCGAATCCCACGTCGAGATGGACGGCGCCTGGGCGCTGTACGAAGCCTGGGTCAAGATCCTCACCGGCGAGGCCGACACCGCATTGGTCTACGCGTACGGCAAGTCCTCGCCCGGCGACCTCCGCGAGGTCCTCACCCGCCAACTCGACCCTTACTACGTAGCCCCGCTCTGGCCCGACTCCGTGGCGCTCGCCGCCCTCCAGGCCCAGGCACTCCTCGACGCCGGACACACCGACGCACGCGAACTGGCCGCGATCGGCGCACGCAGCCGCGGCGGCGCGGACGCCGCCCCCGGCCGGCAGGTCGTCGGCCCGCTGCGCACCGGCGACTGCCCGCCGGTGGTGGACGGCGCCGCCGCGGTGATCCTCGCCGCCGGCGACACCGCCCGCCGCCTCACCGGCCGCCCTGCCTGGATCCGCGGCCTGGACCACCGCATCGAGGCGCACAGCCTGGGCGTCCGCGACCTCACCGACTCGCCCTCGACCCGGCTCGCCGCCGAACGCGCCGGGGCCTTCGACGCACCGGTGGACACCGCCGAACTGCACGCCCCGTTCACCTCCCAGGAGGTCGTCCTGCGCCGCGCCCTGCGGCTCGACGCACCCGGCAGCACGGTCCGCATCAACCCGTCCGGCGGCGCCCTGGCCGCCAACCCCGTGATGGCCGCCGGACTGATCCGCCTCGGCGAGGCCGCCGCCGCCATCCAACGCGGCGAGGCGGACCGCGCCCTGGCACACGCCACCTCGGGGCCGTGCCTACAGCAGAACCTGGTCGCCGTCCTGGAGGGGGAGCGATGAGCAACGCAGCGACCGCGAAGGAGCCGGTGGCCGTCGTCGGCATCGGCCAGACCAAGCACGTCGCCGCCCGGCGCGACGTCTCGATCGCCGGACTAGTCCGTGAGGCCGCGCAACGCGCCCTGGAAGACGCCGAGTTGACCTGGCCGGAGATCGACGCGGTGGTGATCGGCAAGGCCCCCGACTTCTTCGAGGGGGTGATGATGCCGGAGCTCTACCTCGCCGACGCGCTCGGCGCCGTCGGCAAACCGATGCTCCGGGTGCACACCGCCGGCTCGGTCGGCGGCTCCACCGCCCTGGTCGCGACCAACCTCGTCGCCGCCCGCGTACACCGCACGGTCCTCACCCTCGCCTTCGAGAAGCAGTCCGAGTCCAACGCGATGTGGGGCCTGTCCCTGCCGATCCCCTTCCAACAGCCGCTGCTGGCCGGCGCCGGCGGATTCTTCGCCCCCCACGTCCGTGCTTACATGCGGCGCACCGGCGCCCCCGACACCATCGGCTCCCTGGTCGCCTACAAGGACCGCCGCAACGCACTGAAGAACCCCTACGCCCACCTCCACGAGCACGACCTCACCCTGGAGAAGGTCCAGTCCTCGCCGATGCTCTGGGACCCGATCCGCTACTCCGAGACCTGCCCCTCCTCCGACGGCGCCTGCGCCATGGTCCTCACCGACCGGGCCGGCGCCGCCCGCTCACCGCGTCCGCCGGCCTGGGTGCACGGCGGCGCGATGCGCAGCGAACCCACCCTCTTCGCCGGCAAGGACTTCGTCTCCCCGCAGGCCGGCAAGGACTGCGCCGCGGACGTCTACCGGCAGGCCGGGATCACCGACCCGCGCCGCCAGATCGACGCCGTCGAGATGTACGTCCCGTTCTCCTGGTACGAGCCGATGTGGCTGGAGAACCTCGGCTTCGCCGACGAGGGCGAGGGCTGGAAGCTCACCGAGTCCGGGGTCACCGAACTCGACGGCGACCTGCCCGTCAACCCCTCCGGCGGGGTGCTCTCCACCAACCCCATCGGCGCCTCCGGAATGATCCGCTTCGCCGAGGCCGCCCTCCAGGTGCGCGGCCAGGCAGGCGACCGTCAAATCGACGGCGCACGGCGGGCGTTGGGGCACGCCTACGGCGGTGGCGCACAGTTCTTCTCGATGTGGTTGGTGGGCGCCGAAACCCCGGCGAGCTGACCCTCCGGCGCCCGCCGGACGTCCCCTGTCCGTCCCCGGGCCCAGTCGTTACCCTGGCCACGGACGACGACCGGGAGGAGCGATTACGTGGCCGAGACCATCACCGACCAGCGGCTCGCGGGCGGGCCCAGGCCCGAACTCGACCTGACCCACGCCGACTGGCATACGAGCACGCGGGGCGTCGGCGGAGACGTCCAGATCGCCTTCGTCGAGGGGTACGTCGCGATGCGCAACGGCCGCAGCCCGGAGATACCGGCGCTGATCTTCACCCCCGCCGAGTGGCGCGGCTTCGTCCTCGGCGCCCGCGAGGGCGAATTCGACCTGACCTGACGGACATTGACGCACCGTCACCGACGGTCCGCCCCCGCCCCGCGGCGGGGGCGGACCCGTCAGGTGAGCACCACGCACCCCCGCGCCCGCAGGGCCCGGACCGGCGCCGCCGCGTCGTCCACCGCGTTCCAGCGCAGATCCAACTTCTCCAGCGCCGGCAGGTCGGCGACCCACGCCGGCAGGTCCCCGATCCGATTGCCGCGCAGATCCAGCCACCGCAGCAGCGGCAGCCCCCGCAGCGCCCCGGGGACCTGCGGCAGCGCATTGTCGCGCAGCTCCAGCACGCGCAGCGCGCCGAGCCCCGCGACCCCGTCCGGCAACGCGGTCAGCGCATTGCCGCCCAGCCACAGCTCACGCAGCCGGCGCAGCCGCCCCACCGACGCCGGCAACGCAGTCAACTCGGCCCGCTGCACACGGAGTTCGACCAACCCCGCCATCGCCCCGATCCCCTCCGGCAGCCGCCCGAGCGGATTGTCCCCGGCGTTGAGATAGCCCAGCCGGTCCAGCCCGCAGAGCGCGTCCGGCAGGGCGGTGAGACGGTTGTCGTGGACGTAGAGGTAGCGGGTCAGGCACCCGGCCAACGCACCGAGCTCCGCGGGGAGCGACGCCAGTGCGTTGTGGCCGAGGTCGAGGGTGTGCAGGCGGCGCAGCCGACCGAGCGCGGCGGGGACCTCGGTGAGGTCGTTGTCCGCCAGGATCAGCACCGCGCAGTCCAGGTGCCGCCACACCTCACTCGGCACCGAACTCAGGCCGGCCTGCCAGTAGTTGAGGTGATCCGACGGCGGCCGCACGGTCACGGCCACGGATTCAGCTCGGGCAGCGGGCCGACGACCCCCGCGCGCTCACCCACCAGCGGGGCGTGCGGGGCGCGGCCCGCCCACCAGGCCGCGAGCGCGGTGAGTGGACCGCGCACGGTCACCACCGGACCGTCGGCAGGACCGTACCGGCGCTCCGCCGCGGGATCGTCCGTCGGCGCCAGGACGAGCCGGACGCCCTCGGGCGCACGCGGCGCCAGATGGTCCAGGAGGTGGTGGCACAGTTCCCGCGGCCACTGGTCGGTGCCGGGGCCGAGCCCGGCGTCCGTCGTGTGGATCGTCAGCTCCCGCCACCAGGCCAGCAGCGCGTCGCGCAACGCGCCGTCGCGGTAGCCCACCGGACGGGACCAGTCCTCCGGGCCGACCGCCGCCCAGGCCGCGGACGCCTCCGCCAGCGCGTCCTCGACCGCCGTCCGCAGGGCCGCGGCAGTGCGCCGGGAACCCTCCTCGATGGCGGCGGCGCGGGCCGGCCAGCCGCCGTCGTACGGCTCGATCAACGCACCGCGCAGGGCGTAGCGGGCCTGGCGGGCCATCGCCAGGCCGATGCCCTCGATATGCGCGAGGACGTGGGCGCGGGACCAGTCCGGCAGGGCGCTGGGCTCCCGCACCACGGCGTCGGTCAGGCCGGGCAGCAGCGCCCGCAGCCGCGCGTGCCCGGCCTCGACCGCCTCGCGTACGGCCTCGGCGGTCGGCTCCGCCACCGGCGTCGCGGCGGCGTCGGGGGCGTCGTTCGTCAGGGCCACAGCAGCTCCTTCGTCCAGGTGGTGCCGGCGCGGCGGTATGCCAGCCGGGTGTGGTTGCGGTCCTTGGCGCCCTGCCAGAACTCCACCGACTCCGCCCGAACGGTGTGCAGCGTCCACGCTGCCGGCACCAGTCCGGGATCGTCGGCCAGTTGCTCGGCGGCGCCGGCCATCGCGGCGTCCCGTTCGGCCAGGGACGTCAGCGGTTGGCTCTGCCGGCCGAGCAGCGCCTCGGCGCGTGCCCCGGCACTCCGGGCCAGGAAATCGGCCGCGGACCGCTCCGCGCCCTCCCGCACCACCGGGCCCCGCACCCGCACCTGGCGGGCGAGCGATGGGGGCACCCCCGCGCCCTTGAGGCGTGGGGGACAGTAGAAGGTCAGTGCCGCATACGGGCGGGCGGCCAGCTGGCGGCCCTTGACGCTGCCGTCGTGCGCCGCGAAGCGCCAGCCCGCCGCGTCGACGTCCTTGAGGATCAGGGTGCGCGCGGACGGCGTGCCGTCGGCGTCGGTGGTGGCGAGCGTCATCGCGTGCGGCTCGGGGACCTGTGCCCGGATGGCGCCGAGCAGCCATTGGGTGAACAACTCCACCGGATCGTCGGGCGTCGCCGCCGGGTCGAAGGCCGGCAGCTCACCCCCGAACACCGGCAGATCGCGGAGCAGTTGACGGAGATCGGCCATGCCTCCCCCTCAGGTAGCTAATGGTTGAGCGTGACCGTACCATTAGCAGTATGGAAGCAACACGGCTCGCCCTCGATCTCGCCGTCACCATCCGGCACGACGGGCACGGCGGCGTCGCCGACGACCTGACCGACACCGCCGGGCTCACGACCTGGGTGCGCGACCGCGCCACCGCACTGGACTGCGCCGAGGACGGCCCGCCCGCCGCGGACCAGGCACTGCTCACCGCCGTACGGGAGCTGCGCGCCGCGGTCCGCTCGCTGTTCGCCCGCGCCGTCCGCCCGGGCCCGCCCAGCTCAGCCGACGCCCACCGACTGCTCCCCGAGGACCAGGCGCTGGCCCGCCTGAACGCCGCCGCGGCCCGGGTCCCGACCGCCCCCCGACTCGTCTGGGAGCCGGACGCACCCCCCGTGCTGCGCGACCTCCCGCTCGGCTCCCCGCCCGCCGCCGACCGGCTCACCGCCGCACTGGCCCGGGCCGCCCTCGCCTTCCTCGGAGGCCCGGACCGCGAGCGGCTGCGGGCCTGCCCGGCCCCGCGCTGCGTGCGCTACTTCGTGAAGGACCACGCCCGCCAGGAGTGGTGCACACCGTCCTGCGGCAACCGCGCCCGGGTCGCCCGCCACCACGCCCGGCACCACCGGACCGAGGACGGCTGAGGACGCCGCCGACCTGCACCGGAGGCGGGCATCCGGGCCGGTGTGCCGGGTCGGGCCACGTACGATGGCGGCATGTCCTTCCTCCGCCGCCGCAGCGCAGCCACGCCCGCCGGTCCAGACTTCGACGTACTCGCCATGGACCCGGGGGACTGGCCCGGCAATCTCGGGGCCGGGCTGCTGCCCGCGCCCGACGGGAGCTGCCAGGGCGTCTTCCTCCGCTACGACCTGTTCGGCGGCCGCGGCCCGGCGATGATCATCGGCAACCTGCCGGAGGGCTCCCCGGCCCGCGAGGTTGAGGAGGGGCAGGTGCCCTTCGAGGTGGCCCAACTGCTCGCGGCGCTCGAAAACGACGAGCCGGTGACGGTCGTCGAGACCGAGGACACCCCCGTGATGCACCAGGACAACCTCCTGATCGTCAAGCGCATCAAGTGTTCCGAGAGCCGTGTCTCCTGCGTGCAGTTCGACCGCAATGACGGCGTGCTGGTGACCATCGCCAGCTGGGACCGCCCGATCACCGACGATCTCTACGCCCTGCTCAAGCCACTGCCCGCGGAGCTGTTCCAGCAGGGCTGACCCGGTGGACCGGTCGCTGCACGCAGCACGCGCCCGGTGGACGGCTTCGGGCCGCCACCGGGCGCGTCGCGTTCCCGCACCACCCGAGGGCTACGACCCCGAGGACCGCACGTCCACGTCGGCCGCCCGCACGTAGCCGACCCGGTGCCCGAGCTGGATCTCGTAGTACACGTCGTCGCCCCGGACCACCGCGTGCTTGGTGATGTCGAAGGTCGGCGAGTAGAAGTACTCCGACTGCACCCGCCCGCCGACCGCGTACTCCTGCCCCGCGAGCAGGGTGTACGGCAGCGGGGTGACCGCCTGCACCGGCACCTGCGACGGGTACGCCTCCTTCTCCGGGTACGCCCGCCCGTAGACCGGGATCGCCGCCCGGCCCGCCTTCGGCGTGGCCACCTGCCCCTTGGCGTTCACCGCCGTCGGGTGCGAGCGCGGGTTGTGGAACCACGCCCGCTGCCCGAGGTACCAGATCGCCGTCCAGTCACCGGACCGCCCGGCCACCGCGAACCGCTGCCCGGTCGTGGCCCGCGCCGCGGTGTCGTTCACCCCGGTCGTGGTGGCGGAGCCGTCCGGGTGCAGCCCGACGTCCTGGATCAGCGGCGCGCTCTCACGGGGCGCGGTGTGCAGCCGGACGGCGGTGGAACCGTGGGCCGCGCAGGGCTGCCCGGCCTTCTCGCACCCGGTGTAGACCGGCCGGTTGCGGTCGTAGGACGGACGGATGGTGACCAGGCCGCCGTGCGAGCCCGCGGTCCGGGTGAACGGCTTGCCCAGCAGCGTGAAGTAGTGCGCCCAGTCCCAGTACGGGCCGGGGTCGGTGTGCATCCCGGGAATCGTCGACGGGATCGTCCCGGGCACGTTGTCGTGGCCCAGGATGTGCTGCCGGTCCAGCGGGATGTCGTACTCCTTCGCCAGGTACTTCACCAACCGGGCCGAGGTGCGGTACATCGCCTCCGTGTACCAGGCGTCCGGCGCGGCCAGGAACCCCTCGTGCTCGATGCCGATCGAGTGCGAGTTGACGTACCAGTTGCCCGCGTGCCAGGCGACGTCCTTGGTCGGCACGTGCTGGGCGATCAGCCCGTCCGAGGAGCGGACGGTGTAGTGCCAGGACACGTACTTGGGGTCCTTGATCAGCCGCAGTGTGGTCTCCCACGACCCCTCGGTGTCATGGATGACGATGCTGTCGATCCGCTGGTCCTTGGGCCGGTCGGCCAGGTCGTGGTTGCCGTAGTTGGTCCCGTTGTCGTACTGCTCGTACGGCGCCGGCCAGGACTCGCACGCCACCGACCAGGGGCACTCCAGCGCCCCGCCGGCACCGGGCGCCGAGGCACGCTGGGTGGTGGCGGCCTTGCCGAGACGTTTCTTCTGACCGGCGTCGGCGGCCAGCCGCGGCGCGGCGGTCAGCGCCACCCACTGCCCCGCGTCGGTGGTGCGGCGCTGCCCCTGCCGCATCACCTCGAAGACGTCCCGGGCGAACGCCGCGCCACCGCGCGCATCGTCCGCACTCCCGTAGCGCGCCACCGCCGCGTACCACTTGGCCGGATCGCCGCTGGTCGGCAGCCCCAGCGTGCGCTGGGTGGCGGCGAGCAGCGCGGCGCCGCCCAGCACGTTCGCGGACGGGTCGGACCGCAGCTTCGCGGCCGACAGCCCGGTCAGCTTCGCCGCGGTCGGCAACGTCCGCAACCGGGCCGGGAGTTCGGCGGGCAACACCGCCCGCCGCGCCTGCAAGGCCGTCCGCAGGGGCCGCGCGGTGTCGCCGCGGGCGTCCTCGACGTCCGCGCTGAACTCCGGCGCCCGCGCCACCGCCGACCGGGCGTCGGTCAGGTGCATCGGCCCGTAGCCCCCGGAGACGCTCGGCGCGCCACCGTGGCTGTCCCAACGGGACTCCAGGAAGGAGACGCCCAGCAGCACGCTGCGCGGGACGTGGTAGCGCGCGGCGGCGTCGCTGAAGGCCCGCTGAAGGGTGCCGGACGGGGGCTGCCCGGCCCCCGCCGACGGGGCCGCCGCGACCAGCGGCACCAGCAGCGCCGCCGCGGCGACGGCGGTGACCGGTCTGCGCAGGGCGGGACGGCGGGTTCTCGATGCGTCTTCCGGTGCGGATCCTCGCAAAACAGCCTCCTCAAGCCGGCCCGAGCCGGGGCGGTGTGACGGTGGTGTGCCAGGGCCTGCCCGGTGGAGCGTGCATCGGCCAGGCCACGGCCGCGCGGGAGAACCCGAGACTAAGGCCCAGGTCGGCCGAGAACCATAGCTGTGCCGACGCACCGTCAATCACCCGTCCCGCTCGGGATTTCGCATGTCAGGGCATCACCGCCAGGAGTCTTCCCGGAGCGGGCCCGGGACCTGCGGGGCATCAGTGGAATGGACCAATGCATGGGTGAGCGGCGCGGCCCGGGTACGGGCGCGCCGCTCACAGATTTCCCCTCGGGGGGTGCCGCCCGGCACCCCCCGGCGGTCAGCGGGTGCCGACCGCCGCCCGCACCGCCCGCCGCGCCATCTGCGCGTCGTCGTGCAGCCTGCGCAGCAGCAGCCGCTGCTCCTCGCCCGCCGCGGACGCCCCGGGCGCTCCGGTGCCCGGATTGGTGGCCGGCGCGGGTTCGCGCATGGTCCGCTGGACCGCGGTCTCGTAGCGCCGGATCTCGCGGGTCAGCACCAGCATCAGGTTCACCAGGAAGGCGTCCCGGGCCGTGGTGCCCGGCGCCTGGGCGAGTTGGCTGATGTGCCGGCGGGCCACCGGCGCGTCGCCGAGCACCGTCCACAGGGTCGCCAGGTCGTAGCCCGGCAGGTACCAGCCCGCGTTGTCCCAGTCCAGCAGCACCGGGCCGGCCGGCGAGAGCAGGACGTTGTTCAGCAGCGCGTCGCCGTGGCAGAACTGGCCCTGGGTGTGCGCGAGGCCGTGCAGCAGCTTCTGCAGGTCACCCAGATCGCGGTCGGTGAGCAGCCCCAGGCCGTGGTACCGCCCGATCCGGCCCGCGTAGTCCAGCGGGGCGTCGAACAGCCCGGCGGGGGGGCGCCAGGCGTTGACCCGGCAGATCGCCCCGAGCGCGGCCCGCACGTCGGCCCGCGGCGGCGCCTCGGAGGGGTGCCGCGTCAGGGCCGCCACCCGGCCCGGCATGCGCTCCACCACCAGCGTGCAGTTGTCGGGGTCTGCCGCCACCAGCCGCGGCACCCGAACCGGCGGACGGTGCCGGACGAATGCGCGGTATGCGCTTATTTCCTGCCGGAAGCTGTCGGCCCACGCGGGGGAGTGGTCCAGTAAACACTTCGCGACCGCGCTCATCCGACCGGTCGTCCCCAGGAGCAGTACGGACTTCCCGCCGCGGCGCAGCACCTGGACCGGGTTGAACTCCGGACAGATGCGGTGCACCGAGGCGACCGCGGCGCGCAGCTGGGCGCCCTGGGGGCCGGACAAGTCGAGTCTCCCGCTGAGCGGTTGGGTGCCCATCCCCTGTGCCCGCCGGTTCCGGCCGCCGGGGAGACCGGTCACCGCCCCCGCGGAAGGGGAGGGATCGAGATACGGCCCGCTGCCGGCAGGATGCGGGCGGTACGTCCGGGTGGGGGCGGTCACGGCGGACGATGCTGCATACATGGGTGAGACAGATCCCTTCGTGCGCCGACGAGTTGCGTGCGCTCCCGGCCCGGTGGCGGGAACCCGTGAACGGGCCCCGTACAGGCGGCCGATCCTCAGGTCCCCGTGCAGGGCACGCACCCTGGGGAATGCGGTCCCGCCACCGGGCCGGGGGCTGCACACCTACCGAACACGCGGCTGCGGGTGGCAGACCATCTGGCGCACCCTGGCGAACCCTGGCGAATGCTCGCAGCGCATGTCACCGGCCGTTACTGTCAACTCAGTCGAGGAACCTGGGGGCTTGACGTGAGCAGGGAGCCGAACACCCGTCTCGCGGACCTTTTCGGCCTGGCCGGCTGGTCCAAGGGAGAACTCGCGAGGCTGGTCAACCGGCAGGCGGCGGCCATGGGTCATCCGCAGCTGGCGACCGACACCTCGCGGGTCCGGCGCTGGATCGACATGGGCGAGACGCCCCGGGACCCGGTGCCCAAGGTCCTCGCCTCCCTCTTCACCGAGCGCCTCGGCCGTGTCGTAACCATCGAGGACCTCGGGTTCGCCCGGACCGGTCGCGCGGGGAAGCGGCAGGCCATGGACGGTCTGCCGTGGGCGCCCGAGCGGACCGCAGCGGTCCTCACGGAATTCACGGGAATGGACCTCATGCTCAATCGACGCGGCTTGGTGGGGGCGGGCGCGGCGCTCGCCGCGGGCTCCGCACTCACCGGCGCCATGCACGACTGGCTGCACACCGACCCCGCCCCGATCGCCCTCCGCCACGACGATCCGCTCGCCCACGAATCCCTGCACGAACTCGACCAGATCGGCCTCGACCGCTACGAGGCGGCCCCCGTGGGGTCACAGGAGATCGACGCCCTGGAGCACTCCGTCGACGTGTTCCGCCGATGGGACGCGGCCCGCGGCGGCGGCCTCCAGCGCAAGGCCGTGGTGGGCCAGCTCAACGAGGTCGGCGGGATGCTCGCCTACCGCCACCCCGACCACCTCCAGCGCCGACTCTGGGGCGTGGCCGCCAACCTCGCGGTGCTGGCCGGCTGGATGTCCCACGACGTGGGCCTGGAGCCCACCGCGCAGAAGTACTTCATCATCGCCGCCCATGCGGCCCGCGAGGGCGGCGACCGCCCGCGTGCCGGCGAGGCACTCTCCCGCGCCGCCCGCCAGATGGTCCACCTGGGCCGCCCGGACGACGCCCTCGACCTGATGAAGCTGGCCCAGTCCGGTTCCGGCCAGGAGACCCTGCCGCGCACCCGCGCCATGCTGCACACCATCGAGGCATGGGCCCACGCGTCGAAGGGGCACGGCCAGGCGATGCGTCGCACCCTCGGCGAGGCCGAGGACCTGTTCGTCTCCGACAAGGGCGACGTGCCGCCGCCAGCCTGGATGCAGATGTTCGACGAGGCGGATCTGCACGGCATGGAGGCGCTGGCGTTCCGCACCCTCGCCGAGCACGACCCGTCCGCCGCCAAGATCGCCCAGGGCCACGCCAAGCAGGCGCTGCAACTCCGCAAGAGCGGTCAGCAGCGGTCCCAGATCTTCGACTACATCTCGATGGCCTCGGCCTGTTTCCTCGGTGACGAACCCGAACAGGCAGACCGCTACGCCCGGCTGGCGCTGGTCTCCATCGGGGAGAACTCCTCGCACCGCACCTGGGACCGGCTACGGGAGATGTTCCGGCTCACCGGCCAGTACGCCGGGTGCGGCAAGATCCAGGACCTCCGCGAGGAGCTCCAGCAGGTCCTGCCGAAGCCGAGGCCCAAGGGGAAGGGAACGGCCTTGGGGCCGGGCCTCGGGCCGGATCTGGGGCCGAACTTCTCGGTCTGAGGGCCGTCCCGGCGCCCCCGCGTCCCGCCGGGACGGACCCACGCCCGCGAGCACGGCGACGACGGTGCGCCCGCACCTTCGATCGACCGAGCGCCGAACCGGCCCCGCCCATCGATGCCGACAGTCACTGCCCAACCCTCGATGCCCAGTGGAACACCCTGCCGACATGCCCGCCAACTGACCTCCATCAGCCGACATATGACATCCCGTCAGTAAATCCCGAGTCGCCGGGGTGGCCGGCGCCCCCGCAGCCGGTCCGCCCTCGACGGTCGCGCCGTGCGTCAGTCGCCGACCTTGGCGATCAGCACACAGGCGTCGTCCTCCCGCTCGGTGGCACCGAACTCCTCGACCACGATACGGACACTCTCCTGAGCACTGCGGGCCGCGCCGAACCGCGGCGCCAGGGCCAGGAGGCGCTCGGTGCCCTCATGGGCGCTGTCCGGGCCGTGGGTGCGGCGCGGGACCAGTCCATCGGTGTGCAGCACCAGCAGGTCGCCCGGCTCCAGCCGCTCGGCGTGCTGGCCGTAGCTGGCGCCCGTCGTGGCGCCGAGCAGCACGCCCGCCGGCGGGTCCAGGGCGCGCCCCGTGCCGCCGCGGAACAGCAGCGGTGCGGGGTGCCCGGCCTGGGCCCACTCCAGCGCCCGCGTCGCCGGATCGAACTGGCAGCACACCGCACTGCCCAGCGCTGGCTGGGTGGCGCTGTCCAGCAGCTGATTGAGGAAACCCATCAGCTGCCCGGGTCGGTGTCCCGCCACGGCCATTCCGCGCAGCGCGCCGAGCACCATCGCCATACCGGACGTCGCCGCGACGCCGTGCCCGGTGAGGTCGCCGACGCTCAACAGCGTGCGCCCGTCGGGGAGTTGGAGTGCGTCGTACCAGTCGCCGCCGATCAGGGCGGAGGTGCCGGCCGGCAGATAGCGCCCGGCCAGGTCCAGGGTGACCGGGCCGCCCTCGGGGAAGCGCAACGAGCCGCGCCAGGGCGGGAGTACGGCCTCTTGCAGCTCGACCGCGAGCCGGTGCTCGGTCTGCGCGAGGTGTCGCTGGCGCTGGAGCGAGTCACCGGTCTCGCGCACCGCCATCTGGCTGCGGCGCAGCTCGCTGACGTCGCGGAGGACGGCCCACATGCAGGCGGTGCTGCCGTCGGCGTCGAGCACTGGCTCGCCGACCATGTGGACCGTGCGGACGACGGAGTCGGCGCGCACGATGCGGAACTCGCCGTCGATCGGTCGGCCGTCCACCAGGCAGTCGGTGACCATCACGGCGAGCTTCTCCTGGTCGTCGGCGTGCACCAGGGACGGCAGCTCGTCCAGGGTCAGCGGGCCGTCGGCCGGCTCCCGGCCGAACATCGCGAAGAGCTCGTCGGACCAGGTCGCGTCGTCGGTGAGCAGATTCCACTCGGCGCTGCCCACCCGGCGCAGCAGCGCACCCCGCTCGGGCGCCTCAGGGCCGGGCGGGGCCACCGGCAGCTCGACGTGCGGCTCCGGGCCCTCGGCGAGCTCGGCGGGCAGGCCCTCTCTGAGCTGGTCGAGGTGACCGCCGAGGTCGTCCAGGTGGTGGACGGCGAGGTCGCACAGCGCCCGCTGCCAGCGCAGCTGCGGGTCGGCGGCGAGGTCACCGGCCACCGAGGACTCTCTGCGTACTGCGTCGAGACCACCGCGCAGGGTGCGGGCCTGCGAGATGAGTGCCTCGACCGTGTCACGCTCGGGGGTCCGATCGGCTGGGTGATCCGCGAAGAGAGGGGGCGGCATGACGTACTCCGTGATCAGGCGGCGCCGGAACGTATGGGCCGGTTACGACTCTTGCACAGGCTGCGACGGTGCGTAAGGGATTTGGCACTACCCGATACGGTGGTGCACCTGTCATATGCCATCGGCCTCCTTGTGGGAACCGGGCCCGAATCGGCGGAATCAAGGGTTCCACGCTAGGCTGCGGCCGCCGTACAGCTGTCTACCCCACCGATCCATGGTGGGAACGACGCATAGGGCCCGCGGTCACCGGCAAGAATGCCGGTCGGCGGAAATCCCGTTGCCAGCCTGTCCCCCGCACCGGATGCTGACCTCATGTTCGATCCAGACATAGCGCCCAGTGGCACCCTGCTCGGCCTCCTCCAGCGAGGCCGCGGCGACGGGACCCTGCATGCCCTCGCGGCGCCGCGGGCCGAGGCGCTCGCGGCACTCAATGACAGTGTGCTGCGCGATGCGCGCCGGGACTGGCAGGTGGAGAACCGCTCGCTCTACTACGCGCGCCTCTACATGCAGCTCGACGGCGGCCTGGAGGAGATCGAACGACACCTCTTCCACCCCGACGACCTCACCGACACCAGCGAGGAGCGCACCGGCCTCGCCCTCTCCGTCCTCGGCCACCTCGCCGCGTACGGCAGGGACGCCGCCCGGCTGCTGCTGCGCAGCTACGCCGCGGTCGGCAGCAACTGGCGCTGGGCCCTAGACGAGCTCGCGCTGCGTGACGACGATGCCGGGCTGATCGGCCTGGCGCCCGCCGTCCTGGCCCGCTTCCCCGAGACCCCGGAGGGCGACGCCCTGCTCGCCGCCACCGTGCGCGACGCCTTCGAGCCCCGGCCCTGGCGGCTGTGGGCCGAGGACGACCGTTACGGCACGCGGCTGGCCGCCGCCGACGAGCAGGGTTCCTTCGACCGCTGGCAGCGGCAGCTTCGACCGCGCGGCCCGCGCCCCGGTTGGAGTGTGGCCGAGGTGCTGGACTGGGCCCAACAGGAGCTCGAACCGCGTCCCGGGGAGCACCGTTACATCGCCGCCGCCCGCTGCCTGAGCGCCGTCGCCGGTCCCGAGGACCGCGCCGAGCTGCTGCGGGCCGGTCACGGCGGACCCGACGCGGCGCGCGCCGCGGTCCTGCACCATCTCGCCGAGCGCGGCGACCCGGAGGTCCTCGACCTCATCGAGGCCGCCGCCACCGACCCGCTCTCCGGCGAGCCGCTGGTCGCCGCCGGGCTCTCCGCCTACGAGCGGATGCGCAGCGTGGCAGCCGTCGAGCGGGCCCGGATCTGGGCCGCGCGCGCCGACCGGCTGGGGGCGTCCGCCGCCGCGGTGCTGGCCCGGCGCGGCGCCCGCCGCGACGCCGACCTGGTACTGGCCGCGCTGCGCCGCACCGTGCGGGAAGAGGGGCCGGACGCCTGCGCCCTCTGGGAGCTGGCGGACGGCGCCGGCCGCCTCGGGATCACCTGTGCCGCCCCCGTGCTGCGCCACCTCTATCGCGAGACCTCCTCGTCCCACCTGCGCGGACGGGCCGCCGCCGCGCTCGCCGCCACCGACCCCGGGTTCGCGGCCGGCTTCGCCGTCGAGTGCCTGTGGGACTGCGAGGAGACCACCCGGGAACTGGCCGCCCGGCACGCGGCCACCGGCGACGACCGGGTCGTCGAACAGCTCCGCCGCCTCGCCGCCGACCCGGCCGAGGAGGCCGAGGTACAGACCGCCGTACGCGCCCGCTTCGGACCGGACGCCTCGGCCGTATGAGGCCGCCCGGGCCCGCCTGACCGGGCGGATGGGCGAACGCTCATGGGACGTTCGCCGGTTGGAAAGATCCCTTTGGCCCGGTCCACGCTCGGTACGCCGACAACAGCGGTATGCGTGTCGCCCTCGTCACCGAGTCCTTCCCGCCCGACGTCAACGGCGTCGCGCACTGCGCCCTGGAGACCGCCCGCCACCTCGTCCGGCGCGGGCACGAACCACTGGTCATCGCACCGCTTGCGAACTCCGCACCGGCCGCCGCCCCACATGCGCAGGAGAGCCCGTGCCCGGTGGTGCGGGTGCCCTCGATGCCGTTGCCCGGATACCCGCAGGTGCGGATCGCGCTGCCCGGGCGGCGGCTGTCCGCGGCGCTGGACGGGCACCGGCCCGATCTCGTGCACCTGGCCAGCCCGTTCGTCCTCGGGGCGCGGGGCATGGCGGCCGCGGCCCGGCGGGGGGTGCCGGCGGTCGCGGTCTACCAGACCGATATGGCGCGGTACGCGCGCACCTACCTGGGGCGCGGCGGAGCGGCGGCCTGGCGGCGGATCCGGGCGGTGCACGCCGCCGCCGACCTCACCCTGGCCCCGTCGAGTGCGGCGCTGCTGGACCTGACCGACCACGGGGTACCGCGGGTGCGGCTGTGGCCGCGCGGGGTCGACTCGGCGCGGTTCCACCCGGGGCGGCGGGACGCGGTGCTGCGCAGCTCATTGCTGGCGGGGCGGGAGTTGCTGGTGGGCTATGTGGGGCGGCTGGCGCCGGAGAAGGACGTGCGGCTGCTGGCCGCGACCTCCCGGCTCCCCGGGGTCCGCACCGTGGTCATCGGGGAGGGACCCAGCGCCGCCGCCCTACGGGCGCAGCTGCCGGAGGCGCGGTTCCTGGGCCGGCGGACCGGCGATGAACTGGCGCGCCTGTACGCCTCGTTGGACGTGTTCGTGCACACCGGGCCGCACGAGACCTTCTGCCAGACCGTGCAGGAGGCGATGGCGGCCGGCGTCCCGGTGGTCGCGCCGGCCGCCGGTGGGCCGCTGGACCTCGTCGACCACGGACGGACCGGGCTGCTGGTCCCGCCCGGCGACGGCAGCGCGCTCCGGGACGCGGTCAAGATGCTGGGCGGCGATGCGGAGCTGCGGGTGCGGTACGGCGCCGCCGGGCGGCAGGCGGTCGTGACCCGCACCTGGGAGGCGGTCGGCGACCAACTACTGGGCTACTACGAGGACGTGCTGGCCGACCGGACGGCGGTGGCGGTGTGACCGCCCGCCGGATCCGGGACGCCCGGACGGGACTGCGGATCGTCCGGATCGCCAACTTCGTCACGCCGGCCTCCGGTGGGCTGCGCACCGCACTGCGCGAGCTCGGCGCCGGCTACCGGGCCGCCGGCCACGAGCCGGTGCTCGTCGTGCCGGGCCCGCCGGACGCGGTGGGCCCGCGCGGCATCCGGGACGAGGAGACCGCACAGGGCCGGGTGCTCACCCTCCCCGGGCCGCTGGTGCCCGGCACCGGCGGCTACCGGGTGCTGACCGACCGCCGCCGGCTGCAACGACTGCTGGCCGAACTGGCCCCGGACCGGCTGGAGGTCTCGGACCGGACGACGCTGCGCTGGACGGGGGAGTGGGCGCGTCGGGCCCGGGTCCCGGCGGTGATGGTGTCGCACGAGAGCGTGGACGCGGTGCTGCGCACCTGGGGCGTGCCGCGCCCGTTGGCCCGCACGGTCGCCGACCGGGCCAACGCCCGTACCGCGTACGCCTACAGCCGGGTGGTGTGCACCACCGAATGGGCGGCCGGGGAGTTTCTCCGGGCCGGGGCGCGGAACGTGGTGCGGGCGCCGCTCGGGGTCGATCTCGCCGCCCGGCACCCGGGCCTGCGGAGCGCCGACCTGCGCGGCCGGTACGCCGGACGGGCAGCCGTCCTGCTGCTGATGTGCTCCCGGCTGTCGACCGAGAAGCGGCCCGGCCGGGCCCTGGACGCGCTCGTCGAGCTGCGCCGGCGGGGCGTCGACGCGGCGCTGGTGGTGGCCGGCGACGGGCCGCTGCGGGCCCGGCTGGAGAGCCGGGCGCGGGCCGCGCGGCTGCCGGTGACGTTCCTCGGGCACCTCGCCGACCGGACCGGGCTGGCGGCGCTCCAGGCCGGCGCCGACCTGGTGCTGGCGCCCGGCCCGGCCGAGACGTTCGGGCTCGCCGCACTGGAGGCGCTGGCCTGCGGCACCCCGGTGGTCGCCAGTGCAGCCTCGGCGCTGGCCGGGCTGGTGGACGACGGCGGGGACACCGCCCTCGACGACGGCCTGTCCTTCGCGGACGCGGTGCAGCGGGTGCTGGCCCGGCCCGAGCCGGTCCGCCGGGCCGCCGCCCGGCGGCGCGCCGAGGGGTACGGCTGGCAGCCGGCGGTGGCCGCGTTCCTGGCGGCCCACGACGCACCCAGGCCGGCCGGTGGGCGGCGGCCGCTCACCGTGGCCGAGCCGCGGGCGGTGGGCCCCTGGAGCCGGCGGTGACGCCCCTGTTCGTGGCCCTCGGGGACTCGCTCACCGAAGGGCTCGGCGACCCGGTGGCGGGCGGCGGCTGGCGGGGCTGGGCGCCGCTGCTGGCCGACGCGCTGGGGGAACGGCCGGGGGACGTCCCCCTGGTGAACCTGGCGCGCAGCGGGGCGCTGGCGGCCGAGGTGGCGCAGGAGCAACTGCCGCGGGCCCGGGCGCTCGCCCCGCGCTTCGCGTCCGTCCTGGTCGGGGCCAACGACACGCTGCGCGCCGCGTTCGCCGTCGAGCGGGTGGCCGCGGCACTGGACCGGACGCACGGCACCCTGAGCGCCGGCGGGACGGTGGTGCTGACGGCGTGTCTGCCCGACCCCGGCCGGATGCTGGGGCTGCCGGCGCCACTGGCCCGCCCGTTGGCCCGCCGGATGCGCGCCGTCAACACCGTCGTGCACGCGGTCTCCGCGCGCTACGACGGCGTCCACGTCCATCTTGCCGACCACCCCTGGGTGGCCGACCGGGCCACCTGGAGCGTGGACCGGCTGCACCCCAGCGAGCGCGGCCACCGGCTGCTCGCCCGCGGCTTCCACACCGCGCTCGCCGCCCGCGGACTGACCGCCGGGCCGCCGCCCCCGCTCACCCTCGACGGCCCGCCGCCGACCCGGACCGGCTCGCTGATGTGGATGGCGACCCGCGGCACCCGGTGGGTGGCCGACCGGTGCACCGACCTGTTGCCGGGCCTGCTGGCGCTGGCCGTACAGGAGTGCCGGTACGGCCTGGCCGGGTCCGGGCGGCTGTTGGACGCCGCCGCCGAACGGGCCACCCGTAGCGCCCTCGCGGCCCTGTCGGAACCGGGCGGCGCTGCCACAATGGCGGGATGACCGGGCGCTGGGAGTTCTGGATCGACCGCGGCGGCACCTTCACCGATGTGGTGGGCAGACGGCCGGACGGGCGCCTGGTCACCGGCAAGCTGCTCTCCCACCACCCCGAGCGCTACCGGGACGCCGCGGTCGCCGGGATCCGGATGATGCTCGGGCTCGGCCCGGACGAACCGGTGCCCGCCGAGCGGGTCTCGGTCGTCCGGATGGGCACCACCGTCGCCACCAACGCCCTCCTGGAGCGCACGGGCGAGCCGACGGTGCTGCTGATCACCGAAGGGTTCCGGGACGCGCTACGGATCGCGTACCAGAACCGGCCGCGGATCTTCGACCGGCGGATCCTGCTGCCCGAGGCGCTCTACGACTGGGTGATCGAGGTGCCGGAACGGGTCGGCGCCCACGGTGAGCCGGTCCGGCCGCTCGACCGGGAGCCCGTCCGGCGGGAGCTGCGGCGGGCCCGCGCGGACGGCCTGCGCAGCGCCGCCGTGGTGCTGCTGCACGGCTACCGGCACACCGCGCACGAACGGGCGGTCGCCGAGCTGGCCGAGGAGGCGGGCTTCACCCAGGTCAGCTGCTCGCACGAGGTCAGTCCGCTGATGAAGTTGGTGCCGCGCGGGGACACCACGGTCGTCGACGCGTACCTCTCGCCGATCCTGCGACGGTACGTCGACGAGATCGCGGCCCAACTTCCCGGGATCCGGCTGCTGTTCATGCAGTCCAACGGCGGGCTGCGGGAGGCCACCCACTTCCGGGGCAAGGACGCGGTGCTGTCCGGTCCGGCGGGCGGGGTGGTCGGCATGGTGCGGACGGCCGCGGAGGCCGGTGGGCCGGGTCCGGACGGCGGCGCGGGCCGGGTGATCGGCTTCGACATGGGCGGCACCTCCACCGACGTGTCGCACTACGCGGGCGAGTTCGAGCGGATCTACGGCAGCGAGGTCGCCGGTGTGCGGATGCGCGCCCCGATGATGAACATCCACACCGTCGCGGCCGGCGGCGGCTCCGTGCTGCACTTCGACGGCCGCCGCTACCGGGTCGGCCCCGACTCGGCCGGCGCGGACCCCGGACCGGCCTGCTACCGCCGCGGCGGCCCGCTCACCGTCACCGATGCCAATGTGATGCTCGGCCGGATCCAACCGGACCACTTCCCGGCGGTGTTCGGGCCGGCCGGCGACCAGGGGCTGGACGCCGCCACGGTCCGCACCCGGTTCGCGGAGCTGGCCGCGCGGGCCGCCGCCGCGACCGGGGACGACCGCGGTCCCGAGGACGTCGCCGCCGGCTTCCTGGACATCGCGGTGCTCAACATGGCCAACGCGGTCAAGAAGATCTCCGTCCAGCGCGGTCGGGACGTCACCCGCTACGCCCTGGTCGGCTTCGGCGGTGCGGGCGGCCAGCACGCCTGCGCGGTCGCCGACGCCCTGGGCGTCGCCACCGTCGTGGTCCCGCCGCTGGCCGGGGTGCTCTCCGCATACGGCATCGGGGTCGCCGACGCCACCGCGATGCGGGAACAGGCCGTCGAGGAGCGGTTCGAGGAACCGGGGGCGGTGGACCGGGTCCACGCGGTGTGCGACGGCCTCGCCGTTCAGACCCGGCAGGAACTCCTGGACGACGGTGTGCCGGCGGCCTCGCTCACCACCCGCGCCCGGGTCCTGGTCCGCTACGCCGGGACCGACGCCACCCTCGGCGTCCCGCTCGCCGACGCCGCCACCATGGCCGCGGAGTTCGTCCGGGCGCACCGCGAACGGTACGCGTTCACCATGGACAAGCCGTTGGTCGCGGAGGCGGTGTCGGTGGAGGCGCGCGGTGCGGCCGGCGGTGCGGCCGACTATTCCGTTCAACTCGCCGAAAAGGAAGGGGAGTTGGCGGCGGTGGCGACCGTCCGGATGTACACCGGTGGGCGCTGGCGGGACACCGCGTTGTACCGCCGCACCGACCTGCGGCCGGGCGACACCGTCACCGGTCCGGCGATCATCGCCGAGGACGACGCCACGACCGTCCTCGACCCCGACTGGCGGGCCGCCGTCGGTGCGCGCGGCCACCTGCTGCTCACCCGGGCCCGGCCGCGCACCGGGCGGACCGCCGTCGGCACCGCGGCGGACCCGGTCATGCTGGAGGTCTTCAACAGCCTCTTCATGGCCATCGCCGAGCAGATGGGCGTCCGGCTGGAGAACACCGCGCACTCCGTCAACATCAAGGAGCGGCTGGACTTCTCCTGTGCGCTGTTCGACGCCGAGGGCAATCTGATCGCCAACGCACCGCACATTCCCGTGCACCTGGGCTCGATGGGGGAGTCCATCAAAGAGGTGTTGCGGCGGCGCGGTGACGCTCTGCGGCCGGGCGACGTGTACGCGATCAACGACCCGTACCACGGGGGGACGCATCTGCCGGACATCACCGTCGTCACCCCGGTGTTCGATCCCGACGGGCGCGAGCTGCTGTTCCTCGTCGCGTCCCGTGGGCACCACGCCGAGATCGGCGGCATCACGCCGGGCTCGATGCCCGCGTTCAGCCGCACCATCCAGGAGGAGGGCGTGCTCTTCGACAACTGGCTGCTGGTGCGCGACGGCCGGCTGCGCGAGCGGGAGACCCGCGACCTGCTCACCTCCGGGCCGTACCCGTCCCGTGCCCCGGACGCCAACCTCGCCGATCTGCGCGCCCAGATCGCCGCGAACGAGAAGGGCATCCACGAACTACGGCGGATGACCGGGCAGTTCGGGCTGGACGTCGTCCGGGCGTACATGCGCCACGTCCAGGACAACGCCGAGGAGTCGGTGCGGCGGATCCTCGGCCGGCTGTCGGACGGGAGCTACCGCTACGAGACGGACAGCGGGGCACAGATCCGGGTCGCGCTGACCGTCGACCGGGCGGCCCGCAGCGCCGTACTGGACTTCGCCGGCACGTCACCGCAGCAGCCCGGCAACACCAACGCGCCCAGTTCGGTGGTGATGGCGGCGGTGCTGTACGTGCTGCGGACCCTGGTCGCCGAGGACATCCCGCTCAACAGCGGCTGCCTCAAGCCCGTCGAGGTCCGCATTCCGGAGGGCTCGATGCTGGCGCCCGTCTACCCGGCGGCCACCGTCGCGGGCAACGTGGAGACCTCCCAGGCGGTCACCGGGGCGCTCTACGCGGCGCTGGGCATCCAGGCCGAGGGCTCGGGCACGATGAACAACCTCACCTTCGGCAACGAGCGGGTGCAGTACTACGAGACGGTCGCCAGCGGCTCGGGCGCCGGCGACGGCTTCGACGGGGCGGACGCCGTGCAGACCCACATGACCAACTCCCGGCTGACCGACCCCGAAGTCCTGGAATGGCGCTATCCCGTCCGGGTCGACGGTTTCGCCCTCCGTGACGGCAGCGGGGGGACCGGCCGCTGGCACGGGGGCCGCGGGGTGGAGCGCCGACTGCGGTTCCTGGAGCCGATGACGATCGCCCTGCTCTCCCACCACCGGCGGGTCGCCCCGTACGGCATGGCCGGCGGCGGGCCGGGCGCGCTCGGCGTCAACTTCCTTGAGCGGTCCGATGGTTCGCGGGAGCAGCTGCGGGGCTGTGACGCGGCGGAGGTCGGGGTGGACGACGTGCTGGTGATCCGGACGCCGGGGGGTGGGGGGTACGGGGTGGCGTAGCCGGCCGGCGCCCGGCCGGGGACACCGCTGTGTCCACGACCGGGCGTATCGGGCGCGGTGCGCCGCTACTTCTGCGCCGCGCGGCGGCACGCCTCGGCGGCGACCGTCGCCGGGACATAGTCCTGCCGCAGCTCGAAGTAGCAGGCCCGGAAGCTCTCCTGGCCGCCCTCGGCCCCGAGCTGACACGCCTGTTCGACCACTTCCGGACTGGCTTCGGGGTGCTTCTCCAGGACGGTGTAGAAGCATGCCTGCGGGGTGGCGTGGGCCGCCGGGGCAAGGGCGACGACGCCGCCGAGGGCGAGGGCGAGACCGCTGAGCGCGGCGGTGAGGCGCGGGGCGAGACGCATGGTGGTCACGGTTCCTTCCGTGCGGGAGCCCGAGCGGGTCGCTCGGCGCGGTTGATCCGCTACGGACTGTGCCCAACCGTGTTGTCGGCGACGCGGGGGTGGTCGAGGCGCCGGGCGTGAACGGCCGGCGCGTGGGGCGCACTTCGGGCGGTGGTGCGCGCCGCCGTCACCGGGCGGGTGCCGACCGGCCCGACCGCCGGCCGATGCGTACGAACCGGACCGGAGTCCCCGGTACCGCCTGCGCCGCCTGGGCCAGGAAGCGCTCCGGGACCACGCCGACGACCGGGTAGCCGCCGGTGGTGGGGTGGTCGTGCAGGAACAGCACCGGCAGGCCGTTCGGCGGGACCTGGAGGGCGCCCAACGGCATCCCCTCACTGGGGAGTTCACCGTCCAGGGCGCGCTCCAGGGCCGGTCCCTCGGTGCGCAGCCCGATCCGGTTGGACGCCGCGGAGACCCGGAACCGGCCGGTGGTCAGGGTGCGCAGCCCGTCGGCGGTGAACCAGGCGTCGCGCGGACCGGGCAGGAACGGCAACACCAACTCGGCCGCCGGCCCGGCGTGCGGGACCGCGTCGGCGCCCACCGACGGCCCGTACGGGGACCCCAGGGGGAGCACCGCGTGGTCCGCGAGCGGGTCCGGGCCGAGGCCGGAGAGCAGGTCGGCGGCGCGGCTGCCGAGCACCGGCTCGGTGGCGACACCGCCGGCGAAGGCGAGGTAGCAGCGCACTCCGTGGGTGGCCGGACCGGCCTCCAGCACGGCACCGGCCGGCACGTGCAGCGGGGCGCCCCAGGGGACGGGGCGGCCGTCCACCGTCACCGGGCAGGCGGCGCCGGTGACCGCGACGGCGGTGGCGGTGCGCAGTCGGACGGCGCAGCCGGTGAGGGTGGTCTCCAGGGTGGCCGCCGACGCGGGGTTGCCCACCAGGCGGTTGGCGAGCCGGTGCGCGGGCTCGTCCAGGGCCCCGGAGCGCGGCACCCCGAGATGGGCGTGGCCGGGCCGGCCGAGGTCCTGGACGGTGGTGAGCGCACCGGCCCGGACCACCGAGAGGGCGCGGTCGGTCATCGGACGGGCTCCTCGGGGACGCGGTCGGGGCGGGACGGGGCGGTGCGCGGGGTTGGTACGGGGGCGTCCGCGGGGACGAAGCGGACGGGGGTGCCGGGGGCCAGCAGGGCCGCCGGTTCGCGCCGGGGGTCCCACAGGACGGCGTCGGTGCGGCCGATCAACTGCCAGCCGCCGGGGGAGGAGCGCGGATAGACGCCGGTGTACGGGCCGGCCAGGCCGACCGCGCCGACCGGGACCCGGGTGCGGGGGGCCGCCCGGCGCGGGACGTGCAGCCGCTCCGGAAGCCCCGTCAGATAGCCGAAGCCGGGCGCGAATCCGCAGAACGCGACCCGGAAGGCGGTGCCGGAGTGCACCCGGACCACCTCGTCGGGGGTGACGCCCCACAGGGCGGCGACCTCGGCCAGGTCGGGCCCGTCGTAGCGGACCGGGATCTCGACGGGCGGGCGGTCACCGGCGGTCAGCGGCGGGATCGGCCAGCCGGCCAGCTCCGCGCCCAGCGCCCGGGGGTCGGTCAGGCCGTCGAGGAAGACCGTCCGGGCCGCCGGCACCATCTCGCGGACCGCCGGGAGCGTACCGGCCGCGGCGCGGCGCAGCAGCTCGGCGTGGAGCGCCTCGACGTCCTCGGCACTGGTCAGCTCGATCAGCAGCCCCTGGTCGCCGACCGGCAGTGCGCGCAGCGGCAGCGGCCCGGCGGCGCGCGGTGCGCCGCCGTCCGGCGTGGTGCGCGCCGGGGCCGGCGTCACACGAAGCTCCGGACGCGGACGCCGGCCGCGGTCAGCTCGGCCCGCACCCGCCGCGCCAGCTCCGCCGCGCCCGGGGTGTCGCCGTGCAGGCAGAGGGAGCGCGCGGCGACCGTGATCCGGGTGCCGTCGCGGGAGGTGACCGCGCGGTCGCGGGCCAGGCCCACCGCGCGCTTGACCACCGCGTCGGGGTCGTGGACGACCGCGCCCGGTTCCCGGCGCGGGACCAGGGTGCCCCGGTCGGTGTAGGCGCGGTCGGCGAACGCCTCGCCGACGACGGGGAGTTCGGCCTCCGCGGCGGCCTGGTGGAGCCGGGAGCCGGGCAGGCCGAGGACGGGCAGTCGGCCGCCGGCGGCGCGGATCCCGGCGACCACCGCGGCGGCCTGTTCGGCGTCGTGGACGCAGCGGTTGTAGAGCGCGCCGTGCGGTTTGACGTAGCCGACGCGGGCGCCGGCGGCGCGGGCGAAGACCTCCAACGCGCCGATCTGGTACGTGATCTCGTCGGCCAGTTCCTCGGGCGGTACGTCCATGGCGCGGCGTCCGAAGCCGGCCAGATCGCGGTAGGAGACCTGGGCGCCGATCACCACCCCGCGCTCGGCGGCCAGGGCACAGACCCGGCGCATGGTGGACGGGTCGCCGGCGTGGAAGCCGCAGGCCACGTTGGCGCTGGTGACGACGGACAGCAGGGCCTCGTCGTCGGTGAGGTGCCAGCGGCCGAACCCTTCCCCGAGGTCGGCGTTGAGGTCGATGGGGGGAGGGGCCGCCGGGTTGCTCATGGATGTCCGTTCCGGGTGCGGGGTGCAGTGCGGATGCGGGAAGTGGCCGCGGGGATGCCGAAGCGCAAGCCAACGTACAGATTGTTGAACGATCCGACAAGAGATGTGTTGTCCCGTCCCGTCATCTGGGATTGACTGCGGCTGACATCGCAGTGGGGCGGGCCTGGTCGGTCCGTCCGAACCGGACGGAGCGGACAGCGGTATGGCCGGCGGAGTGGCGAAGAACGATCAACGGCGGCTCGCCGAGGTCGCGGGACTGGAACGGGACCGCGCCCTGCTCGGCCGCGCCAGCACGGCCGAACGGGTCGCCGACATCCTGCGGGACCGGATCACCGAGGGCTATTTCTCGCCCGGCGCGCGGCTGTCCGAGGAGAGCATCGGCGGCGCGCTGGGCGTCAGCCGCAACACCCTCCGCGAGTCGTTCCGGCTGCTCACCCACGAGCGGCTGCTGGAGCACCGGCTCAACCGCGGGGTCTTCGTGCGGATGGTGACCGTCGAGGACCTCGACGACATCTTCCGGGTGCGGATGCTGGTGGAGTGCGCCGCGGTGCGCGGACTGGGGCCGGGCCCCTACGACGCCGCCACCGACGCGTCGGTGGCGGCGATCGAGGAGGCGGTGCGGGCCGGTGAGGAGGCCGCCGCGGCGCGGGTCTGGGAGGAGCTCTCGACCGCCAACATCCGCTTCCACCAGGCCGTCGTGGCGCTGGCCGGCAGCCCGCGGACCGACGAGCTGATGCGCGGCGTGCTGGCCGAACTCCGGCTGGTCTTCCATGTGATGGACGATCCGCAGCGCTTCTACGCGCCCTACCTGGTCCGCAACCGGCAGATCGCGGAGTCGCTGGTGGCCGGCGACGCGGCCGCGGCCGAGCGCTTGCTGCGCGCCTATCTGGAGGACTCGCGCGGCCAATTGTCGGCGGCGTACGCCCAGCGCATCGCCGAGAGGTAGCCGCGCTCCCGTTTCGTCGCCACCGACCCCTTGTCGGATCGTTGAACAATCGCATAGCCTCCGCAGCAATCTCCTGAGCAACCCCTCATCGCTCCCCAGGTACCTGCGGCCCGTCGATCCGTGGCACGCACCCGTTGGGGAACCCGTACGCGGAAGGCGGATCCATGATCGTGCTCCTCGGCGTGCTCGTGGTCGTGATCGGCTTCGCCACGAAACGCAATGCCCTGCTGGTCGTCGCGGTGGCCGGGATCGTCACCGGCCTCCTCGGCGGACTCTCGCCCACGAAGGTGCTGGCCGCCTTCGGCGAGGGCTTCGCCGGCAGCCGGGCGGTGACCATCTTCGCGATCACCCTCCCGGTCATCGGCCTCCTGGAGCGCTACGGCCTCCAGGAACAGGCCCGCACCCTCATCGCCCGGTTCGGGCGCCTCACCACCGGGCGCTTCCTCGCGCTCTACCTCGGCATGCGGCAGATCGGCGCCGCCGTCGGACTGACCAACGTCTTCGGGCACGCCCAGACCGTCCGCCCGCTCGCCGTCCCGATGGCGGAGGGCGCCGCCGAGCGCCGCTACGGCCCGCTCCCCGCCCGCACCCGGGAGAAGATCCGCTCGTTCGCGGCCGGCGCGGACAACGTCGGCCTCTTCTTCGGGGAGGACGTCTTCCTCGCCGTCGGCTCGATCCTGCTGATCACCGGCTTCGTCAACACCACCTACGGGACCCACCTCGAACCGCTGCAACTGGCGCTGTGGGCGATCCCCACCGCGCTGTGCGCCTTCGTCGTCCACGGCTGGCGGCTGCTGCGCCTGGACCGTCAGTTGGAGCGCGAACTGCTCACCGCCAACGCCCACCCCTCCACCGCAGCGGAGACCACCCGATGATCAAGGCAGAGTGGTTCTACTGGCTCGTCGGCCTCAGCTTCCTGGTGATGGCCGCCCAGATGGTCACCGACCGCGGCAACCCCAAGCGCTTCGGCACCGGCGCCTTCTGGGGCCTGATCGGCGCCGGGTTCATCTACAGCAGCTGGGTGGTCACCAAGCAGGCGCCGGCCGAGCCACTGGGCGCCGCCGTGCTCGTGATGGCCGCCCTGGCCGGCTTCGGCTTCACCGGGCGCGGCACCCCGCGCACCACCACCCCGGAGGAGCGCACCGCGAGCGCCGCCCGCCTGGGCAACAAGCTCTTCATCCCGGCCCTGACCATCCCGGTCGTCGCGATGGCCTGCGCCATCGGCGTCAAACACCTCTCCTTCGGGGGCGAACCGGTCCTCCAGAAGGGCAGCGAGACCATCCTCGGCCTCGGCATCGGCGCGGTCGTCGCGCTCGTCGTCGGCATGGTGATGCTGCGCGAGAAGCGACTCTCGGTGCCCGTCCAGTCCGGCCGCAGCATGCTGGAGGCGATGGGCTGGGCGATGCTGCTGCCGCAGATGCTGGCCACGCTCGGCGCCATCTTCCAGGTCTCCGGCGTCGGCGGCCAGGTCGGCAAGCTCGCCACCGCCGTGCTGCCCAAGGACTCCCTCTACGTCGCCGTCGTCGTGTACTGCGTGGGCATGTTCGCCTTCACGCTCATCATGGGCAACGCCTTCGCCGCCTTCCCCGTGATGACCGCCGCGGTCGGCTGGCCCGTCCTCATCGGGCACTTCCACGGCGATCCGGCCGCCGTCCTGGCCCTCGGCATGCTCGCCGGCTTCTGCGGGACGCTGGTCACCCCGATGGCCGCCAACTTCAACATCGTCCCGGCGGCGCTGCTGGAACTGAAGGACCAGTACGGGCCCATCAAGGCGCAGTTGCCGACCGCCGGCATCCTGCTGGGCTGCAACATCGTGATCATGGCGCTGTTCGCGTTCTGACCGGCCTGCCGGCCGCCCGCCGCCCGTCCCCACCCGAGCCGCTCCGAGAAGGACCCCATGACGTCCACCACCGCGCCGACCCGCGTCCTGTTCACCGGATTCGCACCGTTCGACGGCGCGGCCACCAATCCCTCCTGGCAGGCGGTGCGCACCGCGGCGGCCGCCCCGCTCGCCGGGCTCGCGCTGCACGCCGTCGAACTGCCCTGCGTCTACGGCGCCGCACTGACCGCCCTGCGCACCGCGATCGACGAGATAAGTCCCGACATCGTGGTATCCGTCGGGCAGGCGGGCGGGCGCCCGGACATCACCGTCGAGCGGGTCGCCCTCAACGTCGACGACGCCCGCATCCCCGACAACGCCGGCGCCGAACCGATCGACGAACCGATCGTGCCGGGCGGGCCCGCCGCGTACTTCTCCACCCTCCCCATCAAGGCGTGCGTGGCGGCCGTCCGCGCCGCCGGCCTGCCGGCCTCGGTCTCCAACACCGCCGGAACCTTCGTCTGCAACCACGTCTTCTACGGGCTCGCCCACCTCATCGCCACCGAACTCCCGCACGTGCGCGGCGGATTCGTGCACGTCCCGTACGCGCCCGAGCAGGTCACCGACCGGGCCCAGCCGTCGCTGCCGGTCGACGCGGTCGCCACCGCACTGCGGGAGATCGCCGCCACCGCCGCCCGGACGCGCACCGACCTCCGGGTCGCGGAGGGGGCCACGCACTGACCCGGCGGCGCCGCCGGTAAAATGACCAGCCGGCCGGCCCACGGGAGCGTCAGGGGACCCGGGCGTGTTCCGCCCCCGAGGCGATCCGCGCCGTTTCGTCCGTTGTCGGTGCCAGCGCCTACTCTGTGCGACGTGACTTTTTCCGCCCCGGGGGCCGCTGCGCCCCAGCTCAACGGCCCCAGCCGGCCCGCGCCGGGCCCGGCCGCCGACGAAGGACTGGCCCGCCGGCTGCGCGCGCTCGCGTGCACCGCGCCGCTGCACGACCTCGATGCGCGCAAGGCCAACCTCGCGGGCGAGTACGGGGTCTACGCGATGGCGGAGGTGGCGCTCGCCGTCATCGACCTGGTCACCCTGAACATGGACTTCGACACCGGCGCCGACCACGAGGAGATAGTGGCCAAGGTCCTGCCGCGGGTCGCCGCCCAGGCCCCGGACCGCCCCTCGGCGGAGCACGAGCGGGTCGCCCGCTGGGTGCTGGAGAATCTGATCAACGTCGGCAGCGTCGACCGCGGCTTCCGCGCCGTCTACGGCACCTTCACCACCGACGGCGAGTACGTCCGCCGCGACTACGACTTCAAGCTCGTCGAAGAGGTCCCCGGCCCCGGCGGCACCGTCTACCTCCGCGCCACCGACGAGGCGGTCAACGTCCTCGTCGGCGCCCTCGACACGGACGTCACCAGCGCCCAGATCGCCGCCGAGGTCAAGCTGGAGGTGCTGATCAGCCGCGGCCGGCTGGCCGATGCCCAGCTCGCCGCCGAGCAGGCCCGCTACCGCACCGTCCAGTACGCCGAGACCCTCCGCAAGACCCTGGAGGCCACCCGGCGCAACGTCCGCTCGGTCGACTGGCTGCGCACCGTCCCCGACATGATCAACGAGGCGCTGGACCACGTGGCGGACCGCTACCGCCACGAGAACGCCATCCTCACCAACATCCGCAAGGCCCGCGACGAGGCCGAGGCCGTCGACGCGAAGACCAGCGAGCACAAGCGGCGCGCCGCCGAACTCGTCGACATCGTCAAGGACTGCATCCGCCGGCACACCCAGCTCCAGTCCCGGCTCCTGGAGGCCGGCCCGCTCTTCCGCGCCGAGCAGGACCGCCAGGCGTTCGCCGCCCCCGCCGCCCGCACCGGCCTCGACCTCTACGGCCAGCTCGTCGCCCCGGTCCTCCCGCTCCCCGTCGAGCAGGCCACCCGGGTCACCGACGCCTTCTTCGCCCGCGGCACGGGGCTGCGCACCCCCGCCGCCGTCCGGGTCGCCGACCTCGTCGAGGTGCTGCTCACCCCGCCCATGGAGCGCGAGCACCTGGGCGCCGAGATGCCCGAGCCCGACCTGGTGGCCACGCCCGACGACAGTCGCTTCAGCGAGGCCCAGCTCGACGCCGCGATGGCTCTGCTCACCCTGCCCGCCGACGCCCCCCGCCGGCTCTCCGGCCTGCTCGCCGAGGCCCGCCGCAGCGACCCCGAACTCCCTTACCTGGTGGCCCTGTTGGCGGTGCACGCCGCCAGCCCCCCGGTCGGCACCGCCTACCGCCAGGGCGAGCAGCAGCTGCTCTTCGCCGTCGACGACGGCACCGAGCTGACCGACCCCGAGTTCGGCGGCGCCGACCTCATCGTCGGCACCGCCCTGCTGGACGCGGCCGGGATGGCCGCCGACCGCTCGGAGGCGACCTGATGCCCGCCGCGCGGCACCGCCGCCGGATAGCGGCCGGACCGCCCCCGCCCCCTTACGAGATACCCCCGACCGTCCCCCGCAAGGAGCTCCTCCCGTGACCCAGTACGACGCCGACGAGGTGCCGCAGCCCGACCCGGCGCCCGGCACCGGCGAAGCGGCCTGGGGCGCACCCGCCGACGCCCCCGAGCCGGCCCCGGCCGGCCCGTCGCCCGTCACCCCCGTCACCCCCGCCGACGCCGCCGACGCCGCCCGGCTGGTCTCCTTCGGCCTCCAACCCAAGCTGCTGCCGGCCCGGGACGCCGAATACGCCGAACTCCTCCGCCGCTATCGGGACGAGCCCCCCTTCGCCCGACTCGCCGACGCCGTCGCCAGCGGCCTCGGGCTGATCGTCCTGGAGGTCTCCACTCGCGCCGGGATGGCCGTCACCGCCGCCGAGGACTCCGTCTTCGCGGTCCGGATGGGCGACTACGCCCGCCGCGCCTCCGCCGACTCCGCCGACCGCTTCCTGCACGGTCTGGCCCACCTGGCCGTCGCCGCCATGTCCTTCCCGCGCCCCGAGGACCTCGCCGACGACGGCTACATCGGCCGGATCACCGTCAACGGCGTCGACGCCTTCGTCCGGCAGGCGTGCCGCCGCCTCACGGAGCAAGCCGAACAGGACGGCGAGAACACCGACCCGGTCACCGAAGCCCCCGGCCTGGAGTCCGCCTGGCGGGTCTACGCCCGACGCAGTGCCACCGGAGCCACCAAGGACGCCCGGCGGCTGGCCGGTTCGACCACCGGCATCATCGCCAAGGCCGTCACCTTCCTCGTCGACTCCGGCTTCCTCCAGCGCACCGGCGACGACGCCGGCGGCGCCTACCGCACCACCGCCCGCTACCAACTCCAGGTCCGCGACATGGCCGGCACCGCCGCCATGGCCGAGCTGCTGGAGCTGGGCATCGTCCCGGTCTCCGACGGCAGCGCCTCGTTGCTGCCCGGCGAGGAGTCCGACGACCTCGACCTGGTCGCCGAAGCCGGCCTGCCCTTCCACTCCGGCTGACCGCCCGCCCACCCCCGCCCACCGACCCACCCACACACCAACGAGAGTCCGCCATGTACGAGCTGTCCCGGGTCCGCCTCTACTCCATCGGGCCGGCCGGTGCGCGCTACGCCGACACCGTCCTGGACCTGCGCGGGGTCGGCGCGCCGGTGCCCCAGCCGGCCCCGGCCCAGGCGGACTTCTTCGAGGACGAACCGGTCGGCCCGCCGCGCCGCCCGGCCCCCGCCGGCGTGCTCTTCCTGGAGAACGGCGGCGGCAAGTCCGTCCTGCTCAAGCTGATCTTCTCGGTCATGCTGCCCGGCCACCGCAACACCCTCGGCGGCGCCAGCTCCGGCGTGCTCCGCAAGTTCCTGCTCGCCGACGACTGCGGCCACGTCGCCCTGGAGTGGCAGCACGTCGTCACGGGCGAGACCGTCGTGGTCGGCAAGGTCAGCGAATGGCGCGGCCGCCAGGTCTCCAACGACCCCCGCAAGTTCGCCGAAGCCTGGTACAGCTTCCGGCCCGGCCCCGGCATGAGCCTGGACTCCCTCCCGGTCGCCGAGGCCACCCTCGTCCGCCCCCGGACGGAGAACGGCGAGGGCGCCTCCGGCGCGCACGGCCGCCGCCGCACCATGAAGGGCTTCCGCGACGGCCTCACCGAGGCCGGCAAGAACTACCCCAACCTCGACGTGATCTGGGAAGAGGTCCACGAGCGCTGGAACGAACACCTCGGCGACCTCGGCCTGGACCCCGAACTCTTCCGCTACCAGCGGGAGATGAACGCCGACGAGGGCGAGGCGGCCGGCCTCTTCGCGGTCAAGAACGACTCCGACTTCACCGACCTGCTGCTGCGCGCCGTCACCGACACCCGGGACACCGACGGCCTCGCCGATCTCGTCCACGGCTTCGCCCACAAGCTCGGCCGACGCGCCGAGCTCACCGCCGAACGCGACTTCACCGCCGGCTCACTGGACCTGCTCTCCCGCATCGCCGAGGCCGCCGAGACCCGCGAACGGGCCCGCGAGGTGCACGCCGGCGCCGAGCGCCGCACCCGCGGCCTGGCCCAGCGGCTGCACGCCCGCGGCACCGAGGAGCGCGGCCGGGCCGCCGAGCTCGCCGAGGCGGTCGCCGCCGCCGCGCACCGGGTCACCGACGCCGACCGAGGCCGCGAGCGCCGCGCCCTGGTCTCCGCCGAACTCGCCTACCGGCACGCCTCGTTGGCACTGGCCGCCGCCGAGAAGGGCGCCGCCGCCCAACGCCGCGAGCTGAACGACGCCCGGACACTGCACAGCGCCTGGCAGGCCGCCGAGATCGCCCTGCGGCACCGCGCCGCCGCCGACCGCTCCGCGCGGGTAGCCGCCGCCATCCGGGAGGCCGAGCGGGACGCCGCCCCGGCGCTCGCCGCCCGCGCCACCGCCGCCGCCGACCTGGTACGCGCGCTGCACAGCGCCGCCGAAGCCAGTGAAGGTCTCGCCAACGAGGGCGAGGAGCGGTCCGCCGCCCTCCAGGAGACCGGCGAGTCCGCGCACCGCGACGCCACCGCCGCCGCCACCCACGCCCAGCGCGCCCGCAGCGAGTCCGACCACCTCAAGCAGCGGCTCGCCGAGGTCGCCGAGGAGACCGCGGAGGCGGTCCGGGCCGGCTGGCTCGATGCCACCCAGGGCGCTGCGCCGGACGCCGACCCGGCCCGCGCCGCGCTCGCCGCCTCCGACGCCGAGAAGACCGCCGTCGAGGCGTGGGACGCGGCCCGCGAGACCGCCCGGCAGGCCACCGACCGGGCCCGCGAGACCGCGGCGCGGCACTCCGCCGCCGAACTCGCCGCGGCCCGCGCCGAGGACGCCGCACAGGCCGCCGAGCGCGCCCACGACGCCGAGCGGCGGGCCGCCGAATCGATCGGCGCCGAGCAGCGGCTCACCGAACTCCTCGGCCTCCCCGAGGCGCCGACGCTCGCCCTGCCCGGCCCCCGTACGGCCGACGGCACCGGATCCGCAGCCCCGCGCCGCGCCGCCGGACCGCTCACCGCCGAGGAGCTGGACCGCAGCGCCGACGCCCTGCACGAGCTGCTGGAGGGAGGCGTCGCCGCCGCCGAGCGCCAGCTGTTCGACCTGCGGACGGCCGCCGCCGACGACGCCCGGATCCTGGGCGCGCTGGGCGACGGCGGGCTGCTGCCGCCGGGCCCCGACGTGCTGGCCGCGGTGGAGTATCTGGGCGAGCACGGCGTGCCCGCACTGCCCGGCTGGCGCTACCTCGCGCAGTCCGTCGACCCCGCCGACCACGCCCGGGTGCTGACCGCCCGCCCCGAGCTGGTCGACGGCGTGATCATCACCGACCCGGACACCCACGCCCGGGCCCGCGAGGTCCTCGCGCAGGCCGCGCTGCTGCCCCGCTCCGCCGTCGCGGTGGGCACCGCCGCCGCACTGCTGGCCCCCACCCCGGCCCCCGACGCCCAGGACAGCAGCGTCTCCGGCGTATTTCTCGTCCCGCCGAACCCGGCCATGCACGACGAGTCCGCCGCCGACGAGGAGCGCCGCGCACTGCGCGCCCGCGCCACCGAGCGCGACGACGAGATCCGGACGCTGGCCGCCCGGCTCGCCGGGGACCGGGCGCTCGCCGCCCGCCTCGGCTCCTGGCGCACCGGCTGCCCGGCCGGCCGGCTCGCCGAGCTCGCCGAGGCCGCGGAGACCGCCCGGACCGCCGCGGAGGAGGCCGCCGCGGAGCTGGCCGAGGCCCGGACGACCCGCGCCGAGGCCGACGAGGTCGCCACCGAGGCCACCCGGGTACGCGACGAGCGGCAGGAGGCCGCCCAGCGCGCCCGGCGCGCCGCCGACCTCCTCGCCGGCCTCGCCCACCGGCTCCGCGAACGCGCCGGCTGGCAGTCCCGGATGCGGGAACTCGCCGACGAGGCAGCGGAGTTCGAGGCCCGCGCCGAGGAGTGCGTGGACCGCGCCCGGGCCGCCGACGAGGACCGCAGGGCCGCCCAGCGGGCCGCCGACGACGCCCGCCGCACCGCCCGCGCGCTGCGCGCCGAACGCGCCGAGATCGCCGGCGTCCCCGACGACCTGGGCGAGGCCCCGCAGCAGCCGACCACCTCGCTGCCCGCGCTCCGCGAGGCGTACCGCGCCGCCTCCCAGCTCTACGAGAAGGTCGGCGTCGGCGCCGACCTCCGCGCCGAACAGGCCCGCGCCGAGGGCGACGAATCCGCCGCCCTGGCCGAGCTGAACCGCCTCACCAACAAGGTCCGCACCCGTGCCGAGCAGCTGTTGCAGAGCCCGGACGCCGCCGACGGCCCGTCCCGCCAGGCCGCCGCGGGCCGCGCCGAATCGCTGGTGCAGATGTTGGACACCCGCGCCGCGGCCGCCAGCGAGCAGCTGGGCCGGCTGCGCGGCGAGGCGGAGCGGCTGGCGCCCACCGATGGTGAGGCGCACACCGAACTGCCGGACGGCATGGTGCCGACCGGCGCCGACCGGGCCAAGGAACTGCTGCGCACCGCCAACGCCGAACTGGCCACCGCCACCGAGGCCCTTGAGGCCGCCCGCGCCGGGCACGAGGAGCTGCTGCGCGCCCACCGCGGCGCCGAGGACGCCGCCGGCGGCTTCGACGAGACCGCCGCGCTGCTGCGGGATCTGCTGCGGGACCACCCGGACGCCGAGAAGGGGGCGGAGGGCGAGGCCGCGTCGATCGAGCCGTACGCCGGCAGCCTCGCCGAGGCCCGGCAGGCCGCCGCGGAGTCCCGCCGCTCGCTGCGGGGCTGCGCCGCCGACCTCTCCGCCGCCGAGGCCGCGGTCCGCGAGGCTTCCGACGTCCTCGTCCGGCACGCCAACTCCACCCGCTACGAGCAGGTGCGCACCCCCGCCCGGCAGCAGATCCGGGAGCTGCCCGCCGCGGCGCTGCCGGACCACGCCGTCAAGTGGGCGGAGGCGTTCGCGCCCCGCCTACGGGTGCTCACCGACGAACTCGCCCAGCTGGAGCGCAACCGCGGCTCCATCGTCGACCGGCTCCGCGGTCTGGTGGAGTCGTCGTTGACCACGCTGCGCTCCGCCCAGCGGCTGTCCCGACTGCCCGAGGGGCTGGGGGAGTGGTCCGGCCAGGAGTTCCTGCGGATCCGCTTCGAGGACCCCGACCAGGCCACGCTCACCGAGCGGCTGGGCGAGGTCATCGACGAGGCGACCCGCGCGGCGGTCAAGAAGAACAGCGACCTGCGCCGGGACGGGATGTCCCTGCTGCTGCGCGGGGTGCAGGCCGCGCTCCAGCCGCGCGGGGTGGCGGTGGAGATCCTCAAGCCGGACGCGGTGCTGCGCGCGGAGCGGGTCCCGGTGGGGCAGATGGGCGACGTCTTCTCCGGCGGCCAGCTGCTGACCGCCGCCATCGCCCTGTACTGCACCATGGCGGCGCTGCGCAGCAACGACCGGGGCCGCGACAAGCAGCGGCACGCCGGCACGCTGTTCCTCGACAACCCCATCGGCCGCGCCAACGCCACCTATCTGCTGGAGCTCCAGCGCGCCGTCGCCGACGCCCTGGGCGTCCAACTCCTCTACACCACCGGCCTGTTCGACACCACCGCACTCGCGGAGTTCCCGCTGGTGATCCGACTGCGGAACGACGCGGACCTGCGGGCGGGCCTGAAGTACATCAGCGTCGAGGAGCATCTGCGCCCGGGCCTGCCGCAGGCGGACCCGTCCGGCGAGCCGGTGCACGGGCAGATCACGGCGACGCGGATGTACCGCCGCCCGGAGGAGCCGGCAGGGGCCGCGCCGGCAGGGGCCGCGCCGGCCGCCGGCTGAGCGGGCCGGCTGAGCGGGCCGCCCGGACGGGGCGGCCGCCGCGCCGGGCTCAGCCGCCGTACCCCATGCGGCGGGAGAGCTCGGCCGCGGCCTTCACCGCCGCCTTCGCCAGCTCCGGGAGGTGTTCGCGGGCCATGCGGTAGGCGGGCCCGGAGACCCCGAGCGCCCCGATGACCGTCCCGTCGTAGGCGTGGACGGGCGCCGCGACGGCGTTCAGCCCGGTCTCGAACTCCTCGGTGGTGCAGGCGAATCCGTCCTCCCGGGCGGCCGCCAGCTGTTCCCGCACGGTGGCCGGGGTGGTCAGGGTGCCGTCGGTGAACCGCGCCAGCTTGCGGCCCAGTAGTGCCTTCCGGCGCTCCCGGGGCAGGTGGGCCAGCAGGACCTTGCCGCTGGCGGTGGCGTGCAACGGGGTGCGCCGGCCCAGCCAGTTGAAGGCGGTCACCGCGGCGGAACCCCGGGCCTGCATGATGTTGACCGCGGCATCGCCGTCCAGCACCGCGATGTTGGCGGTCTCCCCGGTCTCGTCGGCCAGCGCCCGGCACACCGGCTGGCCCTCCTGCGAGATGTCCAGCCGGATCGCCGCGGCGCCGGCCAGCCGCAGCACCCCGGCGCCCAGGAAGTACTTGCCGCGCTCCTTCTCCTGCTCGACCAGGCCGCGGTTCTCCAGGACGCCCAGGATCCGGAAGGCGGTCGACTTGTGGACGCCCAGCTCGTCGGCGAGTTCGGTGACCCCGGCCTCGCCCAGCCGGGCCAGGCTCTCCAGCACGCTCACCGCGCGGTCCACGGACTGGACGGAGCTCGCCCCGCGTCGTTCCTCGGCGCGCTGGTCGGCCGCGTCCGCTGCGTCCGCCGCGTCTTTCGTGTTCGCCATGGCTTTTCGCCTCACCACCCGTTGCCCCCGACGGGCACGTCCTGGGGCCGCTCACCGGGAAGCCCTTGACGGGGCGCTCCCCGACTTGGATTCTGTTGCGCATCGCGAGATGCAATGCGCGATTCACAACGCCATGATACCGATCAGCGCGAGGGGGGCCAGATGTTTCCCGTCTGCCGCATCGAGGACCTGCCGGTCGGCGAGTCCGTCCGGATCGAGATCGACGACACCACACCCGCCATCGCCGTCTTCCACACCGAGGACGGGCTCTACGCCGTCGACGACACCTGTAGCCACCAGGACGCCTCCCTCTCCGAGGGCTGGGTCGAGGGCTGCTTCGTCGAATGCCCGCTGCACGCCGCCCTGTTCGACCTGCGCACCGGAGCGCCGACCTGCCTGCCCGCCCGCCGTGCCGTGCGCACCCACGAGGTCGGCGTCCTGGACGGGATGATCCACGTCCGGCCCGCCGTGCGCGAGGAGGCGGTGGCCTGACCGCGGCCCCGGCCGGGGCCCCGGCCCGTCAGGCCGCCGCGCGATCCGTCCGCGACGGCTCCTCCGACGGCCGCCGGCGCCCCTGCCGACGGGCCACCCGGCGCTCCCGGCGCAGTTGCCGGGCGGTGCTGCTCGGCTCGGACCGGACCCCGTGACGCTGGACCCAGACCTGGCGGGTCACCCACACGTCCAGCACCGCCCAGGTCGCGACGATCGTGCTGGCGACCGTGCACAGGACCGCGGGGAACGCGAACCAGGACCTTGCGAGCGTGCACAGGAAGGCCACCATGGCCTGGATCAGGGTGACCGCCACGATGATCACGGCGCGCACCGCCGCCGTGCGCACCGGGTCGGCCATCCGACGCCGGGTCACCGGCTCCTCCTGCCACAAAGGACGCCTGCCGCGGTCCATCGCGTCACACTCCCCGTACTCTCCCCGGACCCCGCCCCGGCTGTCCGACTCCTCGGTGGCTGCCCGGGTTTCACCGGATACATGCCACACGGACCGGGCTGCTGTCCACTCCACGTCCCCCTCCGTCACCACACACCGGGGCGCACGGACGTATCCGGGCGGGGGCGGAGCCGGTCGCACGCCCGGGTGGCCATAGCCACACTCGGCGGCCGACCGCCCGGGCATCGCCGGACAACTCGTGACGATCCCGCCCCTCCCGCGCCCCCCGCTGCCCCGCTGGGCCTCGGATCGATCCCCCGACAGTAGTAGGCTCACGCCGCTGTTGACGGAACACCACCCCCGTACGCGCGGGGTCGACGTAGGGGAGGCCATGCGCTTTCGCGGGAGGTCGGTCCGCCGGAAGATCGTGGCGCTGCTGCTCGTGCCGCTGGTGTCCCTGACGCTGATGTGGAGCATCACGACGTACGTCACCGGCCGCCAGGCCAACCAGCTCCTCGACGTCGGCACCGTCGTCCGGAACCTCGGCTACCCGGTCGAGGACACCATCCAGGCCATCCAGCGGGAACGCCGCCAGAGCCTCCTCTACCTCGCCGACCGCCGCGGCGCCAACGCGCTCGGCGAACTCCGCAACCAGACCCGGGCCACCGACGACGCCGTGACCCGGCTGCACGACAACGTGGACACCCCGGACGTCCGCGCGGACCTGGCCGGTTCGGCCGTCAGCCGGCTCGACGAGCTCGTCAAGGGCCTCGACGGCCTGGACGCCCTGCGCACCCAGGTCGAGGACAACCGGCTCAGCCGCGACGAAGCCATGGAGTCCTACAACGCCCTGATCGACCCCGGCTACGACCTGCTCGCCGCGTTCCACGCCCTGGAGAACGTCGAGATGGACAAGCAGGGCCGGGCGTTGGTCAACCTCACCCGGGCCCGCGAGGCGTTCTCCCGCGAGGACGCCCTGATGTCCGCGATCCTCACCTCCGGCAGCATCAGCAAGCGCGACCAGCGCGCCCTCTCCGACCGGGTCGCCGAGCGCCGCATCCTCTACAGCACCAACCTCCCGCTGCTGCCGGCCACCGACCGCGGCACCTTCGAGGACTACTGGCGCTCCGCCGGCGCCCGCGAACTCACCTCCTACGAGGACCGGGTGATCGCCGCCGACCCCGCGAGCGCCGCACACGCGGTCAACGCGGACCGCTGGAACACCGCCGCGGAGAAGGTTCTCGGCGACCTCGGCCGGTTGGGCAGGGAGGCCGGCGACCACTACCAGGAGCGGGTCGCCCCGATCGCCAGCCGGATCGTCCTCAAGGCCGTCGCCACCGGCGTCCTCGGCTTCATCGCGCTGCTCGTCTCGGTCATCGTCTCGCTACGCATCGGCCGCCGGCACGTCCGGGACCTGACCCGGCTCCGCAAGACCGCCCACGAGGTCTCCGGCGTCCGGCTGCCGAGCGTGATGCGCCGGCTGGCGGCCGGCGAGCGGGTCGACGTGGAAACCGAGGCGCCCCGGCTGGAGTTCGGCCCGGAAGAGACCGGCCAGGTCGGGCAGGCGCTCAACACCCTCCAGCGGGCCGCCGTCGAAGCCGCCGTCAAACAGGCCGACATGCGCCGCGGCGTCTCCGAGGTGTTCGTCAACCTCGCCCGCCGCAACCAGGTCCTGCTGCACCGTCAGCTGACCCTCCTGGACGCCATGGAGCGGCGTACCGAGGACACCGACGAACTCGCCGACCTGTTCCGGCTCGACCACATGACGACCCGCATGCGCCGGCACGCCGAGGGCCTGGTCATCCTCTCCGGCGCGGCCCCCTCCCGGCAGTGGCGCAAACCGGTCCAACTGATGGACGTGGTGCGCGCGGCGGTCGCCGAGGTCGAGGACTACGAGCGGATCGAGGTCCGCCGGCTGCCCCGGCTCGCGGTGGACGGCCCCGCGGTCTCCGACCTCACCCACCTGATCGCCGAACTCCTGGAGAACGCCACCGTCTTCTCCCCGCCGCACACCGCCGTGCAGGTACTGGGCGAACGGGTCTCCAACGGCTACACCCTGGAGATCCACGACCGCGGCCTGGGCATGGCCCCCGACCAACTGCTGGACGCCAACCTCCGGCTCGCCGAGACCCCCGAGTTCGAACTGTCCGACACCGACCGGCTCGGCCTCTTCGTCGTCAGCCGGCTCGCCCAGCGGCAGGGCGTCCGGGTCTCCCTCCAACCCTCCCCGTACGGCGGCACCACCGCCGTGGTCCTCGTCCCCGGCACGCTCCTCACCGACACCGGTGAGGGCGCCCGCGACGCCGGACGGGCCGCCGCCGACACCGCGGCCGGGTCCGAAAACCCTGCGAACCACGCGACCCCCGAGGCCCCGGCCCTCGACCCGCTCGCCCAGGTGCCGGTGCCGCTGCCCCAGCGCACCCGGCGCGGCGTCCTCGACGGCCCGGTCGAACTGGAGGCGCCGCTGTCGCCGGTCGAACGGGACCCGGCGGACCTCGTCGACGACGAGGGGAACGTGTTCCGCGACCGGGTGCGCAGCCGCGGGAACCGGGCACCGGCCGCCGCGCCCGGCGGCCCCCAGATCGTCCCGGAGCCCGCCGCCGACCCGTCCGGCGAACAGCACCAGCAGGCCGGCGACCAGGCGCCGACCGGCCGGCTCACCCCGCTGCCGCGCCGCCCCCGCACACCGGTCCTGGTCTCCGACCACGGCCGGACCGTGGACGGCGCCCGGACACCGGACGCCCCGCGCGGCAAGGACGGCCCGGCGGACCCCGCCGAACCGCCGGCCACCGCGCCGCACACCCCCAAGGGCACCCCCAAGGACACCCCGGCCGGCGGCACCCCCGCCCCGACCACCACCCCCAAGGGCCTGCCCCGCCGGGTGCGCCAGGCCAGCCTCGCCCCTCAACTCAAGGCCGACCAGGCCGCCGAGCCCCCGGCGGAGCGACCGGCCGCAGCGACCGAACCGGCCGCTGACGACCGGGACGCCGAGGCGGTCCGGGCCCGGATGGCCTCGCTCCAGCGCGGCTGGCAGCGCGGCCGCCGGGAGAACGGCGAGGCCCCCCACACCCCCACACCCCCGGACCCGGAAACCGGAGACGGCACCGCCGGGGGCGCAACAGCACCACGAACCACATCGGGAGAGGACGGTCCATGACCGCACCGAAGGCATCCGCTTCCACCGCAGCCTCGCCGCACGGATCCGGGGAGCTGAACTGGCTCCTGGACGAGCTGGTCGAGCGGGTCGGCAGCATCCGCAAGGCACTGGTCCTCTCCAGCGACGGCCTGGCCACCGGCGCCTCCAAGGACCTCACCCGCGAGGACAGCGAGCACCTGGCCGCGGTCGCCTCCGGCTTCCACAGCCTCGCCAAGGGCGTCGGCCGGCACTTCGACGCCGGGCAGGTCCGACAGACCCTGGTCGAGCTGGACGACGCGTTCCTCTTCGTCAGCGCGGCCGGCGACGGCAGTTGCCTGGCGGTCCTCGCCGACGCCGACTCCGACGTCGGGCTGGTCGCCTACGAAATGACCCTGCTCGTCAAGCGCGTGGGCACACACCTGGGCACCGCGCCCCGGTCCTGACCAGCCGGCCGACGAGTACGACTACGGTGACGCCATGACCGATCAGGAGGGCCGACCGACCCCGGAACGGCATCCGGCCCGTTGGTTCGACGATGAGGCAGGCCCGGTCGTCCGCCCGTACGCGATGACGCGCGGGCGCACCCGCACGGCCGCCGAGGGGCGACTGGACCTGATCGCGCTGGTGATCGCGGGGAGCCGGGGCGGGGAGCCGATCGCGGATCAGACGCTCTCCCCGGAGCACGTCGACATCGTCGACCTGTGCCGGGAGGAGCCGCAGTCGGTCGCCGAGCTGGCGGCCGAGTTCGACCTGCCGGTGGGCGTGGTACGGGTCCTCATCGGCGACCTGCTGGACGCCGGGCTGGTCCACGTCACCCGCCCGGTTCCCCCGGCCGAGCTGCCGGACGAACAGGTGCTGCGCGAGGTCATCGACGGCCTGCGCGCCCTGTGACGGCGCGGCCGGCCGCCGCCGCGGACCGCCCTGCAGCCCGCCCCCTTCCCGGGCGGGCGGCAGCCGTCACCGGCCCCGCGCCACCTTGTTGAGCGGGCGCTCACCGCCCGACTACGGTGGCAGTTGATCACCCGTCACCCAGCGCCGGCCGGCACTCCGTGCCTCGTGCCGTGGCCGGCCCCCGGACCCGAGGAGCCCCCCATGGCCGCCGACGACGCCCCCTTCGAACGCCTGCGGATCACCGCCGGCCCGTACACCTTCGACGCCCTGGCCAGCGGCCCGGCCGACGGCGAGGTCGTCCTGCTGCTGCACGGCTGGCCCGAGTTCGCCGACTGCTGGCACGCCGTCCTGCCCGCCCTGGGCGCCGCCGGCTACCGCGCGCTCGCCGTCGACCAGCGCGGCTACTCCCCGGACGCCCGCCCGCCGCGGATCGCCGACTACGCCGTCCCCGAACTCGTCGCCGACGCCCTCGCTTTCGCCGACGCCCAGGGCGCCGACCGCTTCCACGTCGTCGCCCACGACTGGGGCGGCATGGTCGCCTGGGCCCTGGCCGGCGCCCACCCCGAGCGGCTGGCGTCGCTGACCGTGCTCGCCACCCCGCACCCCGAGGCGCTCAACCGTGCCGCCGCCGGCGACCCCGAACAGCACCGCCGGCTGGACTACGTCCGCTTCTTCCGCCGCCCGGACGGCGCCGCCGAGTCCGCCCTGCTCGCCGACGCCGCGGCCCGCTTGCGTGCCGTCTACGGCGGCAAGGTCCCCGCCGAACTGGTCGAGGCCAACGTCCGACGGCTCGCCGAGCCCGGCGCGCTGACCGCGACCCTGAACTGGTACCGCGCCCCCGAGACGGTGATCTCCGTCCCCGCCGGGCGGATCGCGGTGCCCACCCTCTTCCTGTGGGGCAGCGAGGACATCGCCCTGGGGCGCGGTGCGGCCGAGTCGACGGGGGAGTGGATGGACGGCCCCTACCGTTTCGAGGCCCTGGAGGGCGCCAGTCACTGGCTGCCGGAAGAGGTGCCCGCACTGGTCACCCCGAAGATCCTCGGCCATCTCGCCGCCCACCGGCAGGGCTGATCCGCCCGTCGCACGGTCCTTTTGGGTCGGTTGGCGGCCTCTGCCCGGGGGCCCCGCACAATCGAGCCGCACCTCAAGTGGGCGCCGCACGACGCACGTTGTACGGTGCACTGGCGACCACCGTCGGTGGTCGCCCGCACACGGGACGCCTCGCGCTGCCCTCGTGTGCCCCGCATCCTCGGCAACCAGGAGAAGGAAACCCATGGTCTTCGGGCGTTCTGAGCGCCGTAGCCGGCCCATCCCGGCCGAGTCGGTGACGCTCAAGATCCTCGTCGCGGGTGGCTTCGGCGTCGGCAAGACCACCCTGGTGGGCGCGGTCAGCGAGATCCGGCCGCTGCGGACCGAGGAGCGGCTGACCGAGGCCGGCCGTCCGGTCGACGACCTCCACGGCGTCGAGGCCAAGTCCACCACCACCGTCGCGATGGACTTCGGCCGGATCACCGTCCACGACGCACTGGTCCTCTACCTCTTCGGCACCCCCGGCCAGGACCGCTTCTGGTTCCTGTGGGACGAGTTGGCCCGCGGTGCGCTCGGCGCGGTCGTGCTCGCCGACACCCGCCGCCTGGCGGACAGCTTCGCCGCCATCGACTACTTCGAGCGCCGCGACCTGCCCTTCGTCGTCGCCGTCAACTGCTTCGACGGCGCCGACCGCTACCCCGCCGACAGCGTCAAGGACGCCCTGGACCTCGACCCCGCGGTCCCGGTGGTGCTCTGCGACGCCCGCGAGCGGGACTCCGCGCGGGACGTGCTGGTCGCCGTCGTCGAGCACGCGATGCGGCGCGGCGCCCAGCGACGGGAGCCCGCCCTGCCCTGACCGGCGCCGCCCCGGCCCGCGCCCGCACGGCGCCGCCGCGGCCCCGGCCCGCGCCGCCCGGACCCGCGCTTCCCTGACAGGGCGCGGAAGTACGGCCCGTACCCCGCCGCCCGGGGTGCGGGCCGTACGCCTGCCGGCCCGCCGACTCAGGACGCGCTGCCGCCGTCCTCCGCCAGCCAGCCGAAGCTCCGCCGCACCGCCCGCCGCCAGTTGCCGTACTCGCGCTCCCGGGCCGCCGCGTCCATCCGCGGCGTCCACTCGGTGTCGGGCTGCCAGTGGGACCGCAGCTCGTCCAGGTCCTGCCAGACGCCGGTGGCGAGCCCGGCCGCGTACGCGGCGCCCAGGCAGGTCGTCTCCGGGACCACCGGGCGGATCACCGGTACCCCCAGCACATCCGCCTGATGCTGCATCAACAGATGGTTGGCGGTCATCCCGCCGTCGGCCTTCAGCCGGGTGATCCGCACCCCCGAGTCCTGGAACATCGCGTCCACCACCTCGCGGGTCTGCCAGCTGGTCGCCTCCAGTACCGCCCGCGCCAGGTGGGCCTTGGTGACGTAGCCGGTCAACCCGGTGATCACCCCGCGTGCGTCGGCCCGCCAGTACGGCGCGAACAGCCCCGAGAACGCCGGGACGACGTAGGCGCCGCCGTTGTCCGGGACGCTCGCCGCCAGCTCCTCGATCTCGGCCGCCGACCCGATCAGCCCGAGCTGGTCGCGGAACCACTGCACCAGCGCGCCCGTAATGGCGATCGAGCCCTCCAGGCAGTAGACGGGCGGCTCCCCGCCGAGCTGGTAGCCGAGGGTCGTCAGCAGCCCGTTCTTCGAGGTCACCGGCCGGTTGCCGGTGTTCAGCAGCAGGAACGAGCCGGTGCCGTAGGTGTTCTTGGCCTCGCCGACGCCGTAGCAGGTTTGCCCGAAGACCGCCGCCTGCTGATCGCCCAGTGCCGACGCCACCGGGACCCCGGCCAACTGCCCCACCGCCGTCCCGTACACCTCGGCCGACGACCTGATCTCCGGCAGCATCGCCGCCGGCACCCGCATCGCGGACAGGATCGCCGGATCCCACTGGAGGGTGGCCAGGTCCATCAGCAGGGTGCGGCTGGCGTTGGTGACGTCCGTGACGTGCACCCCGCCGTCGGTGCCGCCGGTCAGGTTCCAGATCAGCCAGGAGTCGACGGTGCCGAACGCGATCTCGCCGCGCTCGGCGCGGGCCCGCAGCCCCGGCACCTCGTCCAGCAACCAGGCCGCCTTCGGCCCGGAGAAGTAGCTCGCCAACGGCAGCCCGGTGGTCTCCCGGAAGCGGTCCTGACCGGCCGCGCCGCCCAGTTCGGCGCAGAGTCGGTCGGTACGGGTGTCCTGCCAGACCACCGCGTGGTGCACCGGCCGGCCGGTGGCCCGGTCCCACAGGACCGTGGTCTCCCGCTGGTTGGTGATGCCCAGTGCGCTCAACTGGTCGGCCCGCAGCCCCGCCCTGGCCAGCGCCCCCGCCACCACGTCCTGCACCTTCGCCCAGATCTCGGTGGCGTCGTGCTCCACCCAGCCGGGTCTGGGGAAGATCTGGCGGTGTTCCCGCTGGTCGACGGCGACCACCGCGCCGGCGCGGTTGAAGATGATGCAGCGGCTCGACGTGGTGCCCTGGTCGATCGCGGCAACGTACGCCCCGTCCGCCCCGTGCCGCCCGGCCGTTCCGGTGTGCTGGCTGGTCATCCGTGCCGCCTCCCGAAGTCGTGGCTGGTACTGGCCGATACCGGCCCGCTGTCCGACGGAACCCGCGCCCGGGTGCCGCCCGCCGTCAGAACACCGCCGTGTACACCAGCCCCGACAGCACCGCGCCCAGCAGCGGCCCGGCCACCGGGATCCACGCGTAACCCCAGTCGGACGGGCCCTTGTTGGGGATCGGCAGCACCGCGTGCGCGATCCGCGGGCCCAGGTCGCGGGCCGGGTTGATGGCGTACCCGGTGGGCCCGCCGAGCGACAGGCCGATGCCGACCACGAGCAGCGCCACCAGCAGCACGTTGATCCCGGAACCGTAGACGCCCACCCGTGCACCCGGCACCTGGCCGAGCCCGATGCCCTGGTTCCGGCCGAAGAACAACAGCGGCAGCACCAGCCCGACGGTGGCGATCACCTCGGTGACGAGGTTGGCGACCGGCCGGCGGACCTCCGGGGTGGTGGCGAAGACCCCCAGCGTCGGCTGGGCCTTGCCCGGCTCGGCGTTGGCGGCGAACTGCGCGAAGTACAGCGCCCAGGCCAGTACCGCCCCGAGCACCGCCCCGACCAGCTGCGCCAGCACGTACAGCGGCACCTTCGCCCACGGGGTGCCGCCGGCCACCGCCGAGCCCAGCGTCACCGCCGGGTTCAGGTGCCCGCCGGACAGCGGCGCCGCGGTGTACGCGCCGGCCAGCACACCCAGGCCCCAGCCGAAGGCGATCACCACCCAGCCGGCGCCCTTGGCCTTCGAGTGGTGCAGGGTGACCGCGGCGCACACCCCGGACCCGAACAGGATCAGGACCGCGGTACCGATCACTTCACCGACGACGATGTCCCCATTGGCATACAAGGCGGCTCCTCGGCCCTTGCCCGGGGGCGGGCCCCGGTCCTCCGTGCAGGGTGCGTGCCGTGCCTGGCCACGGCGGTGCCCGCGGGCATCCGGCGACCGGCACCCGGAAGTGTTCTCCGTGGCTGAGGGACCGTCAAGGTCGCGCACACGAAGGGAGTTGGGGGTTCCGGAGGTTCCGCCGGCCGACTGTCGGGCGGGGTCCGGCGGTCAGCCGCGGGCCCGCGCCCCCTCCTGCCCGGCGGGCGCACCGCCCCCGGCGTCCGACGCCTCCGCGGCCTCCGCGGCCTCCGCCTCGGGCGGTTCCGACACCCACGCGGGAGCCCCCCGCCGGACCTCCGTACGCGCCGACCCCGGCCGCCCGACCACCCAGCTCGCCCCCGGCAGCTCCTTGGCGGCCTTCTTCAACGGCGCCAGCGCGGCCGCCGCCGGACCGTGCCCGGTGACACTGCCGGGCGGGCAGACCACCGTCGCCAGCGACAGCGTCACCGGCATCTCACCCGCCGACCAGCCCACGTCCAGCAGTGCCTTCGCGAACGGCTCCAGCCCGTCCGGCTCGGCCAGCACCAGGAAGTCGTCCCCGCCGATGTGCCCCACCCGGCTGGCGGGCTCGTCCGCCGCCACCTCCGCCAGGGTCCGGCCCACCGCCCGGATCAGCTCGTCGCCCGCCGCGAACCCGGCCCCGTCGTTGACCTGCTTGAAGCCGTCCACGTCCAGCCAACTCAGGGCGAACTCCCGACCCTCGGCGATCCGCCGGTCCACCTCGCCGTTGACCGCGTCCGAACCGGGCAGCCGGGTCAGCGGATTGAGCCGGGCCGCCTCCTCCACCCGGCTCTCGGTCAGTGCCCGCAGGATGTCGGCGAGGTGCACCACTCCGATGCAACGGCCGTGTTCGTCCACCACCGCCACGTCGTCGCCGGTACGGTCCCGCTCCCCGTCGGCGATCATGTCCAGCACCTGCCAGGCGGTGGCGTCCGCGCCCACCGTCCGCGGCCGGTCCGCCAGCCGCAGCGCCGGCCGGTCCGCATACAGCGCGTGCCCGTAGCGACCGGAGAGCGACAGCAGGAAGCGGTCCCGGTCGATCGCCCGCACCGGCACCCCGTCCGCGTCCACCAGCAGCACCCCCGACACCTCCGGGAACCCGGTCAGATGGCTGCGCACCGCCCCCGCCGACGCCGACATCGGCAGCAGCGCCGCGGGTTGCAGGAACTGCGCCACCGGCGGCCCCGACGGCGGACGCTCGGCGACCGGCCGGCCGCTCGCCGCCGGCGGGTGCGCGGCCGGCACATACACCTCCGTCACCACCCGCCGCGACGGCGGCGCGAACAGATGCCCCTGTGCCAACTGCACCCCGGCCTCCCGCACCGCCGCGTACTGCCGCTCGGTCTCCACCCCCTCGATGGCCAGCAGTCCGCCCACCCGCTCGCACAGCTGCCGCATCGCGGCCACCGCCGCCTGCCGCCCCGGATCGCGTTCCAGCCGCGTACACAGCGAACGGTCCAGCTTGACCAGGTCCGGCATCAGCTCACCCAGCAGCCGCAGCGGAAGATCGCCGTCCCCGACCCCGTCCGCGCAGATCCGGTAGCCCTCGTCCCGCAGCCCCGCCACCGCGGCCAACAACTCCCGCTCCGGGACCGGGGCGAACGGCCCCACCAGATCCAGGGTGATCTCCCACGGCCGCCGGCCCGCGTCCCGCACCGCCTTGCCCAGTGACGTCAGCTCCGGCCGCCGCGCGACCGTCCCCGCGAACACGTTGACGTGCAGCGGTAGCAGCGTCTCCTGCTCCGCCGCGGCCCGCACGGCGAGCGCGGCCAGCTCGGCGTCCAGATCAGGGCAGCGACGTGCGCAGGTCAGCACGTCGACCTCGCCGTCCTCGGGTCTGGCGAGGGGCTCCAGCGCGGCGACCGAGCCGGTCGCGAGGTTCACCACGGGCTGGAATGCGAAGCGGAGCTGGTTCGTCCAGGCAGGCACGAGCAGCAGGATGCCGCTCCCGGGGCACCGACGGCGCCTCGTTCACGCACTGTTCACGCACCCTTCCGGAGCGTACGGCGGCGAAGGCCGCAACCCGAGCCGCCCAAACCGCCTCTGACGCTCCATCAGGAACGAGTGGCCCCGCCCGCCCGCCGCGCAACGCCGGTACAACCATCGCCGCGCAACACCGTTACAGCCACCGCCGTGCAACGCCGTTACAGCCACCGCCGCGCCCGCGCACAAAGGGACCCGCCCGAGCCCGGAGCCGCCCGCACCCGGGGCCACCCCCGGCTTTCAGTGCCGCACCAGCGAACTCCGCGCGATCGGGAAATCGAAATAGGTGTCCGGAAACGTCTCCGGCGAGAACGTGTAATGCCACCACTCGTCCGCGTAATTCACGAACCCGGCCCGCTCCAACCCCTCCTTCAACAGCAGCCGATGGGCCCGCTGCCTCCCCTTGATCCGCGGATCGAGAGTGTGCGCGAGGGTGTCGAAACAGTCGAAGCCGGTCCCCATGTCCAGCGAATTGTCCGGGAAACGGCTCGCCTTGGGCCCGAAACACGACGTCAACGGCTCCCCGGGCACATACGGCCGGGTCGGCACCGCCGGCAACCGGACCAGCGTCAGATCGACCGTACTGCCCCTGCTGTGCCCCGACTTCTCCGCGATGTACCCGTCCCGGAACAGCACCGACTTGTCCACCCGCGGATAGAACTCCGCCTTCATCCGCTGGTCGGACAGATCCTTCGCCCAGGCCACGAAGTGATCCACCGCCCGCTGCGGCCGATAGCAGTCATAGACCTTGAGGGAATAGCCGCGCCGCAGAAAAGCGACCTGCGCCCGGTGCATCGCCCGCGCCGCATCCCGGGTCAGAATGCACATCGGCTCGCGATAGCCCGTCACCGGCACGCCCATGAAATCGTGCGGAGTGGCGTAGCGGATCTCCTGAATGATCGTGGGATCGACATCGCGCAGTGCCACGAACTCCTTCGGCGCCTTGGGGTCGTCGGCCCCCGCGCCACCAGCGGCGCTGCGCGAGCGCGGCGGCGCCTCGGCGGTGCCCGCCACGGCGCTCGACGGGACGACGGTGACGGTGAGCAGGGCGGCGGCAGCGGCGGCCAGGCCGCGCCAGACAGCAGCAAGTCTCGGCATGCCACCTCGTCTACCAGGCGCGGCGGGTACGGGGAACCCCCTCGCCGGCCACCCGTATACCGCCGCACCCCCACATCGCACCCCCAACAGGCCGGCCCCGCCGCCCCGTTACCCGGCCACCGGCCCCGCCCCCTCCCCGGCCAGCCCCCGCACCCGCACCGGATACCCCGCCGGACCCCCGCCCCGCCGCTCCACGACCACCCGACCGCCCTCCCACCGGGTGGTGAACCGCTCCACCTCCGGCCGGCGCCAGCCGTCCCCACCGTCCGGCACCAGCACCCCACCGCCCGTACGCCCGACCGCCGGCGCCCACACCTCCAGCTCCGTCCCGCCGTCCGCACCCACCACCGGCAGCACCGCACCGGCCCGCGCCAACACCGGAATACGGGACAGCGGCGCGTCCACCCACACCCGGCCCGGCCCGTCGTACGCCCGCCCGGTCGCGGTGTCGTACCACCGGCCGCGCGGCAACCGCACCTCCCGCCGCACCGCCCCCGCCTCCAACACCGGCGCCACCAACAACGAGTCCCCCAACAGGAACGCGTCCTCACAGTCCCGCAGCGCCCGGTCCCGCGGCGCACTCCACCACACCGGCCGCACGTACGGCGCCCCCGACAGCCGCGCCAACTGCCCCAACGTCACGAAATACGGCACCAACCGGGTCCGCTCCCGCAGCGCCGCCCGCGCATGCTCCAGCACCTCGTCCCCGTACTCCCACGGCTCCCGCCGCCCCGCCCACAGCGCCGAATGCGTACGGAACAACGGCAGGTACGCCCCCAACTGGAACCACCGCAGATACAACTCCGGCGACGGCACCCCCGAGAACCCGCCCACATCCGGCCCGCTGTACGGCACCCCGCACAGCCCCAGCCCCAGCACCAGCGCCAACGACGCCCGCAGCCCCGGCCACCCGGTCGCCACGTCCCCCGACCACGTCCCCCCGTACCGCTGAAGCCCCGCCCAACCCGACCGGGAGAACAAGAACGGCCGCTCCCCGGGCCGCAGTTCGCACAGCCCCTCGAAGGCCGCCTGCGCCATCGCCAACCCGTAGACGTTGTGCGCCTCCCGATGGTCACCACCGCGGCCCTCCAGGTCGTGCCGCGCCGACCGGGGCAACGTCGACTCCCCGAACGCCGCGAACGACACCGGCTCGTTCATGTCGTGCCACACCCCCGCGAACCCCTGCGCCAACCGCTCCGCGTACAGCGCCCCCCACCACTTGCGCACCCGCGCATCGGTGAAGTCCGGGTACACCGACTCGCCGGGCCACACCACGCCCCGCACCGTCCGCCCCCGCGCGTCCCGCACGAACGCGTCCGCCGCCACCCCGCTGTCGTACACCGCGTTCCCCGGCTCCGCCTTCACCGCCGGATCCACGATCGACACCAACCGCACCCCCGCGGCCCGCAACTCCCCGGCCAACCCCGGCAGATCCGGATACCGCTCCCGGTCCACCGTGAACACCCGGTGCCCGTCGTAGTGGTCGATGTCCAAATGGACGGCCGACAGCGGCAACCCTCGCTCCCGATAGCCCGCCACCACCCGCCGCACCTCATCCGCACCACCGAACCCCCACCGGGCGTGCTGGTACCCCAGCGCCCAACGGGGCGGCAGCGCCGGCGCACCCGTCAGCACCGCCCACCCCAACAACACCCGGGCCGGCGTCCCCGCCACCACCCAATAGCGCAGCGGCCCGCCGTCCATCCGCAGCTCACAGGTGCCCGGCCGATCGTGCCCGGAACCGGCGCCCTCCACGCCTTCGTGCAACGACACCCGGCCGTCCCAGGAGTTGTCGTGGAACACCAGGTGCGTCCCCGCGTCCGCCACCACCAACTGCACCGGCATCGTCAGGTACAGCGGATCGTCCCCGGGCCCGAACGCGCCGCCCGGATCGGTGTTCCACAGCCGGTACACCCCGTCCCGCAACCGCGGACCGGCCGACCGGCCACCCAGCCCGAAGAACCGCGCGTCGGCCGCCACCTCCGACCGCTGCACCCACCGTGACGCCATCACCCCGGCGGGCCGCCCGTCCCCGTCCACACCGACGTCCTCCGCACCGCCCCCGGCGACACCGACCGCGCCGTCCACCGCACTGTCCACCGCGCCGTCCTCAGCCCGGTGCCACCAACGCGGCGGCAACTCCCGCCGCAGCAGCGCACCACCCGGCGTCCGCACCTCCACCGCACCGAACCGGGACACCACCACCAGCACCCGCTCCGAGACGATCCGCCAGCCACCCTCCTTATCCGGCTCCAGCACCACCCGCGGATCCACCGCAGGACACGCCCCGGCCAACGCGTACGAAGGCTCCGGCCCGGCCCCGTCCCAACCGCAGAACACCGCACCGCCCGCCGCGACCCGCACCCGCAGCGACGACCGCGCGAAACGGATCACCCCGCCGCCCGGCAACGGCTCCGCCCCACGCGCCTCACCCGGCACCCGCGCCCGCTCCGCCCCCCGGCGCGGCAACGCCCGCGCATCCGCTCTGCTCCGCCGCCACGCCGCACGCACGGACCGCAGCCCCTGCGCCGGCCCGACCGCCTTGACCATCCGTACCGACCGCACCAGATCACGCCCGTCCATGCCGGTCAGCCTGCCATTGACGAGCCCCCGGGCGGGAACCGTTCAACTGCCGTTCACCTGCACAGGGACAACCGGACACCTGCCGACCCCCGGCCCCCCTCACCCCACCGGCCGGAACCCCCTCACCTATGGCGGCCCCCACCACCCCCGAATGTGCGGATCCACCCTGGTGCACAAGTCGATCACATGGCATCGTCCAGGCAAGCCGGTCACGCGCACCGCCGGGGGACCCCCACCTCGCACGCGACCGCCGCCCACGACGCGTACCTGCCAGGAGCCGCATCATGACCACCGCACCGCACTCCGCCGCCCAACCGGCACCGGAACCCCTCTGGCAGCCCGGCCCGGACCGGATCGCCGGCGCACAGGTCACCCGCTTCCACGCCTGGGCCGCCACCCACCACGGCGCACCCGCCCCCACCCCCGGCGACCCCGCGGCCGGCTACGCCGCCCTGCACCGCTGGTCCGTCGACCACCTCCCGACCTTCTGGCAAGCCGTCGTCGAATGGTTCGACGTCCGCTTCGGCACGCCCTACGACACCGTCCTCGCCGACCGCACCATGCCCGGCGCCCGCTGGTTCCCCGGCGCCACCCTCAACTACGCCGAACACGCCCTACGCGCCGCCGAGGACCCCGCCCGCGCCGACACCCCCGCACTGCTCCACGTCGACGAGCGCCACCAACCCGCCCCCGTCACCTGGGCCGAGCTCCGCACCCAGGTCGGCTCACTGGCCGCCGCCCTCCGCCGCCTCGGCGTCCGCCCCGGCGACCGCGTCAGCGGCTACCTCCCCAACGTCCCGCAGGCCGTGATCGCCCTCCTCGCCACCGCCGCGGTCGGCGCCGTCTGGACCTCCTGCGCCCCCGACTTCGGCGCCCGCAGCGTCCTGGACCGCTTCCAGCAGGTCGAACCGGTCGTCCTGTTCACCGTCGACGGCTACCGCTACGGCGGCAAGGAACACGACCGCCGCGACACGGTCGCCGAACTCCGCGCCGAACTCCCCACCCTGCGCGCCGTCGTCCACGTCCCCCTGCTCGGCACCCCCACCCCCGAAGGCGCCCTCAACTGGTCCGACCTGACCTCGGACCTCACCGAACCGGTCTTCGAACAGGTCCCCTTCGACCACCCGCTGTGGGTCCTGTACTCCTCCGGCACCACCGGCCTCCCCAAGGCGATCGTCCAGTCCCAGGGCGGCATCCTCCTCGAACACCTCAAACAGACCGGCCTGCACTGCGACCTCGGCCCCGACGACCGCTTCTTCTGGTACACCTCCACCGGCTGGATGATGTGGAACTTCCTCGTCGGCGGCCTCCTCGCCGGATCCACGATCGTCCTGTACGACGGCAGCCCCGGACACCCCGACACCAGCGCCCAGTGGCAGGTCGCCGCCGCCACCCGCACCACCGTCTTCGGCACCTCCGCCGCCTACGTCATGGCCTGCCGCAAGGCCGGCCTGCACCCCGCCCGCGACCTCGACCTCTCCACCGTCACCTGCGTCGCCACCACCGGCTCCCCGCTCCCGCCCGACGGCTTCCGCTGGCTGCACGACAGCTTCGCGGAGAGCGGCGCCGACCTGTGGACCGCCTCGGTCAGCGGCGGCACCGACGTCTGCAGCTGCTTCGCCGGCGCCGTCCCCACCCTCCCCGTCCACATCGGCGAACTCCAGGCCGCCTGCCTCGGCACCGACCTCCAGGCATGGGACCCGCAGGGCGAACCCGTCATCGACGAGGTCGGCGAACTGGTCGTCACCAACCCCATGCCGTCCATGCCCACCCGCTTCTGGAACGACCCCGACGGCGCCCGCTACCACGACAGCTACTTCGACATGTACCCCGGCGTCTGGCGACACGGCGACTGGATCACCCTCACCTCCCGCGGCAGCGTCGTCATCCACGGCCGCTCCGACTCCACCCTCAACCGCCAGGGCGTCCGGATGGGCTCCGCCGACATCTACGAGGTCGTCGAACGCCTCCCCGAGATCCGCGAATCCCTCGTCATCGGCCTCGAACTCCCCGACGGCGACTACTGGATGCCCCTCTTCGTCCACCTCGCCCCCGGCGCCACCCTGGACGACGCCCTGCGCGACCGCATCAAGCGGACCATCCGCGCAGAACTCTCCCCCCGCCACGTCCCCGACGAGATCATCGAAGCCCCCGGCGTCCCGCACACCCTCACCGGCAAGCGCATCGAGGTCCCGATCAAACGGCTCCTGGCCGGCACCCCCCTCGAAAAGGCCGTCAACCCCGGCTCCGTCGACAACCTCGAACTCCTCCGCTTCTACGAGCGGATCGCCGCCGACCGCGCCAAGTGACCCCGCCCCGGCGCCGGCGGCACCCCGCCCCGGCGCCGGCCCCCTCCACCGCCGACCGCCCCACCGGCGCAGCCCCGCCGATGTCAGACCCCCCGATTACTCTCGGTGACAAGTGACGTCCGACCAGCGCACCCACCGAGGGGGAGCCATGACACCCACCACCCGCCCCACCCACCACCCCGCCGGCCATCCGCTCCGCCGCGACCTCCCCAGCACCGCCGCCGTCCTCGCCGACGCCCGGGACTTCGCCGCCATGCGCCGCTACCGCACCTTCCCGTTCGACGACCACCGCGGCTACCTCCAGCAACTCGACACCCTGCTGCGCACCCTCGCCGCCCAGGGCGTGCACACCACCCTCTGCCTCTTCGACCCGGCCGCCTACGCGCACTACTGCACCGACCACGGCCTCGACCCCGACGACCCAGGCAGCCGCAGCCGCTACACCGCCGCCGTCGCCTGCACCGGCGCCACCCTCGCCTACGACGGCACCCCGCTCGACCGGCTCCTCCCACTCCTCACCGAGGAAGCCGCCCGCCGAGCCTCCTGGGACCGCGCCACCGCCCTCCTCGCCCGCGCCGGCCGCTGCCCGGAGTGCGGCCAGGACCTCGCCCACGCGGCCTTCACCCGCGCCACCACCGCCCTCCAACACCTCCTCACGGCCCTGGGGGAGGGCACCCACCACCTCGTCTGCACCCTCCCCGACACCACCGGCTCGCTCCGCGCCTACGTCCAGGCCACCGCCGCCCCCGACGGCACCCCACCCCGCCTCCCCGAATCCGAGACCCTCATCTTCTGCACGGTCCTCGCCGCCGCCCTGGCCCGACCCACCACCGGCGCCCTCGTCTGCCGCACCACACCCGCCACCGACGCCCCCACCGCCACCGTCCGCGGCTGGCGCCTCCGCGACGCCTGGCCGGACCCCATCAGCGCCGCCGAAATCTTCGACGCCTACTGCACCGACCCCGAAACCGACGAACCCATCCCACCCGAGCACCGCGTCGACTACGCCCCCGGCCTGCCCCTCCCACCCCCACCAGGCCCGCACTGCCACCCCTGACCCCCACCGCCCGGGCCCCCGCACCCATGCGAACGGCCGCCCCGCCACCAGGCGGGACGGCCGTCCCCACACACCTCACACGGCGCCGCGCGCCAGCCGGATCACTCCCCGGAGAGCACCGCCTGCGCGGCCGCCCGGGCATCCGCAGCGGTGTCCGCGGCCCGCGCCGCGGCCGCCGCCCGCTCACACTGAGCCAGCGTGTGCTTGGCCAGCGTCGCCCGCACATACGGAATCGACGCCGCACCCATCGACAGGCTGGTGACCCCAAGACCCGTCAGCACGCACGCCAACAGCGGATCGGAGGCCGCCTCACCGCACACGCCGCAGCTCTTGCCCTCGGCCTTCGCCGCCTCGGCCGAAGCCGCCACGAGGTCCAACAGCGCCGGCTGCCAAGGGTCCTGAAGCCGCGACACCGCGCCCACCTGCCGGTCCGCCGCAAAGGTGTACTGCGCCAGGTCGTTGGTCCCCAGGGAAAGGAACTCCACCTCCTGGAGGATCGACCGCGCCCGCAGCGCCGCCGACGGAATCTCCACCATCGCGCCGAACTTCGCCCGCAGCCCGGCCTCCCGGCAGGCATCCGCGAACGCCTTGGCGTCGATCCGGTCCGCCACCATCGGGGCCATGACCTCAAGGTAGACAGGCAGCCCCTCGGCGGCCTTCGCCAGCGCCCGGAGCTGCGTCCGCAGCACCTCGGGGTGGTCCAGCAGGCTCCGCAGACCCCGCACCCCCAGCGCCGGATTCGGCTCGTCCGCAGGCGTCAGGAACTCCAGCGGCTTGTCCGCCCCGGCGTCCAGCACGCGCACCACCACGCGCCCCTCCGGGAAGGCTTCCAGCACCTTCCGGTACGCCTCGACCTGCTTCTCCTCCGACGGCGCCTGCTTGCTGTCGTCCAGGAACAGGAACTCCGTACGGAACAGCCCGACGCCCTCCGCACCGGCCTCCACCGCCGCCGGCACGTCCGCCGGCCCACCGACGTTCGCCAGCAGCGGCACCTTGTGCCCGTCCGACGTGGCGCCCGGACCGGACGACGCCGACAGCGCCGCCTTCCGCGCCTCGGCAGCCGCCGTCAGCTCAGCCCGCTTCTCCTCATTCGGGCTGACGAAGACCTCACCCGTGCTGCCGTCCACGGCGATCACGGTGCCCTCGGCAAGCTCACCCGCACCCGGCAGCGCCACCACGGCCGGCACCCCCAGCGCCCGCGCGAGAATCGCACTGTGGCTGGTCGGCCCGCCCTCCTCGGTCACGAACCCGAGCACCAGCGTCGGGTCCAGCAACGCGGTATCGGCCGGCGCCAGGTCCCGCGCGATCAGCACGTACGGCTCATCGCTGTCCGGCACGCCCGGCATCGGCACACCGAGCAGCCGCGCAACGATCCGGTTCCGCACGTCATCGAGGTCGGCCACCCGGCCCGCCAGGTACTCACCCGCCCCGGCCAACAGCGCCCGGTAGGCCGCGAACGCGTCGTACACCGCGCGCTCGGCCGTGCTGCCCACGGCGATCCGCCGCTCGACGTCGGCCATCAGCTCGGGGTCCTGGGCCATCATGGCCTGGGCCTCCAGCACGTGCTGCGCCTCGCCGCCCGCCAGGTTGCCCCGCGCGATCAAGTCGGCAGCCACAGCTTCCACGGCCTGGCGCGCGCGCCCCTGTTCGCGCTCCGCCTCCTCCGTCGGAATCTGCTTGGCCGGCGGCTCCAGCACCGCCGTCCCCATATGCCGAACCTCGCCGATGGCCACGCCGTGGCTCACCCCGACGCCCCGCAGCGTTGTCTCCATGTCACCCGTCTCCGGTCGTTGCGGCGGGCCCGGCCGCCGCGGTGGATGTCGTACCTGCCGTCTCGCAACGGCGTCCGGCTGCTACTGCCAGGAGAAGAGCGCGTCGCCGGCCTTGAGGGCGCCGTCCTCGCGCACCTCGCCGAGCGAGTCCGCAGTGGCCTCCAGCGCAACGACCGGGCACACCGGCGACTTACCGGCCTCCTCGACCGCGGCCGGGTCCCAGCGCACGACGGCCTGTCCGCGAGTAACGGTGTCGCCCTTGTTCACCAGCAGCTCGAAGCCCTCGCCATTGAGCTGCACGGTGTCGATGCCGAGGTGCGTCAGTACGCCGTGTCCCTCGGCGTCCACAACGACGAACGCGTGCGGATGCAGCGAGACGATGACGCCGTCCACGGGCGATACTGCCGCCGACGGCTCACGGACCGGGTCAATGGCGGTACCGGGACCCACCATCGCGCCGGAGAAGACGGGGTCCGGCACTGCCGCGAGCCCGATTGCGCGTCCTGCAAGAGGGGACGTCACGGTGGTCATGGGAAACCTCCCAGGGGTGAAGATTCATCAGGTCGCCGTCACTACCTGTCCCGGACGGCGCACCGTTGAGAAGCGTAAGTCATAAGAACTGACGGTTCCGCATGACAGAGCCCAGTTGTGCCCCGCCCAGGTGCGGAATCGATTTGCCTCGCCCACCGGCCCCCTGTACTGTCTGAGATCTGCCCCGGACAGACAGGAAGCGTTTCGACGCAACTGACTGAGTGGGCGGCACTCCTTCAGAGTCATGATCCAGATTCTCGAATCATGCGCTTCTGCATGCTTGCAGAAAAGCGGTGGTCCGAAGGCCGGAAAAGCCCTGATAGAGTGTGAAACACCGAAGGGAAGCGCCCGGCGGAAACCCGAGAGGGAATCCAAAGGAAGCGTCCGTTCCTTGAGAACTCAACAGCGTGCCAAAAGTCAACGCCAGATATGTTGATACCCCGTCTCCATCATGGAGATGAGGTTCC
>NZ_JBHVQS010000014.1:0-39026 GCF_042886435.1 Streptomyces sp. NPDC058000
CCCCGCGGAATTCGCCGCGCGGACCGGCTCGGTGGAGCCGGTCCGCGCGTCGTGCGTGCGGCGCCCGCCGGGCGGTCGACGGCCGCCCGGCCGTGGCAGGCTGACGGTATGGATTCCTTGGTCATTGTCGATGCCGCGAACGTCGTGGGCTCGGTGCCCGACGGCTGGTGGCGGGACCGGCGCGGTGCCGCCGAGCGGCTGCGGGACGCGCTGGTCGGCCACGCCGGGACGGGACTGCCGGGGCTGGTCGATCCGCCGCTGGAGCTGGTGCTGGTGGTGGAGGGCGCGGCGCGCGGAGTGGCGTCCGTGCCGGGTGTGCGGGTGGTGTCGGCGGACGGCAGCGGGGACGACACGATGGTGCGGCTGGTGGCCGAGGAGGGCGCGGGGCGGGACTGCCTGGTGGTCACCGCGGACCGCGGACTGCGCGAGCGCGTACAGGCGCTGGGCGCCCACGTGACGGGCCCGCGGACGGTCTGGGGCGGCAGAGGTCGGGGCGGGGTCTCATAGCCCGTCAGAGCGGCGCCTGCGGCCGCACGAAGGCGGGCGGGACCGCGGCGGACGGCCGGCCGGTGCCGTACCGCCACGGTCCCGCCCGCTCGCGCTACGGCTGGGCGTCGGCCGCGTCGCGCTGTCGCTGCCGGATGGCGAGGCGGCTGTGGGTGCGCCCGTAGAGGAAGTAGACGACGAATCCGAGCACCATCCAGAGGGCGAAGCGGATCCAGGTCTCGGCGGGCAGGTTGAGCATCAGCCAGAGCGAGGCGAGCACCGACAGCAGCGGGATGTACGGCACGAGCGGGGTCCGGAAGGCGCGCGGCAGGTCGGGGCGAGCACGGCGGAGCAGGACCACGCCGACGGCGACCACGACGAAGGCGAAGAGCGTCCCGATGTTGACGAGTTCGGCCAGGACGTCGATGGAGGTGAAACCGGCGACCACCGCGACGACGATGCCGAGCGCGATGGTCGACCGGTGCGGCGTGCCGAACTTCGGGTGCACGTGGGAGAAGACCTGGGGCAGCAGCCCGTCCCGGCTCATCGCGAAGAACACCCGGCTCTGGCCGAGCAGCAGGATCATGCAGACCGAGGTCAGGCCGACCGCCGCGCCGAAGCTGATCAGGCCCGCGAAGAACGGGTACCCGACGTGCTTGAAGGCGTCGGCCAGCGGGGCGTCCACGGAGAGCTGGCTGTACTTCTCCATGCCGGTGACGACCACCGACACGGCCACGTAGAGCAGCGTGCAGATGGCCAGGGAGCCGAGGATGCCGCGCGGTACGTCGCGCTGCGGGTTCCGGGTCTCCTCGGCCGCGGTGGCGACGATGTCGAAGCCGATGAAGGCGAAGAAGACCACCGCGGCCGCCGCGAAGATGCCCATCACGCCGAAGTGGGACGGGGCGAAGCCGAACATCAGCTGGGAGAGCGGCGCGGCCAGTCCGCCGCCGGTGGCGACGGGCTGACTCGGTGGGATGAACGGCTGGTAGTTGGTCCCGGAGACGAAGAACGCGCCGGCGATGACGACCAGCAGCACGACGGTCACCTTCACGCCGACGACCACCGCCGTCACCCGCGAGGAGAGCTTCATGCCGAGCACCAGGATGGCGGTGATCACCAGGACCAGGATGCAGGCGAGCAGATCGAAGCCGAACCGCCCGTCATGACTGCCGGACAGCTCCGGCGGCAGGTGCAGTCCCCCGGTGTCGAGCAGTGAGCGCACGTAGCCGGACCAGCCGACGGCGACCACCGCACAGCCCAGGGCCAGCTCCAGGATCAGGTCCCAGCCGATGATCCAGGCGGGCAGTTCGCCCAGTGACGCGTACGAGAAGGTGTACGCCGAGCCGGCGACCGGCACGGTGGAGGCGAACTCCGCGTAGCACAGCGCCGCCAGCGCGCAGACCACGCCGGCGACGACGAAGGAGAGCGCGACGGCGGGTCCCGCCTGCTCCTTGGCGATCTTTCCGGTGAGGACGAAGATGCCGGTGCCGATGACCACACCGACGCCGAAGACGGTCAGGTCGAGCGCCGAGAGGGACTTCCTGAGGGCGTGTTCGGGCTCCTCGGTGTCCTGAATCGACTGTTCGATGCTCTTCGTTCGTAGGACGCCGCGGTCGCGGCGCGTCTCGCTCCGGGGCCCCTGCGGTGCGCCCCCTGGTCCGTGTCCCTGTGGTCCGTGCTCTGTGCTCATGGGCGAACCTCCGCCTGGACGACCCTCGCAACTCTGCTGAACTGACCGAGTCTCCGCAATGTCTTGAAATGGTCAGCGTCGGCGGGCCTTCCCGGGCCACGGATTCACCCGATGGGGTGGGAACCGCGGAGCTGCCGATGGGCCGGCCGGAACATCCGTGGGGACGTCCGGCCGGCCCATCGGGCGGGCGGTGCGGGGCGCGCGGGTCAGTCGCGGGCGACCTCGGCGGGCTCGGCCGCGCCCTCGGCGACGGTGTCCTCCGGGGCGGCGGAGTCCGCGGCGGCGGCGCTTGCGGCGTCCTCGTCGCGGTTGTCCATCTTGGCGACCAGACCGGTCACCTGACGGGCGATGTCCGGCGCGGTCAGCCCGACCTCCGCCATGACCTCCTTGCGGGAGGCGTGGTCCAGGAACCGCTCGGGGATGCCGAAGTCACGCAGCGGGACGTCCACCCCGGCGTCCCGGAGCGCCTGGGCGACGGCGGAACCGACGCCGCCGGTGCGGATGTTGTCCTCGACGGTGACCACCACCCGGTGCTCGGCGGCCAGGCCCGGCAGTGCCTCGTCGACCGGCTTGACCCAGCGGGGGTCGACGACGGTGGTGGAGATGCCCTGCTTGTCGAGCAGGTCGGCGACCTCCAGGCACATCGGGGCGAGCGCGCCGATCGACACCAGCAGGACGTCCGGACGCCCGGTGGCGCCGGGCTCGCGCAGCACGTCCATACCGCCGACCCGACCGACCGCCTCGACGGCCGGCCCGACCGCGCCCTTGGAGTAGCGCACCACGGTCGGGGCGTCGTCGACCTCGACGGCCTCCCGGAGCTGGGCGCGCACCTGGTCGGCGTCGCGCGGCGCCGCCAGCCGCAGGCCGGGGACGACCTGGAGGAGCGACATGTCCCACATGCCGTTGTGCGAGGCGCCGTCGGTGCCGGTGATGCCGGCCCGGTCCAGGACGAAGGTGACGCCGCACTTGTGCAGCGCGACGTCCATCAGGACCTGGTCGAAGGCGCGGTTGAGGAAGGTGGCGTAGACCGCGAAGACCGGGTGCAGTCCGGCGGTGGCCATACCGGCCGCGGAGACCGCGGCGTGCTGCTCGGCGATGCCGACGTCGTAGACCCGGTCCGGGAACGCCTTGGCGAACTTCTCCAGGCCGACCGGCTGGAGCATGGCCGCGGTGATGGCCACGATGTCGTCGCGCTCCTTGCCGAGCGCGACCATCTCGTCGCCGAAGACGCCGGTCCAGTCCTTGCCGCCGGAGGAGAGGGGCAGGCCGGTGTCCGGGTGGATCGGGCCGATGCCGTGGAAGCGGTCGGCCTCGTCCTGCTCGGCGGGCTTGTAGCCGCGGCCCTTCTCGGTGAGGCAGTGGACGATCACCGGGCCGCCGAACCGCTTGGCGCGGGTCAGCGCGGACTCCAGCGCCTCGATGTCGTGGCCGTCGATCGGGCCGACGTACTTCAGGCCCAGGTCCTCGAACATGCCCTGCGGCGCGATGAAGTCCTTCAGGCCCTTCTTGGCGCCGTGCAGGGTCTCGTAGAGCGGCTTGCCGACGACCGGGGTGCGCTCCAGGATGTCCTTGCCGCGCGCCAGGAAACGCTCGTAGCCGTCGGTGGTGCGCAGGGTGGCGAGGTGGTTGGCGAGGCCGCCGATGGTGGGCGCGTAGGAGCGCTCGTTGTCGTTGACGACGATGACCAGCGGGCGGTCCTTGGCGGCGGCGATGTTGTTGAGCGCCTCCCAGGCCATACCGCCGGTGAGGGCGCCGTCACCGATGACGGCCGCCACCCGGTGGTCCCGGCCGCGGACCTCGTTGGCCTTGGCGATGCCGTCGGCCCAGCCCAGGACCGTCGAGGCGTGGCTGTTCTCGATGACGTCGTGCGCGGACTCGGCCTGTGAGGGGTAGCCGGAGAGGCCGCCCTTGGCCTTGAGCCGGGAGAAGTCCTGGCGGCCGGTCAGCAGCTTGTGGACGTAGGACTGGTGTCCGGTGTCCCACAGGACCTTGTCCTTGGGGGAATGGAAAACACGGTGCAGGGCGATGGTCAGCTCGACCACGCCGAGGTTCGGGCCGAGGTGTCCGCCGGTCTTGGAGACCGCGTCGACGAGGAAGCCACGGATCTCCCCCGCCAGCTGCGTGAGCTGCTCGGGGGAGAGCCGGTCCAGGTCGCGCGGCCCCTTGATACGGGTCAGCAATGCCACCCCATGCCTCCTTGCTGCCGTAGGTCGAGCTTGCCGATCAGATGAGTCTAATGTCGCGTCCGCCGCCGGCGCGGCCGGGCCTCGCGATGTATGTCACTCGGGTGAGGGCCGGTCGAACGCCCGTTTCCCGGCCGCCGTGGTGGCTCCCCGGACGCGGTACGGCCCCCATCGGGGGCATCCGATGGGGGCCGGTTCCCGCCGTTTCGCGGAGACTGTTGCCGTCCTATGACAAACCGCTGCTCAGGTGCGGCCGGCGGTCTTCTGGGTGCGGCGCGACAGCGAGTCGATCACCACGGCGGCCAGCAGCACCGCGCCGGTGATCATGTACTGGATCTCGCTGGCCATGCCGAGCAGGTTCAGCCCCTGCTGGATCGACTGGATGACCAGCATGCCCAGCAGCGCGGACCAGATCTTGCCGCGGCCGCCGAAGAGGCTGGTGCCGCCGATGACGGCCGCCGCGATGACGTTCATCAGGGTGTTGCCGGAGCCCAGGTTCTTGGTGGCGCCGCCGGAGAGGCTGGCGATGAACAGGCCACCGAAGGCCGCGAGCATTCCGGAGATCGCGAAGACGGTGATCCGGACCCGGTTGACGTTGATACCGGCCCGGCGGGCCGCCTCGGCGTTGCCGCCGACCGCGAAGATCTGCCGGCCGTAGCCGGTGCGGCGCACCACGAAGTCGGCGATCACCAGGACGGCGAGGAAGAGCACCAGGGCCAGCGGCAGGCCGCGGGCGCCGGACGGCTCGTTGAGGACGTAGGCGACGGCGAAGGCGATCACCGCGACCACGCCGGTGCGCAGCAGGATCTCGCTGAGCGGCCGGGACGGCAGGGCCGCGGTCCGGCGGCGGCGACTGTCCAGCAGCAGCGAGCCCGCGTACGCGAGGACCGCGATCAGGGCCAGGCCGTAGGCGGCGGCCTTGTCCTCGAAGTAGTAGCCGGTGAGGTTCTCCACCAGGCTGCCGCTGGGCGTGTTGATGGAGCCTTCCTTGCCCATCAGCCAGATCTGAAGGCCGCTCCAGCCGAGGAAACCGGCCAGGGTGACGACGAACGCGGGCACCCCGATCTTGGCGAAAAAGAATCCGTGCAGGACGCCGATGGCGGCGCCGACGGCCACCGCGATCAGCACCGCGAGCCAGTCGTTGACGCCGTGGGTGACGCTCAGCACCGCCCAGACGGCCGCGCCCACGCCGGCGACCGAGCCGACCGAGAGGTCGATCTCGCCGAGCAGCAGCACGAAGACGATGCCGACGGCCATGATGCCCAGGCCGGAGGTGTAGACGCCGATGTTGGCGAGGCTGTCCGCGGACAGGAAGCTGCTGTTCTTGAGCTGGAAGACGACCGCGATGACGATCAGGCCGATGATGACCGGCAGGGACCCCAGCTCACCGCCGCGGATCCGGCGCGCGAACTCGCCGAAGTAGCCGGCGAATCCTTTCTCCCGGACCAGCAGCCGGGGGTCGACGGCGGCCGGCGGCGGAGTCTCCGGCATGGCCTCGGCAGTCTGCTGTTCACTCATGCCCCGGCCTCCTTCTTCAGCTGGTCGGTGCGCGCCTTGCGGCGGGTGACGGCGTTGTCGGAGGCACCGGTGATGGCGGCGATGATCTCTTCGTGGGAGGTGTCCTCGACGTCGAAGACACCGTTGTTGCGGCCCAGCCGCAGGACCGCGACCCGGTCCGCGACGGCCTGCACGTCGGCCATGTTGTGGCTGATCAGAATGACGCCGAGGTCGCGCTCGCGGAGCCGTTCGACCAGGTCGAGGACCTGTGCGGTCTGCTCGACGCCCAGGGCGGCGGTCGGCTCGTCGAGGACGACGACCTTCGGCTCGCCGATCAGCGCGCGGGCGATGGCGACGACCTGCCGCTGACCGCCGGAGAGCGCGGCCACCGGGATCCGGACACTGGGGATCCGGATGGACAGGGTGTCCAGGAGTTCCTTGGCCCGCTTCTCCATGGCGATCTCGTCGAGGACGCCGGCGGTGCTGAGCTCGTTGCCGAGGTAGAGGTTGGCGACCACGTCGAGGTTGTCGCAGAGCGCGAGGTCCTGGTAGACGGTGGCGACGCCGAGGCCCTGGGCGTCGTGCGGCTTCGCGATGCGGACCGGCGCGCCCTCCCATTCGATGACGCCGTCGTCGACCGGGTGGACGCCCGAGATGGTCTTGACGAGGGTGGACTTTCCGGCGCCGTTGTCGCCGACGAGGGCGACCACCTCACCGGCGTGGATCTCCAGCGTGACGTCGGTGAGCGCCTGGACGGCGCCGAACCGCTTGGAGACTCCGCGCAACGCCAGCACGGGCGGAGCGGACACGTGAATCATCTCCTTCACCGCCGTCGGTACGGCGGGATGGTGGTGCGAGTGCGGGGGTGTGCGGGCCCCCGGTGCGGCGGCCGGGCGCCTGCCGGACCGGGGGCGGAACGGGAGCGGGCCGGACGGGGCCCGCCCCCTGCCTTACTTGATGCCCGCTGCCTCGCAGGCCGCCTTGGCGTCGTCGACGCAGATCCGGCTGGCGGGGTAGACCTTGTCCTTGACTACCGTGTCCTCGATGTTGTCCTTGGTCACGATCTGGGCGTCGTAGAGCTTGGCGGGGATGCCCTTGACCTCGCCGCTGAGGCTGTCGACCTTGGTGGGCGTCAGGGAGTCGAACTTCTCGCCCTTGAGCAGCCGGACCGCGATCTCTGCGGTGGTGTCGGCCTGCGGCTGGATCTGCTTGTAGATCGTGAACGCCTGGTCGCCGGTGAGGATCCGCTGCAGACCCGCCAGCTCGGAGTCCTGGCCGCCGACCGGGACCTTGATGCCCTGCTGCTTGAGGGCGGTGATGATGCCGCCGGCCATGCCGTCGTTGGCGGAGTAGACGCCCTGGATGCCGTCCTTGCCGAGCGAGTCGATGGCGGCGGCCATCTTCTTGTTGGCCTCGTCCGACGACCAGTCCGGGATGTCCTGCTCGTAGACGATCTTCTTGACCTGCTTGTCGAGGACGCTGTGGGCGCCGCGCTTGAAGAACGGCGCGTTGGGGTCGGTCGGCGAGCCGTTGATCATGACGACATTGCTGTCCTTGGCCTTGTCGCCGAGCGCCTTGACCAGCGCCTGGCCCTGGAGGCGGCCGATCTTCTCGTTGTCGTAGGAGACGTAGGCGGAGATGTTGCCCTCGGCCAGCCGGTCGTACGCGACGACCTTGACGCCCTTCTTGGCGGCCTGGTTCACCCAGGACTTGGTGGCCTTGTAGTCGACCGGGTCCAGGATGATCACCTTGACGCCCTGGGTGATCAGGGCGTCGAACTGCTTCTTCTGGTTCTGGGTGTCCTGGTCGGCGTTGTTGTACTTGATCTGGCAGTCGCTGCAGAGCGCCTGGATCTTCTTGGTGATCAGCGGGCGGTCGAAGGTCTCGTAACGAGTGGTCTTGTTCTCCGGCAGCAGCAGACCGATGGTCTTGCCGTCGCCACCGCTCTTGCCGCCGTCACCGGCCTTGCCGCAGGCGGCCACGGAGAGCGCCATCGAAACGGCTGCGGTGCCTATGACGACGCGACGCGTCCACACATTCATGGGGGTTGCCTCCCTGACATGGCCGCGTCTTTGCGGCCGAGGTGGCTGGAAGTCAACTCGGCCGCCAGCCGACCGTCAAGGAGTAAATCCTTAACGAGATGACAACGGTGCCATGCGTTAGGTGTGTGAACTTAAGCCGCTCACGCTATAGCGGGCGCGTCCGCATTCCGGGCCCCGTCCAGCAGGGTCGAATCGCCCATCTCGCTCAGCACCAGGGCGAGCGCGCCCAGCACCTCCGCACGGCCGCCGAGGGTGCCCGGCACAATGCCCAACTGCCGTGCGGCGCTGGGGATCGCGTACCGCGACACCGACTCCCGGATCGGCCCGAGGACCAGCTCGCCGGCCTCGGCGAGGTCGCCGCCGAGCACCACCCGGCTGGGGTTGAGCAGGTTGCAGAGGTTCGCCACGCCGCTGCCGATGTGGCGGCCCACGTCCGCGATGACCCGCCGGCACCCCGGGTCGCCCTCGCGGGCCAGCTGGACCACCCGCGCCATGGTCAGGTCGGGGCCGTGGCTCGGCTGGAGCAGCGGGAGGACGTACCGGGCGGCGGTGAAGGTCTCCAGGCAGCCGCGGTTGCCGCAGCGACAGACCGGGCCGGACTCGTCCAGGGTGATGTGCCCGATCTCACCGGCGGTGCCGCCCGGGCCGCGGTAGATCTGGCCGCTGATCACCAGCCCGGCGCCGACCCCGCTGGCCACCTTGATGTACGCCAGGTCCGCGGCGCCGCGGCCGCCGCCCCACACCAGCTCGCCGAGCGCGCCGAGGTTGGCGTCGTTGTCGACGTAGACCGGGACGCCGAGCCGCCCGGACAGCTCCTCGCCGGGCTTGGTCCCGGACCAGCCCGGCAGGATCGCGGTCGAGCCCAGGGTGCCGGACTCCACGTCGATCGGGCCGGGGACGCCCAGGCCGACGCCGATGACCTTGTCCGGGCTGACCCCGGTCTGCTCGATCAGTCGGCTCACCAGCTGCTCGGCCCGGTCGAAGCCCTCCGCCGCAGAGGCGTCCACGTCGATCGGTTCGGCCTCCTCGGCGAGCACCTGGTGGGCGAGGTTGCCGACCGCCACCCGCAGGTGGGAGTGGCCGAAATCGACGCCCACCACGATGCCGGCGTCGCCGGACAGCGAGACGCTGCGCGCCCGCCGGCCGCCCGCCGAGGTGGGCGTCACCTCAACGGTCCCGCCGTCCTTCAACTCGCGAACGATGTTCGAGACGGTGGCCGCGGACAGCCCTGTGCTCCGGGCGATCTCCGCCTGGGTGAGCGAGCCCGCCATGCGCACCGCGCGGACGACCCGCTCCAGATTGGCCCGGTGCAGCGAGGACTGCGACCCCGGAGTCTCCATCGACTCATCCACTCCCGCCTGGGGCGGACAGTACGACGACTGCCCGCCGGCCGCTCCCGCGTCATCGGGGGACGGCAACCGATTTCAACATGTGAACTCTAAGCAGAACTCCAGCGGGGAAGTCTCGTCAAGGCGTTGAGCCCGGGCGGAATCGGGGCGGCCGGGCACGCGCGAAGGGCGGTTCCGCCCTTGGGGAACCGCCCTCCGACGCGTGCGGCGCTACTTGAGCGCGCCGGCCGTCAGCCCGGCCTGCACCTGCCGTTGGAAGATGACGTAGACGAGCAGGACCGGCAGCATCGCGATCATCATGCCGGCCATCAGCCCGCCCCAGTCGCCCTGGTAGCCCTGCTGGAGCGCGAGGTTGGCCAGGCCCTGGGTGAGCACGTACTTGTCCTCGTCCTGGTTGAGGACCATCGGCAGCAGGTACTGGTTCCACTGCCCCAGGAAGTTGAAGATCCCGACGCTGATCAGCCCGGGTTTGGCCATCGGCAGCATGACCTGGAAGAACGTCCGGGCGTGCGAGGCGCCGTCGATCATCGCCGCCTCCGCCACCGACGTCGGCAGGGTGCGGAAGAACGCCGTCATGAAGAAGACGGTGAACGGCAGCGAGTAGGCGATGTAGACGACGATCAGGCCCTGGTACGTCGCCAGCAGCGGGACGCCGGGGAAGTCCCGCAGCACGAAGAACAGCGGGATCACCAGCATGAAGACCGGGAAGGACATACCGGCGACGAAGAGGTAGTAGATGACGCGGTTGCCCGGGAACTGGAAGCGGGCCAGGACGTAGCCCGCCATGGAGCCCAGCACCATCGTCCCGGTGAGCGAACCGCCCACCACGATCAGGGTGTTGAGGAACATCTTGCCGATGTTGGCCTTCTCCCAGGCGTTGATCCAGTTCTCGAAGTGGAGCTTGCCCGGGAGGGACCAGGGGGCGGTGAGGATGTCACCGCTGCTCTTGAAGGAGCTCCACAGCACCCAGAGCAGGGGCATGCCCACCATCAGCGCCCACACGACGAGCATGCCGTGCGAGAAGACGTTGAGCGTGCCGCCCTCGGAGGTCCGGCGCGGCCGTGCCGCAGTGGTTCGTGTCGTCATGCGCCCTGCCCCTAGTACTCGATCCGCTCACGGCGCGCGAAACGCATCGTGAGGACGGCGAACAGCAGCGTGACGACGAGCATGGCGACGCCCATCGCCGCCGCGTAGCCGAACTGACTGTCACGGAAGGCGGTCAGGTAGAGGCGGAGCGGGACGACGTCGGTCGCGCCGTCCGGGCCGCCCATGTTGACCGACATGATCTGCACCAGCGCGAAGGCGTCCATCGCGATGATGCCCATATAGACCCAGCCCGTCTGCACGGTGTCCCACAGCAGCGGCAGGGTGACCCGGAAGAAGGTGTGCGAGCGGCTGGCGCCGTCCAGCAGCGCGGCCTCGTAGATCTCCCGGGGAATGGAGGCCATGGCCGCGGAGAACAGCACGACGTAGAAGCCGACATTCGCCCAGACCATCACCACCATGATGCAGGCCAGTGCCAGGCTCCCCGCCCCCAGCCAGGAGTTCTGGAGGGAATCCAGACCGACCGCGCCCAGCAGCGAGTTGAGCATGCCGTCGTGCGGATCCGGATTGTAGATGTTGAACCAGATCACCGAGATGATGGTGATCGAGATGACCTGCGGGAAGAAGTAGACGAATTTGTAGAACGTCGCGCCACGGACGCCGGTGATGACCGCGCCGCGGCGGGCCCGGCCGCCGACGTTCAGCATGAACGCGAAGAACAACCCCAGCGCCAGCGTGGCGATCGGCACCAACACCAGCATGACGACGTTGTGTTTGAGCGCATTCCAGAATTCATCGCTGTGCAGCAGCTTGCTGTAGTTGCCCAGCCCGACGCTCTTGGCGGTGCCGCGCAGGCCGCTCCATTCCGTGGTGGAAATCTGGAACGCCTGGACGAACGGTGAGATCACGAAGATCCCGTAGAGCAGCAGGGGCAGGGCCAGGAACCCCACGATGAATCGGTACTTGCCGTGGCGCATGAGCTCCCCGGCCCTCCCTCGTCAGCGGTGGTACGCGGATGGATCCCGGTCGGGAAGCCCGGTCAGGAAGCGCGGTGGAACTTGGTGACGGAGCTGTCCTTGGCGACCTCGTCCGCGTATTGCTGGGCCTTCTTGATCCACTCAGCGGCCTTGAGATCGCCGGTGAGCAGCTGGCTGGTGAGTCCGCCGAGCTTTTCGTCGGTCAGCTTCGGGTACCACTCCTGGAGCTGGATCATCAGGAGGTTCTTGCCGCCCTCCTTGACGGCCTTGGCGGCGGACGCCAGACCGGGCGAGAGCTGCATTCCGTCGGTCGCGCCCTGGACGGCGGTGAGCGACTTGACCTTGGTGGCGAAATTCTGCGCGTGCTTCTTGGAGACCATGATCCGCAGCAGTTCCATCGCGCCGATGGGGTTCTTGCCGCCCTTGGCGACGATGAACGGTTCGCTGGGTTCGGCGCGCAGTGTGCCGTGCGGCATCTTGTCGCCGCTGCCGCCGTCGAAGAGCGGGCCGACGGCCATGTCGAAGTCGGCCGGGGTGGTGGGCGCGGCCTCGTTCTCCACCCAGGAGCCGTTGGGGATGAAGACCGCCTTGCCGCGGGTCCAGGAGGTCTGTGACTGGATGTGCGTCAGTCCCTGGCTGCCCTCCAGGAAGTAGCCCTTGGCGGCCAGTTCCTCGTAGTGCCCGATGACCTGCTTGACCGCGTCGTTGGAGGTCCAGGCGCCCGGCTCCAGGTTGTCGATGGCGATCCACTTGTCCAGACCGCCGATCTTGGCGATCTCCGCGAAGACGTTGAAGTGGACGTAGTACGGGTACTTCCCCGGATACGTCCACGGCGCGATTCCGGCCTTCTTGATCTCGGCGCAGAGCTTGATCATCTCGTCGTAGGAGGTGGGATAGGCCCAGCCCTTGTCCTTCAGGAGCTTGTTGGAATACCACGTGCCGTACACCGTGAAGGCGTAGTAGAAGACGTCGAAGGTGTCCTTGTGCTTGCCCTTTTCGATGGTGCTGGGGAAGAGCGTGTCCCGGACCTTCTTCTTCGGGTCGTCCAGCGACGCGGCGTCGAGCAGTGCGGTGAGGTCCTGCAACTGCCCTTGTGCGGACAGCTTGTTCATATCCAGGTGGTCGGCGCCGGAGTTGTCGATCAGGTCGGGCGGATTGCCGCCGGCGAAGCGCGGCTGGAGTTTGGGGCCGATCTGCTGGGTGCCGGTGTGCTTGACCGTCACACCGTAGGTCTTGTTGTAGTCGGCCTCGGCGTCCTTGGCGTACTGGTCGCCCAATCCGCCCTTGAAGATGAATGCCTCCAGCGGCGCGCCGTTCTTCACGCCGAGCGGATTCTTGGCGGAGGTCGCGCCCTTGTTCTTGGTGCCGTCGTCCGAGCCGCCGCCGCCTCCGGTGGCACAGGACGTCAGCGCGCCCATGGCCGGTACCGCGAGAATTCCCAGGGCCGCAGCCCGCTTGACCAGATCGCGACGGTTGACTTCTGAGGTGGATCCCATGCTCAAGTCCTCGCCTTCTTCAGGACTCAGGCGGTGTACCGGAGCCACCCCGGCACCGCAGGTCAGATGAAGCTGAGTTGTACGGGATGTGCACCGGGCGAGCCAGGGATCTGCGGGGAATTCCGTCCCTCCCCGCTTTCCCCCGGATTCCGGCCGGGCGGTCGTACCGCCGGATTCGGACGCCGATAGGTATAGTCCACTTCCGGCCGAACGGGCAAGATCGAACGCCGAGTTGGCCGGGAGTCTTTCCCTAGTTGAGACCTCCCGGGTATGCATCGCCGGCGCCCCCTCGGGCGCTGGCGCGACACGGCCGCCGCCGGCGCGCCGCCACACCCTTGACACCCGCGCCGCCGCGCACCTTACTTATCTCTGCACTACGCAACTGACAACGATGTCAATCTCGTTGAGAGGGCTCGCGTGCGGCACAGACACCGGCACAGTCCACTGCGGGGGATCGCCCGCCCCGTCGCTCTCGCGGCGGCCGCCCTGCTCGTCCTCACCACGCCGGGCACGACCGGCGCGGCCCAGGCGGCGCCGCCCCAACCACCGCGTACCGCAGCGGAGTTCCACTCCTCCTTCGAACCGGGCCAGCCCGCACCGGACTGGACCGACACCGTCGAGACCGGCCCCGACGGCCGGCCGAAGACCTCCGGCGTCTCCCGCCCGTCCCCCGGCGGGCCCGGGATGGACACCGCACCCGACACCGGCCCCGCCGACTCCCCCACCGCGAAGGCGCACGCCGGATTCACCGGCGGCCACGCCCTGCGCTACGCCGGCACCCACACCGCCGCCGGCCGGGCCTACGCGTACAACAAGCTGTTCGCCGTACACGTCCCTGTCACCCCCGCCACCACGCTCTCGTACAAGCTCTTCCCGGAACTGCCGGAGACCGACCTCGACTACCCCGCCACCCATGTCGCGGTCGACCTGGCCTTCACCGACGGGACGTACCTGAGCGAGTTGGCCGCGACCGACCAGTACGGGGCCCGGCTGACCCCGCAGGGCCAGGCCGCCGCCAAGACGCTCTACGTCAACCAGTGGAACAACCGGGAGTCCCGGATCGGCGCGGTCGCCGCCGGGAAGACCATCGCCCGGATCCTGCTCGGCTACGACGCACCCCGGGCGCCGCGCACCGCCCCCGCCTTCCGCGGCTGGCTCGACGACCTCGCCATCGGCCCCAAGGCGCCGGAGAAACCGCTCGCCCACCTCTCCGACCACGCCGTCACCACCCGCGGCACCCTCTCCAGCGGCAGCTTCTCGCGCGGCAACACCTTCCCCGCCACCGCGGTGCCGAACGGCTTCACCTTCTGGACCCCGGTGACCAACGCCGGCTCCGCGGACTGGCTCTACGAGTACGCGCGGAAGAACAACGCCGACAACCTCCCCACCCTCCAGGCGTTCAGCGCCAGCCACGAGCCGAGCCCCTGGATGGGCGACCGGCAGACCTTCCAGGTCATGCCGTCCACCGCGGCCGGCACCCCGGACGCCTCGCGCACCGGGCGCGCGCTGCCCTTCCACCACGAGCGCGAGACCGCGCGGCCGTACCAGTACGCGGTGACCTTCGACAACGGCCTGCGCACCGAGATCGCGCCGACCGACCACGCGGCGGTGATGCGGTTCACCTTCCCCGGCGCCGACGCCAACCTGATCTTCGACAACGTCACCAACAAGGGCGGCCTGAGCCTGGACGCCGCGCACGGCGTCATCAGCGGCTACTCCGACGTCCGCAGCGGCCTCTCGGTCGGCGCCACCCGGCTGTTCGTCTACGGCGTGGTGGACGCGCCGGTCACCGCGAGCGGCCGGCTGGAGGGGGGCGGGGGCAAGGACGTCACCGGCTACCTGCGGCTGCGACCGGGCGCGGACCGCACCGTGACGCTGCGACTGGCCACCTCGCTGATCGGCGTCGAGCAAGCGAAGGCCAACCTCGCCCGGGAGGTCCCCGACGGCACGTCCTTCGCCACCGTCCGGGACCGCGCCCGCGCCCAGTGGGACGCGCTGCTGGGCCGCATCGAGGTGCAGGGCGCCAGCCGCGACCAGCTGACCACCCTCTACTCCAGCCTCTACCGGCTCTACCTCTACCCCAACTCCGGTGCGGAGCAGGTCGGTTCGCGGGTCCGGTACGCCAGCCCGTTCTCGCCGCCGACCGGCCCGGACACCCCCACGCACACCGGCGCGAAGATCGTCGACGGTGCGGTGTACGTCAACAACGGCTTCTGGGACACCTACCGCACCACCTGGCCGGCCTACTCCCTGCTCACCCCCGGCCGGGCCGGGAAGATGGCGGACGGGTTCGTCCAGCAGTACAAGGACGGCGGCTGGATCTCCCGCTGGTCCTCCCCCGGCTACGCGGACCTGATGACCGGGACCAGTTCCGACGTCGCGTTCGCCGACGCCTACGTCAAGGGCGTGCACTTCGACGCCGCGGCGGCCTACGACGCGGCCGTCAAGAACGCCACCGTCGCCCCGCCGTCCTCCGGCGTCGGCCGGAAGGGGATGACGACCGCGCCGTTCCTCGGCTACACCAGCACCGACACCCGCGAGGGCGCGTCCTGGGCGCTGGAGGGCTACCTCAACGACTTCGGCATCGCCCGGATGGGACAGGCCCTCTACGCCAAGACGCACAACCCCCGCTACAAGGAGGAGTCGGCGTACTTCCTGGGCCGGGCCCGGAACTACGTGCGGCTCTTCGACGACCGCACCGGATTCTTCCAGGGCAAGGACGCCCGGGGCGGCTGGCGGCTGCCGCCGGACCGCTTCGACCCCCGCGTCTGGGGCTACGACTACACCGAGACCAACGCCTGGACCTTCGCCTTCGCCGCCCCACAGGACACCCGCGGACTGGCCAACCTCTACGGCGGCCGGGCCGGCCTGGCGAAGAAGCTGGACGCCTACTTCAGCACCCCGGAGACCGCCGCCAAGCAGTTCGCCGGCTCCTACGGCGACGTCATCCACGAGATGACCGAGGCCCGCGACGTCCGGATGGGGATGTACGGGCACAGCAACCAGCCCTCGCACCACATCGCCTACCTCTACGACGCGGCCGGCCAGCCGTACAAGACCCAGGCGAAGGTCCGCGAGGTGCTCTCCCGGCTCTACCTCGGCAGCGAGATCGGCCAGGGGTACCCCGGAGACGAGGACAACGGCGAAATGTCCGCGTGGTACGTCTTCAGCGCCCTGGGCTTCTATCCGCTGGTGATGGGTCAGGGCGAGTACGCGGTGGGGTCACCGCTGTTCACCAAGGCCACGATCCACCTGGAGAACGGCCGGGACCTGGTCGTCAACGCGCCCCGCAACAGCGCCCGCAACGTCTACGTGCAGGGCCTCCGGGTGAACGGCACACCGTGGAACACCACCGCCCTGCCGCACGCCCTGCTCGCCCGCGGCGGGACCCTGGACTTCGCCATGGGGCCGCGCCCCGCCAACTGGGGCTCCGGCCCGGACGCCGCGCCCACCTCGATCACCAAGGACGACAGGGTGCCGGCTCCGCCCACCGATCTGACCGTCCCGGACGGCGGCCCGCTGACCGACAACAGCTCCGACACCTCCGCCGAGGTCTCCCGCGCCGCCTTCACCGTCCCCTCCGGCGCCACTGTCTCCTCCTACACCCTCACCTCCGCAACCGCCGCGGACGCCCCACGGGAATGGGTGCTGGAAGGCTCCGACGACGGCGAGCACTGGACCGCACTGGACCACAGGCGCGGCCAACGCTTCGCCTGGTCCCACCAGACCCGCCCCTTCGCACTGCCCACCCCCAGCACTTATCTCCACTACCGCCTCACCCTTCCCCACCCGGCCACCCTCGCCGAGACCGAACTCCTGGGACAGCACTCCTGAGTTGGGGCATGGAGACCAGAAGGGCGTGATGCCCCATTTGACAGATAAACATCCTGTGCAAAGATTCAGTAAATCCCGCGCCATTCCCTCCTATAGGGCATGGCGCTACCAATGTCCGACCAACGGGAGATTTACGTGGGTTTCCTTCCCGGCCGTAAGCGTGGCCGCGCGCTCACCCAGCTCGCGACCGCAGTGCTCGCAGCGACCCTGCTGGGCACGACCGCGGGAACCGCAGTCGCCGACAGCCCGACCCCGGTTCCGGCGCCCCTGAAGAACGCCACCCCCGACATGCTCAAGCCGACCGTCCCCCAGCCCCCCAAGGGCCCCAAGGGCCGCATGGGGTACGCCGCCCCGGGCGAGGTCGGCTCCCCGTACTTCCACCTCTCCGGGGTGGACCGCGACGGCGACCTCTACCAGCAGACACCGAACGGCAACGGCTTCGACGCCCGCGACTACGTGTGGTTCGGCTGGGACATCTTCAAGGCCGTGCAGAACGTCGACCACAACAAGGACGGCTACGCCGACGCGTTCTACAGCTGGGACTTCAACGGCAACCTGTACTACACCTACGACAAGGACAACGGGGACGCGGACACCCGCACCATCGGCGGCGGTTGGAACACCTACGACAAGGTCCTGTCCCCCGGCGACCTCGGCGGCGCCAAGGAATCCGACCTCATGGCCGTCGACAAGTCGGGCGTGCTGTACACGTACCTCGCCTACCCCGACGGCAAGGTGACCCCGCGCACCAAGATCGGCGCCGGCTGGGGTCAGTACACCCAGATCGCCGGCCAGGGGGACCTCACCGGTGACGGCAAGGCCGACATCGTCGCCCGCGACGCGTCGGGCGTGCTGTGGCTCTACAAGGGCACCGGCAACCACAAGGCCCCGTTCGAGTCCCGCCAGAAGATCGGTGCCGGCTGGAACGCGTACAACTACCTGCTCTCCACCGGAGATGTGGACCGCGACGGCAACGCCGACCTGCTGGCCCGCACCGCCAACGGCGACCTGATGCTCTACAAGGGCACCGGCAACGCCCGGGCCCCGTTCGCCAAGCCCGTCAAGGTCGGCTGGGGTTACCAGACCTACCGCCTGATGTTCTGAGCCACGCCGTTCGCGGCGCCTGCCGACGGGGTGTTGGAAGGATCACAGGTCGGAACAACACGGGTGGAGCCGGACAGAAGGACCGGCCGGCCCGTCGCCCGGGACCACCGGACCCGAGTCTTCTCGATCGGTTCGCCGGGTTCGTACCGCCACTCCCGAATCGTCTCCGGGGAAAAGGTTGTACGGGCGGAACGGGAGCTTCCCGCACCGTCGGCAAGGTAGTTGACAGGTGAAGAAGCCGTGCAAAGATCCTGAGCTCCGGAGACCTTCGGCGCGCCCCCACGGGGGCGCGCCGTCGTCGTACCGGATCCCTCCTCGACCCCAACCACGGAGAACTACGTGGCAATACTCTCCGGCCGCAAGCGCGGACGTGCCCTGTCCCGTCTCGCCACCGCGGCCATCGCCGTCGCACTCGCCGGCACCGCTGCCGGCACGTCTTTCGCGGCGGACAACCCGGGCACGGCCGCCCGGAACACCGTGCAGGCCGCCCCCAAGGCGCCGACCAAGGCCCCGATGGCGCTCACCGGCGGCGCCACCGGCGCCACCAGCGCCACCGCGACCGCGGCCGACCCGGTCTTCGGCCTCTTCGGCGTGGAGTCCGCGGGCGCCACCTACGTCTACGGCCCCAACGGAAGCGGCGGGTTCACCGCCCGCGAGAAGGTCGACGACCTCGGCGACGTCCGCGCCAACCAGCAGGCGCTGGACAACGACGGCGACGGCGCCGGCGACGCGGTCTGGCTCTGGGACCCCACCGGCGACCTGTACTTCAGCAACGACGCGACCCCGGACAGCGTCCGGATCGGCGGCGGCTGGAACATCTACGACAAGGTGCTCTCCCCCGGCAACCTCGGCGGCGCCAAGGAGTACGACATCCTCGCCCGCGACCGCAGCGGCGTGCTCTGGCTGTACCTCGGCTACCCCGACGGCAAGGTCACCGCACGCACCAAGGTCGGCGCCGGCTGGCAGATCTACGACCAGATCACCGGCAAGGGCGACCTGACCGGCGACGGCAACACCGACATCATCGCCCGCGAGAAGGCCACCGGCGACCTGTACCTCTACAAGGGCACCGGCAACGCCGGCGCGCCCTTCGAGGCCCGCCAGAAGATCGGCACCGGCTGGGGCGGCTACAACGCCCTGGTCTCCACCGGCGACCTCAACGGCGACGGCAAGACCGACTTCATCGCCCGCGACGGCTCCGGTCGCCTCTACGCCTACTACGGCACCGGCAACGCCGCCAGCCCCTACCAGGCGCGCGTCCAGATCGGCACCGGCTGGAACATCTACACCAAGCTGTTCTCCTGACCGGTCCCGCCGGCCGGTCCCGCTGACCGGCCCGACCGGCCGGCGCCGCTGACGGCGGGCAACGCGAGGGCCGCACCCCCTTCCCGGGAGTGCGGCCCTCGTTCGCTGTGCCGTACCGCTTACTTGCGGATCAGGTTCCGCAGCACGTACTGCATGATGCCGCCGTTGCGGTAGTAGTCCGCCTCACCGGGGGTGTCGATGCGGACCACCGCGTCGAACTCCACACCGGTGTCGGTGGTGACCTTGACCGTGCGCGGCGTGGTGCCGTTGTTGAGCTCCTCGACGCCGGTGAAGGAGAAGGTCTCCTCGCCGGTCAGGCCGAGGGTCTCGGCGGACTGGCCCTCCGGGAACTGCAACGGCAGGACGCCCATGCCGATGAGGTTCGAGCGGTGGATGCGCTCGTACGACTCGGCGATGGCGGCCTTGACGCCGAGCAGCGCGGTGCCCTTGGCGGCCCAGTCGCGCGACGAGCCGGAGCCGTACTCCTTGCCCGCGAGCACGACCAGCGGGATGCCCTGGTCGATGTAGTTGCGCGAGGCGTCGTAGATGAAGGAGACGGGAGCCGCGTCAGCAGTTGCAGCCTGTGTGAAGTCGCGGGTGTAGCCGCCTTCCGTCCCCGGCGCGATCTGGTTGCGCAGGCGGATGTTGGCGAACGTGCCGCGGATCATGACCTCGTGGTTACCACGGCGCGAGCCGTAGGAGTTGAAGTCACGACGGTCCACACCGTGCTCGGTGAGGTACTTGCCGGCCGGGGTGTCGGCCTTGATCGCACCGGCCGGGGAGATGTGGTCGGTGGTGACCGAGTCGCCCAGCTTGGCCAGGACGCGCGCACCGGCGATGTCGGTGACCGGAGCCGGCTCCATCTGCATGCCCTCGAAGTACGGGGGCTTGCGGACGTAGGTGGACTCGGTGTCCCACTCGAAGGTGTTGCCGGTCGGGATCGGCAGCGCCTGCCACTGGGCGTCGCCCGCGAAGACGTCCTGGTAGGACTTGTTGAACATGTCCTCGCCGATGGCGTTCGCCACGACGTCGTTGACCTCGGCCTCGGTCGGCCAGATGTCGGCCAGGTGGACGGGCTTGCCGTCCTGGTCCACGCCGAGCGCGTCGCGCGTGATGTCCACCTTCATCGAACCGGCGAGGGCGTACGCGACGACCAGCGGCGGGGAGGCGAGGTAGTTCATCTTGACGTCCGGGTTGATCCGGCCCTCGAAGTTCCGGTTACCGGAGAGGACGGACGTCACCGCGAGGTCGTGGTCGTTGACCGCCTTGGAGACCTCCTCCGGCAGCGGGCCGGAGTTGCCGATGCAGGTGGTGCAGCCGTAACCGACCAGGTTGAAACCGACCTTGTCGAGGTACGGGGTCAGGCCCGCCTTGTCGAAGTAGTCGGTGACGACCTTGGAACCCGGGGCGAGGGTGGTCTTGACCCACGGCTTGCGGGTCAGGCCCTTCTCGACCGCCTTCTTGGCCACCAGGGCGGCGGCGACCATGACGTAGGGGTTCGAGGTGTTGGTGCAGGAGGTGATGGCGGCGACGGTGACCGCGCCGTGGTCCAGCTCGTACGTGGAGCCGTCGGGGGCGGTCACGGTGACCGGGTTCGACGGGACGCCGTCGATGGACGCCGGGGCGTCGGAGGCCGGGAAGGACTCCTTGCCCGCCTCGTCGGCGGTGTCGACGTAGTTGCGGACGTCCTGCTTGAACTGCTCGGCGGCGTTGGCCAGGACGATGCGGTCCTGCGGACGCTTCGGGCCGGCGATGGAGGGGACGACCGTGGCGAGGTCCAGCTCCAGCTTCTCGGAGAAGTCCGGCTCGGCCTGCGGGTCCAGCCAGAGGCCCTGCGCCTTGGCGTACGCCTCGACCAGCGCGACCTGCTGCTCGGAGCGGCCGGTCAGCTTCAGGTAGTTCAGCGTCTCGCCGTCGATCGGGAAGATCGCCGCGGTGGAGCCGAACTCCGGCGACATGTTGCCGATGGTGGCGCGGTTCGCGAGGGAGGTGGCGGCGACGCCCTCACCGTAGAACTCGACGAACTTGCCGACGACGCCGTGCTTGCGCAGCATCTCGGTGATCGTGAGCACCAGGTCGGTGGCGGTGGTGCCCGGCTTGAGCTCACCGGTCAGCTTGAAGCCGACGACGCGCGGGATGAGCATGGAGACCGGCTGGCCGAGCATCGCGGCCTCGGCCTCGATGCCACCGACGCCCCAGCCCAGCACGCCCAGGCCGTTGACCATGGTGGTGTGCGAGTCGGTGCCGACGAGGGTGTCGGGGTATGCCTGGCCGTTGCGGACCATGACCGTGCGCGCCAGGTGCTCGATGTTGACCTGGTGGACGATGCCGGTGCCCGGCGGGACGACCTTGAACTCGTCGAACGCGGTCTGGCCCCAGCGCAGGAACTGGTAGCGCTCCTTGTTGCGGCCGTACTCCAGCTCGACGTTCTGGCCGAACGCGTCCTTCGTGCCGAACTTGTCGGCGATGACGGAGTGGTCGATGACCAGCTCGGCCGGCGCCAGCGGGTTGATCTTCGCCGGGTCGCCGCCCAGCTCCTTCACGGCCTCACGCATGGTGGCGAGGTCCACGACGCAGGGCACGCCGGTGAAGTCCTGCATGATCACGCGGGCCGGCGTGAACTGGATCTCCTGCGACGGCTGCGCCTGGGAGTCCCAGCTGCCGAGCGCGCGGATGTGGTCGGCGGTGATGTTCGCGCCGTCCTCGGTGCGGAGCAGGTTCTCCAGCAGCACCTTCAGGCTGTAAGGGAGGCGCGCGGAGCCCTCGACCTTGTCCAGCTTGAAGATCTCGTACGACTCGTCACCCACGCGCAGCGTGCTGCGGGCGTCGAAGCTGTTCGCCGACACGACAGTCTCCTTCAATGATTTCGCGCGTACCACCGCGCTGCGCACACTATGCGACTGCCGTCGCGCGGTGCCGTCCCAGGGTCGTCACCGATCCGCTAAGGTGAACCTAAGTTAGGCATCCCTTACTGGTACGGCAGCGGTACGCCTCCCGGCAGATATCTCGATGTCGAGATAACTCTAGTACATCGCTGCTGCCGGGTCATGCCCTGGCGGCGGCTGCGCCACCCCCGCCCCGTCGAGCCGTCGACGAAGCGACACCCCCGAACCCCCTTCGCGTCACTCTTCCTCCGGCACCCCTTTGCATGACCATGCGCGAGGATGCATACTCTTCCCATGTCTAAGGTCCTCACCTCCCTTCCCGCCGGCGAGCGTGTCGGAATCGCCTTCTCGGGCGGCCTCGACACCTCCGTCGCGGTCGCGTGGATGCGCGACAAGGGCGCCATCCCGTGCACCTACACCGCCGACATCGGTCAGTACGACGAGCCCGACATCGCCTCGGTGCCCGGCCGCGCGCAGACCTACGGCGCCGAGATCGCCCGTCTGGTCGACTGCCGCGCGGCGCTGGTCGAGGAGGGCCTGGCCGCGCTCACCTGTGGGGCGTTCCACATCCGCTCGGGCGGGCGGGCCTACTTCAACACCACGCCGCTCGGCCGCGCCGTCACCGGCACGCTCCTGGTCCGGGCGATGTTGGAGGACAACGTCCAGATCTGGGGCGACGGCTCCACCTTCAAGGGCAACGACATCGAGCGGTTCTACCGCTACGGCCTGCTCGCCAACCCGAACCTGCGGATCTACAAGCCCTGGCTCGACGCGGACTTCGTGACCGAGCTCGGCGGCCGCAAGGAAATGTCGGAGTGGCTGCTCGCCCACGACCTGCCCTACCGCGACAGCACGGAGAAGGCGTACTCCACCGACGCCAACATCTGGGGCGCCACCCACGAGGCCAAGACGCTGGAGCACCTGGACACCGGCGTGGAGACCGTGGAGCCGATCATGGGCGTGCGGTTCTGGGACCCCGAGGTCGAGATCCTCACCGAGGACGTCACCATCGGCTTCGACCAGGGCCGCCCGGTGACGATCAACGGCAAGGAGTTCGGCTCCCCCGTCGACCTGGTGATGGAAGCCAACGCCATCGGCGGTCGGCACGGCATGGGCATGTCGGACCAGATCGAGAACCGGATCATCGAGGCCAAGAGCCGCGGCATCTACGAGGCGCCCGGCATGGCGCTGCTGCACGCCGCGTACGAGCGGCTGGTCAACGCGATCCACAACGAGGACACCCTTGCCCAGTACCACAACGAGGGGCGGCGCCTGGGCCGGCTGATGTACGAGGGCCGCTGGCTGGACCCGCAGGCCCTGATGGTGCGTGAGTCGCTCCAGCGCTGGGTCGGCGCGGCCATCACCGGCGAGGTCACTCTGCGGCTGCGGCGCGGCGAGGACTACTCGATCCTCGACACCACCGGACCGGCCTTCAGCTACCACCCGGACAAGTTGTCCATGGAGCGCACCGAGGACTCGGCGTTCGGTCCGGTGGACCGGATCGGCCAGCTCACCATGCGCAACCTCGACATCGCCGACTCGCGCGCCAAGCTGGAGCAGTACGCCGGCCTCGGCCTGATCGGCACGGCCAACCCCGCCGTCGGTGCCGCCCAGGCGGCCGCGACCGGGCTGATCGGCAGCATGCCGGAGGGCGGCGCCGAGGCCATCGCCTCCCGCGGCGAGGTCTCCGACGACGAGGAGATGCTGGACCGCGCCGCGATGGAGTTCGGCACGGACTGACCCGGCCCGCCGAGCGGACGGCTCGGCTCGGCTCGGCTCCCGAAGGGGAACGCAGCACCGGAGAGGCCGGCTCGGCGCCAACGGCGTCGGACCGGCCTCTTCCGCTTCCCGGGATCGGGGGCCGTGTCACATGTGCGGCGGCCGGTCCGTCAAGGTGATGAGCGGGAACAGGCCGCACACGAAAGAGCGCCGGCGGGCCGGATCGTAGAAGGCCCGCGAGGGAGGACACGAGTCATGGACGACAAGCACACCGCGGCGGCCGCCGGCGAGGAACCGGGCGACCGGGCGGACCGGGAGTGGCTGGCCACCCGCTTCGAGGAGCAGCGCGGGCAACTACGGGCGGTCGCCTACCGGATGCTCGGCTCGCTGAGCGAGGCGGACGACGCCGTCCAGGAGGCATGGCTGCGGCTGAGCCGGTCCGGCGTGGACGGGGTGGAGAACCTGGGCGGCTGGCTGACGACCGTCGTCGGCCGGGTGTGCCTGGACCAGCTCCGCACCCGGCGGGCCCGGCGCGAGGACCCGTTCGAAGGGGGAGTGCACGTCCCCGAGCCGGTGGTGAGCCGGGTGGAGGGACCCGACCCGGAGCAGGAGGCGCTGCTGGCGGACTCGGTCGGCCTGGCGCTGCTGGTCGTGCTGGAGACCCTGACGCCCGCGGAACGGCTCGCCTTCGTCCTGCACGACATGTTCGCCGTCCCCTTCGACGCGATCGGCCCGATCGTCGACCGCACCCCGGCCGCCGCCCGCCAACTCGCCAGCCGGGCCCGCCGCCGCGTCCAGGGCACCGCGCCGGTCCCGGACACCGACCCGGCCCGCCAGCGCGAGGTGGTGGACGCCTTCCTCGCCGCCTCGCGCGGCGGGGACTTCGACGCGCTGCTGGCCATCCTGGACCCGGACGTGGTGCTGCGCGCCGACGGCGGGGCCACGGCGCCGAACGTGACGAAGCTGGTCCGCGGCGCGACGGCGGTCGTCGCGCAGGCGAAGCTGTACTCCAAGGTCGCGTCGTTCGCCCGGCCGGCGCTGGTCAACGGGGCGCCGGGGCTGGTCAGTCTGCGGGAGGGGCGGCCGTTCTCCGTGATGGGCTTCACCGTCGTGGACGGGAAGATCGTGGAGATCGACATCCTGGCCGACCCGGTGCGGCTCGCCGCGCTGAACCTGACGTTCCTGGACGAGTGAGGGCATACGGCCGGCGCGTCCCCGGAGGGCTCAGCCGCCCCCGTACGCGGCCAGCGTCCGGTCGATCGCCGGGGCGAGGAAGGCGCGGGTGAGTTCGGCGCGCCGGGCCGGCCAGTCGGCGCGGTGGGCGTCGGGCGCGCCTGCCGCACCGGCCGCGCCGGCCGCGTCCGGCGACGGGGGCGTGGGCCTGGGCGTGGGGCCGTAGCGCCGGTGTCGGATGTCGGCGAGGACCTGCGCCGGCGCGCCCAGGCCGGCCAGGACGGGCAGCGCCCGACGTTTGCTGATCAAGGTGCCGTTGCGCAGGGTCACGGTCGCCCGGGCCAGGGTCAGCAGCCCGAGGTCCACCCAGATGTCCCGCAGCCAGTATTCCGGGTGGCCCAACGCGGGCCGCCAGAACGCGCGCAGGTCGGCGAGGACGAAGGCGGTCAGTCGGGCGTCGCTCACCGGGGGCAGGAGCCCGGCCGGGCCGTCGCCGTACAGGACCAGGCCGAAGGTGTGGAGTTCGCGACGGGTGACCGGAGTGAGCGGACGGAGCATCAACTCCTCGTGTGCCCAGGCGAGATGGGGATGTGCCGGGTCGTCCGGCGCGGTGACGTCGGGGTAGGCGCAGTGCAGCGCCCGGGCCGCCGGGCCGCCGGTCGCGGCGAGCCGGCGGTGCAGGCCGGCCAGGTCGTCCTGCTCCTGCGGTGTGGCGGGACGGTCGAGGAGCGCGATCAGGTCGAGATCGCTGCGGCCCTCTTGGTAGTCGCCGCCGGCGAGCGAACCGTGCGCCCAGAGCGCCCGCAGCGGCACCCGGTCCCGAAGCCCCGTCAGAAAGGTGCGGAGCAGGGCGGCGGTGGCCGGCGGTGTCGGTTCGTGCGCGTCCGTCGCCAGCCGCATCGCCGCCTCCTGTCCCGGCCGCCGCGGCGGCGGCCGTCCCGGGTTCCGTTCCCCGGCCCGAACCGGCCCGAACCGCCGTACGGCGGTTCGGGCCCGAGCGGAGCGCCGTCGTCCGCCCCTAAGGCGGCGGCTGTCCTGAAGCCGTCGGCCACCGCGCACAGTGGCCGGGCCGGGTCATGCCCCCTCCAACCCCAGCCGGACCACCCGCACGATCTCCTCGTCGGTCAGGCCCAGGTGGCGGGCCTCGGCGATGAGGCGCTCGGCGGCCTCGCCGACGCGGGCGCGGGCCGGCGCGGCGGCTCCGGTGACCACCGCACCGCGACCGCGGCGGAGTTCGATCAGCCCCTCCTCCTTCAGCCGCTGGTAGCCGCGCAGCACGGTGTGGACGTTGACGCCGAGCGAGGCGGCGAGCGCGCGGGCGGCGGGCAGGCGTTCACCGGCCCGGACCGAGCCGTCGGCGATGGCGCCGCGGACCGAGGCGGCGATCTGGTCGCCGAGCGGCACGGACGAGCCCGGGTCGACGCGGAACAGCACCTCAGCCTCCTTCTCCGGACCGCCTGCGGTCGAGATACGTGGTGAGCAGCGCGGCGGCCGTTGCGGAGTCGTCGACCGTCACCACGAACTCCCGGCCCGTGGTGAGCTGCAGCACCACCCCCTCGCCCGAACGGAGCAGCAGGCCGCTGCCGCCGGGCCGGATGCGGTACCCCCAGCCACCGTACTCGGCGAGCGTGGCGATCCGGCGGCTGGACGCCTCCGCCACCTTGTCCAGCGGTATCCGGTGCAGCGGGACCGGCAGCAGGGTCGGGGTGAGGATCAGCCCGCGCCGGTCGACGGTCACCCGCACGGAGCAGTGGACCGCGACCGCCAGGCCGCCGAGGAGCATGCCCCCGCCGCCGACCCAACCGGCGGACACTCCGAGGATGATCCCGAGGCAGGCCATCGCACCGGCCAGGACGGCCATCAGTGGCGAGCTGACGGTGCGTGACCAGCCGGCCCGGACACCGGGGGGCAGGTCGAGGCGGCGCACGGGCCCGGCGGGCGGACGGCGTTCTGCCGGGTCGGCGCCGGCGAGCAGCCAGCCCAGACCGCCGGCGGCGACGCCCGCCCCCAGCCCCACGGCTACCTGCCAGAAGGGCAGTCGGACCGTGGACACGGCGGCCTCACCGGTGTTCCCGAACAGGATCAGGGCCGCCGGATAGCCGAGGGCGACGGCCGTGAAGTAGCCCGTAGCGACCAGCAAACGCCCGCTCTGTGCGGGCATCCGGAGCTGGACCAGGCCGCCGATGCCCGCGCCGAGGACGAGCAGGGTCACCAGGCACGCCCACAGGAAGCCCTGCGCCGAGGAGTAGCCGTCGGGCCGGCCGTCCGAGGCGAAGTGGGTGGCGAGCCGTTCGGGCAGCCGGCCGGCGACGCACGCGTAGATGCCGCCGAGGGTCACGGTGACGAGGATGAACGGTAAGGCGGATATCCAGCCCCGCCGGCGGGTGTTCGCGGGCGGGGCGGACGGCACGGATCGCATCATGGCAACCTCCAGTTGTTTGCATAGTAGTAGAACAAACCATGGAAGGCCTACAGATCTGCCAATAACGCACCCATCTCATATCTGAGATACGGTCACCCCATGGCAGACGACTACCTCGTACGCATCGGCAGGCTCATCCGTGACGCCCGGCAGCACCGTGGCTGGACACAGACGCAGCTCGCCGAGGCGCTCGGCACCAGCCAGAGTGCGGTCAATCGCATCGAGCGCGGCAACCAGAACATCAGCCTTGAGATGATCGCCCGCATCGGAGAGGCCCTGGACAGCGAAATCGTCTCGCTCGGGTACGCGGGACCGATGCATCTGCGGGTGGTCGGCGGGCGTCGACTGTCCGGCAGCATCGACGTCAAGACGAGCAAGAACGCCTGCGTCGCGCTGCTGTGCGCGACGCTGCTCAACGCGGGCCGCACAACCCTGCGCCGGGTGGCCCGCATTGAGGAGGTCTACCGCATCCTGGAGGTGCTGGGCAGCATCGGCGTCCGCACCCGCTGGATCAACGACGGCAACGACCTGGAGATCGTGCCGCCGGCCCAACTCGACCTGGCCGCCATGGACTTGGAGGCGGCCCGGCGCACCCGCAGCGTCATCATGTTCCTCGGCCCGCTGCTGCACCGCATGGACCACTTCAAGCTGCCGTACGCGGGCGGCTGCGACCTCGGCACCCGCACCGTCACGCCCCATATGACCGCACTGCGGCACTTCGGCCTGGAAATCACCGCGACCGACGGCACCTACCTCGCCGAGGTCGACCGCAGCGTCGCCCCCAAGCGCGCCATCGTCCTGACCGAACGCGGCGACACCGTCACCGAGAACGCGCTGCTGGCCGCCGCCCGGCACGACGGCGTCACGGTCATCCGCAACGCCTCGTCCAACTACATGGTCCAGGACCTGTGCTTCTTCCTGGAGGAACTGGGCGTCCGGGTCGACGGGATCGGCACCACCACCCTCACCGTCCACGGGGTGGCGAAGATCGACCGCGATGTGGACTTCGCGCCCTCGGAGGACCCGGTCGAGGCCATGAGCCTGCTGGCCGCCGCGGTCGTCACCGAGTCGGAACTGACGATCCGTCGGGTCCCGGTGGAATTCCTGGAGATCGAACTGGCCGTCCTGGAGGAGATGGGCCTGGACCACGAGCGCAGTGCGGAGTACCCCGCCGACAACGGCCGCACCCGGCTCATCGACCTGACGGTCCGCCCCTCCAAACTCCAGGCCCCGCTCGACAAGATCCACCCCATGCCCTTCCCGGGCCTCAACATCGACAACGTCCCCTTCTTCGCGGCCATCGCGGCCAGCGCCCAGGGCCAGACCCTGATCCACGACTGGGTCTACGACAACCGCGCCATCTACCTCACCGACCTCACCCGACTCGGCGCCCAGGTCAAACTCCTCGACCCGCACCGCGTCCTGGTAGACGGCCCCACCCGCTGGCGCTCCGCGGAAATGATGTGCCCCCCGGCACTCCGCCCCGCCGTCGTCGTCCTCCTGGCCATGATGGCCGCCGAGGGCACCTCGGTCCTGCGCAACGTCTACGTCATCAACCGCGGCTACGAGGACCTCGCGGAACGCCTCAACTCGATCGGCGCACAGATCGAGATCTTCCGGGACATTTGATAAGAGAATGCCGCCGCACCCCTTCTGACCTGCAAGGAAGCGGGTCAGAAGGGGTGCGGCGGCACCCGTGGGACTTCTCTGGGACTTTGCGTCTTCGGCGGGGCTCCTAAAGGCCCGGCGCAGGCGCGCTGCCTTCCGAGCCGAGGCTATGCAAAGAGCGCGTCGATGGCGGCGCGCCCCCGTGCGCCCGCGCGGGGCAGGAAGTGGGAGTACTTCCGCAACGTGAACCCCGGATCGGAATGGCCCAGCCAGCGCGCCAGCGAGACGACCGATTCCCCGGCCTCCAGTTCCTCGGAGGCGTAGAAGTGGCGCAGGGCGTGGAAGCCGTGCTCCCGGGACGGCTCCCACACACGGGACCCATCCGGGGCCGTCTCCGGCAGCGGAGCGATCACGCCCGCCTTCGCCAGCGCCGGCTTCCATACATAGGAGTTGAAGTAGTTCCTGTTGATCGCCTTCCGCTCGCGTCCCGCCACCAGGAGGCTGTACGTCCTCGGCCGCCGGTGTTTGGCTTCCACCGGTGTCTCAGCGGGACGCGGGTCGTCCCAGGGCAGGGTGACCGGCACTGGCGCGATGACCTCCATGTGCCGCCGGACGGCCCGAGCCACGCTTGAAGGCAGTGGCACGTCGCGGACCTTGCGTCCCTTGGGCAGCGCGAAGCACAGCTTCGCCCGCACCATCTTGACTTGACGCCGGACATGGACGACTTCCTTGTCGAAGTCGATGTCCTCCACGCTCAGCCCGAGCGCCTCCCCTTGTCGGAGTCCCAGACCCGCACCGAACTCCACGAGGAGCCGGTAGCGTTCCGGCATGACCGCGCGTACCGCCAGCACCCGCTCGGGCGGCCACGCCTCGACCCTCCCAGGTGCGGCGGCCGGCGGACCGATCGTGCTGGATCGGCACGGGTTGCGCCCGAGGCGGCGGTCCTCGACGGCAGCTTGGAGGACGCTGGACAGCGTGGCCCAGACAAGACGGATCGAGGTCGGACCGAGGTCTTTCTCCAGCCGCTTCTTCCAGTGGCGCAGCACTTCCGTGCCGATGCCGTTCAGCGGCTGTGCACCGAGGTGCGGAACGATGTGACGGCGCACCCTCTGCTCGATGCGCTCGATGGTGGACGGGTCTCCGCTCTGCGTGGGCCACCAGTGCGTCTCGATGTACTCCTTGAGGGAGATGGCCCCGTCGCGCGGATCGACGAACTCGCCTCGACGGGCGTCGGTCTGGGCCTGGGCAAGCCATGTCTTGGCGTCCTGGCGTGTGTCAAAGGAACGATCCTTGACTCCGGGGATGCCCTTGACGCGGTAGCGAGTGCACTTGCCGTACATGGTCGTGCGTTCGCGCTTACCGGTCGCCAGGTTGGGGCGCTTCTTCAGCCATCGGTCTTCTATGTAGCCGGCCAGGTGGAACTCCTTGACGAAGGTGGATGGAGACGGTGCTCCAGGACGCTTCGAGCGTCAGGCTCTGGAGAGGTGGGCGGACCGCTCCTGGGGACGGGTGTTCAGCGGGTTCAGGAAAGTGTTGGACCGCGAGTCGGCCTGCTCCTGCTCACGGATCCACGCGTCGAGGGCTTCCAGCCGGTACATCACGCGGCCGCGTGGACCCATGCGGAAGCTCGGCGGTCCCTGCCGCCGGTGGCGCCAGACGTAGAGGGTGTGGGGCGAGAGGCCCAGGTACTCGGCGGCGTCCTTCACGGTCAGGAACGCCGTGCGTACGGCCCCCGGGGAAGCGGGAGCAACGGAAGGGGCAAGCAACGGTTGTGCAGGCATGGGCGGTTCTCTGTGAGGTGCGGGAGGGAGTAGACCCGGGTGGGCGAAGAACCGGTTCTCCGCCCGCCCGTTACCTGTGAGATTTCGGGGACAGGCCACGGCTCGGCGCCCCGCTACGGGCGGCGCGCAGCCGCCATCGGCTCGCTCGGCACAGCAGGAAGACGGAGGGCTGCTGTGAGGCGGCCCCAAGGGATCTCAGCCGGCGTCGGCTTCCGCAGACAGTGCGCGAAGCGTTCGGCGAGGCGGGCTGCGCTCATGCCGGCGCACTCGGCCACTGTGACGATGTGCGCTGCGGTCTGGTCACCGTTCCGCAGCCATGCCGCGATGCAGGCGTCGCGCAGGGCGGAGACGTTCCTGCCGAGCGGCGAGTCGATTTCGTGTGCTGCCAGCACCGCTGCCCGCGCCTGCCTCCAGACCTCCTGGTAGACCGGGGCGGTCAGCGGTCGCCCGTCGTCGAGGACGAATATCGCGTCATCGTGGCGGAGATCGCGCCGGGTGACCTCCGCCTTCAAGAGCGCTACCAAATCCGGGCCTGCGGGAACACTCCGTACAGCGCCCGCACCGTCGGTTTCCTCCACTCGGCGCTCTTGCCTCTGAGGGTGGATCAGCAGGACGCCACTGCCGTCGTCAGCCAGTTCCATGTCTCGGACGCGTAGGGCCAGTGCTTCCTTCGGCCGCAGCGCCGCGAGAGCGATGGACGCCAGAAAGGCCCGCAGCACGAGTCCGTTCCGCGACTGTTCGGCGACCCAGTCGAGGATCGAAAAACACTGCCGACCGGACAGAAGAAACGTTTCATCATCAGCAACTACGGCCATGGGCAAGCTCCTTTGGGTAAAGCGAGGGGGTAGACACAGCAGCCGAGTCGCCCGCACGTGAATCGCGCGGCGACCGAACCTCACCAATGGTCTGGAGAATCGCCGGTTTGGCCAACCGGCGATCTCGCGCTATGTTGCGCCACCCCCACGCTCACGGCCTCTGGGTCAGCGTGAAGAGAACCGGCTGCGCGTCACCGCGGCTTCCAAGGACCGCTCTAGGTTCACTTGCTTCGCCGCTCCATTCCAGTCCGTTCCGGACCTAATGCGTCTGCCGTCGGCGAATCAGCACGATGCCGCCCGAATCACGGAGGCCCACGCACCAGCACGCTCGCTTTGGATGCCCGAAACCTCCAGAACAGAGCAGGCGTCTTCTAAGCACTTGGCCGCAGGTTCGCGGCTGCCGGGACTATCACGACTAACCCCACCTCGCGCTTTCGTGCAGCGGACTGTCCGAATGCTGATCAAAAGCACGGAAAGTTCTCCTGACCTGCAGCGAGAGGACTTGCTAAGGATTCTGTTGACTACGAGGAAAGCAGCACTTCTCGACGACGGCCGAACCCTGATCCGCTGACGGCGCATCAAAAGTGACCCACTTGGTGATCCTCGTGGAGGACTGGGCAGAGATCCGTCGGCTGCACCGGGCCGAGCAGATGCCGATCCGGGCGATCGCGCGACACCTGGGCATCTCGAAGAACACGGTCAAGCGGGCCCTGGCCAGCGACCGGCCGCCGAAGTATGAGCGGCCCCCGAAGGGGTCGGTGGTGGACTCGGTCGAGGTGCAAATCCGCGAGTTGTTGCGGGAGACACCGACGATGCCCGCGACCGTGATCGCCGAGCGGATCGGTTGGGAGAGGGGATGACGATCCTCAAGGATCGGATCCGCGAGCTGAGGCCGGCTTATGTTCCCGTCGATCCGGTCTCCCGCACGACCTATCGACCCGGCGAGCTGGCCCAGTGCGACCTGTGGTCCCCAGAGGCACAGATCCCGCTGGGCTATGGGCTGACCGGTCGGCCTCCGGTGCTGGTGATGGTGTCGGGGTATTCGAGGGTGATCGCCGCGCGGATGCTGCCTTCGCGAAGGACTGGCGATCTGATCCACGGTCACTGGCGGCTGCTCTCGCAGTGGGATGCCGTCCCCAAGATGCTGGTCTGGGACAACGAGGCCGGCGTCGGCCGCGGACGTCCCACCAGCGAATTCGCCGCGTTCGCGGGCTTGCTCGCCACCAAGATCTATTTGTGTCGGCCGCGGGATCCGGAGGCGAAGGGGCTGGTGGAGAGGGCCAACGGCTACTTGGAGACCTCGTTCCTGCCAGGGCGTCACTTCAGCGGTCCCGACGACTTCAACACCCAGCTCGACGCCTGGCTGAAGGTCGCCAACCGGCGCGTCCACCGCAGCCTCGGGGCCCGTCCGGTCGATCGGTGGGAGGCGGACCGGGCCGGGATGCTCGCCCTGCCGGCGGTGGATCCGCCGACCTGGTGGCGGTTCTCCACCCGGCTCGGCCGGGACCACTACGTCCGCGTCGACACCTGCGACTACTCCGTCGACCCCGCCGCCATCGGTCACCACGTCACCGTGCTGACCGACAACGACGAGGTCATCGCCTTGACCACCGGCGGGGAGATCGTCGCCCGGCATGTCCGCTGCTGGGCCCGCCACCAGACCTTCACCGATCCCGAGCACGCCGAGACCGCGGCGATGATGCGGCACCAAGCCCGGCGTCGTCCGACGGGTCAGATCCAGGCCGTCGGCGCCGGCCCGCTGGTCGAGGTCGAACAGCGAGAGCTGGGCACCTATGACCGACTGTTCACCGTCATCGACGGCGGCGGCGACAAGGAGGCCAGCTGATGCCCCGCGCCCCAACACTCGACGGCGAATCCGTCCTGGCCCAGCCCGCAGGCAAGCCCCCGGCCGCCGGCCGTCGCACCAGCCAGCAGACCACCTCCGAGCTGACCTTCCTCGCCCGAGCCCTGAAGGCCCCGGCCCTGCTGGCCGCCGCCGACCGCCTGGCCGAACGGGCCCGCAAGGAGTCCTGGACCCACCCGGAATACCTCGTCGCCTGCCTCCAGCGCGAGGTCGCCGCCCGCGAATCACACGGTGGTGAAGCACGAGTACGCGCCGCCCGCTTCCCCGCGAACAAGACAATCGAGGAACTCGACGTCGCCTACTTGCACGGCCTGACGCGCGAACAACTCGCCCACCTGGGAACCTTGGACTTCATCGCGGGCAAGGAGAACGTCGTCCTCCTGGGCCCGCCGGGCACGGGCAAGACCCACCTGGCCACTGGCCTGGGCATCCGGGCCTGCCAGGCCGGCCACCGCGTCGCTTTCACCACCGCCGCAGAATGGGTCGACCGACTCGCTGCCGCCCAACAGGCCGGCAACCTCGCCGCCGAGCTGACCCGGTTGGGTCGCTATCCGCTGATCGTGGTGGACGAGGTGGGCGACATCCCCTTCGAATCGGAGGCCGCGAACCTGTTCTTCCAGCTCATCTCGAACCGTTACGCACGCGCGTCCGTGATCGTCACCAGCAACAAGCCCTTCGGACGCTGGGGAGAGGCGGCGAGACCGCGAATGCGGGCGCCGAGGCCGTCAGGCACCGCCTATTACCCAATGGAAACTTCGCCCTTTTTTGACACCTCAAAGTAGTCAGTGACTGGAAGTTCCAGTTTGAACACCATGCCGTGCTGCTTGCGTACGTCTGCCACGGCCCTGTGTGCTGGTTCACGCAGGCATCGGATAGTCGGCGGATCGGCCTTCAGGCATGGGTTGGGTTCTTGTACCAGTCTCCTCTGGGCCTCGCGTATCGCGTCCCAGGACAAGCTCTGTGACGAACTGAGTATCTGGGACGGTTCCGTTGCGTTGGGGCCCGAAGGGTTTGGGCCGTGCCCTTGGTAGTAGCCGACCAGGCGCTTGCGGTAGAAGTCGTGGTTAAACGGGATGGTCTCCCCGGGAGACCCGTTGGTGGCGGAGTGGTCGCCGGCTGTGAAGATGGCGTCTAGGACGTCTCCGATGTGGTGAGGGTGTGCGCCGTAGTAGGCGGTGAGGCGCAATGAGCAGCGAACCTTGTATTGATCGTCCCCGTTTGGGAAGAACAGTTGCTTCGCGGTTCCGCCTGAGCAGACGTCTTCCAGGGTGACCAGGGCCAGAGTGAGTGGGGTCTTCTTGTCGTAGGCGTCGACGATGGATCTCAGGCGTTTTTCGGTCTTCTTCCGTGCTTCTTCGGCCTGCGGGCTCCCGGCGAGGTCGCGTACCTCTTTGGGGGTGGTGGCACGGTTTTGGGAGGAGCAGGCGGTCAGGACGAATATGAGGAGGACGGAGAGAGCACCGAAGGAGCGTTTGATGACGCTGCTTAAGGAAGTTTTGGTTTCCTGTCTTTTCTTCGCTGTCATGTGGCCATTGTGGTGGTGTGATTGGCTGTGTCTACCCGTACGGGCAGACACATCGAGTACGGGGGCACCCCTGACGGTGCCCCCGCCGTGTGTTGGTGGGCATCGTTAGAGACCCATACCCGCCATGGTGCGTTGCAGGGAGTTCGCGTACAGGCTGGCCCCACCGATCTTGGGGTGGAACGACTGAGCGGAGGGGCCGTACTTGTTGAGCAGAGGAAGGTCCACTATCGGGTCATCGGAAGTGGTGAGGGTTTTCACGATCCCGTGAACTTGCTCTGGGTTACCGCATACGGCCTTACCGTCGAAGTCGTTCTTGGGGTTGGAGAACCAGACGGGTACGCCCTGTTGCTTGGCGTCCTCGGCCGCGCCTTGCATGGCGCCGGCGAGGGTATCGGCCGTGCTGTTGAGCCAGGCTGTGGAATCTTCGGTCAGGCCGATGGTGGGCAAGCCGATGATGCTGAGGTTGAGGCAGGAACCCTTGTCGGAGATCAGGGGTGGGTAGCCCATGAGGACGATCTTTGCGTGGGGGGCTAGCGCGTGGACCTGGTAGAGGGTCTGGGTGATGTCGGGGCGGACGATTTCGTTGATGATGCCGGGGGTTGCGACCTCAAGCGGTTGTCCGAGGAACTTGCGGTCCCGCCCTCCTACGTCATCGTCCGGCTTCTCAAACGTCTTGTCTTTGCAGTTGCCGTCCCCGAAGGAGACGAGGCATTTCGTGATGATGTCGGAGAAGCGGGCGTCGTTGCCGCCGATGGAGATGGTGACCAGGGTGGTGTTGTCGTCGAGGTACCCCTGTTGGAGCTGTGGGAGTTCGCCGCCATTTTTCTGGATCTTGCTCAGGACGTTGTATGTGCGGGCTCCGGAGCAGGCGATGAGGTGGTAGTCCAGGTTGACGTCCCAGTTGTCATCGAGGTATCCGACAGGCTGGGACTCGCCGGGAAGTGTGGCCAGCCGTGACCAGGCGTAGCGGGAGCGATGGCAGGCATCTCGGGACTTTTCGTCGTTCTTGTTGCGATAGTTGGTCTCGGGGTAGTAGTCGCGGTTACCTTCGGAAGCGCCTTCGCCCGATGAGTAGGAGTCGCCCATGGCGACGACCACGTTCTTCGGCTTGCCGGAGAGTGGCTGGAAGGCAACGGCTCCCCACGCGATGTCTTCGTCGGCGGTGCCGTCCGCGGTGACGTTGGACAGCGTTACCTTGGGCGTTCCGATGAAGTGGAATACACCGAGACTGACCCAGCGTCCTGCGCGTTGTTCGACGGCGCGCTCGGCGCTTTTGCTGTCTGTGTTGAGGACGCGGTACTTGGCCTGGCGGGTCTGAGCGCCTGTGTCCGGTAGGTGAACGAGGACGCGGGCCCACCCGAGGGCAGCCGGGTCGGTCCAGGTGCCTTCGATGGCCATTGGCCCGCCCTCGCCGCCGAGGTGGTCCTTATCGCGCGTGTGGGCGTACCAAAAGTGGCCGCCATAGCCGCCGCCGATCTGGTAGAGGTCTTCCTTTGCTTCGTACTGGTTGTCACTGTCGGGGTAGAAGTTGAATTGGAAGCTTCCCGATGAGGCGATTTGTCCGCAATCACCCCATGTGGGGGTGCCATCGGGGACGGAGGCGACGACGTGGGCTCCTGTAGGGGCTCCCCCACAAAGGGGCTGCCCGTATTGCAGTCGGTAGCCGCGGCCGGGCTCCGCGATGGGCGTTTGGTACTTGATGTGCTCGTTTCCGCACGTGGTGGCGCAGTCAGGCTTCCACGTGACGTTCGCCTGGTGCCACCAGTACTGCTCGTAGCACTCCTTGTTGGGGCAGTCCGGCGGCGTGCCGGGGTCGCAGTTGTTGTTTGTATTGCAGAAGGCGCTCAGGGGTGGGGAGACCGCGCTTCGGGCGGTGGTGGTGGTCCACCAGGCGGGGTAGAAGCCGGCGGTGGCGTAGCCGGATTCGCCGGGCCAGTCCTGCCGGCCGGAGGTGGCGTAGGAGAAGCCGGTGTCGATGGACCAAGCGGACCAGCCCATCACCTTCTCCTCATAGGGCCAATCCTGTGGGTGTGCGGCGTCCTTGATGGCCTCGGCACCGTCGACGTCGGTGTCCATGAAGGGGTGGCCCCAGCCCTTGGCGTAGACCGGGTTGGCGGGGTTGTTGTACCAGCCAAGTCCCCAGTGGCCGTGGTTGGCGCCGGCATCCGCGGGGGCGTTGAAGCCGAGGTTGTAGTTCCAGATGGCGGTGAACCAGTTCTCGACCCTGGAAGGGTCGTCGTTGTTCACAGTGATGTTTTGGCCGTCGGTGTGGACCTCGTTCCACTTGTCGGCCAGGATTTGGACTGCGGCGGCGATGTTTGTGGCGTAGTCGACGGCCACGGCTTTCTGCTTCTCGGGCGGCAGGTTGGGGATCTTGTTCCCGTACGGATCCGTCTTCTCGAATCCGTTGAGGCGCATTCCGTCGGTGACCTGGCCGACGCCGTATCCGCAGTCGGAGTCGTCCCAGTGGATCTTCCAGTAGGCGTTGGGGTCGTCTTTGCTGGCCTTGCGGCCGTAGTAGCCGTCCATGGCCGCGAGCGGGCTGCCCATCTGCCCTGGGACGGTCCCCTGTTCGGCTTGCCAGAGGTTGGATTCCTGAGCTAGGACGCCGAGAAGGACGTTGGCGGGAACTCGGCCTCCGCCTTTGAGGGTCGGCGGCGGGAACATGCCCTGCGGGTCGATAGTCCCGATGCCGATCTGGCTGCGGTAGCCGGTCTGGGTGAGGTAGCCGGCGCGCAGGTTGCCGCGCACGGCCATTCCGACGGCCCATTCCACCTGGTTGGGGGTGGGCTGGAGCGCCTGGGAGTGAACGTCGTTGCGGGAGATCGCACAGTGGCGGTCCGGGTCGGTGGGGTCGTGGGAAACACCGGCCGTGACCGGGGCGCGTGGCTTCTTGCCTGTCGTGGCCAGGGCCGGCGACGGGCGGGAGGCGGATACGCTGGCCGGCTTCTGGGTGACAGCCTGGGTCACGGTGGTGCCGGTCGTGGTGGCTGTCGAAGTCACTGTCAGGAACTGGTTGATGGGCCCGGCGTCTTTGGGAGCCTTGTCCCGCGCGGAACTCTCCTTGGTGAACCCCTTGCCCGCGTTTGCGATCCGCTCCAGTCCGGCTTTGACGCCCGGGGACAGGACGGGGGTGACCGCCAGCCGTCCTTGGGAGGAGATGCCGGAGGTGGCAGGAGCGTTCAGGGGCGTGACACCGGTATCGGTCGTGCTCGTCTTGCCCGTCGGGTGTCCAGTGAGGAACACGCGGGAGGCGCCCTGAGCGAGAGCGAGGTCGCCGAGGCGGCCGGTAGCGACTGTGGCTGGGCTTCCAGTGCCCTTCCACACCTTGGCGTGTGCTGTCTTGTCCCCGTCGCGTTCGATGAACGCCACGCCTGCGCCCTGTGTCGGGCGGAGGTCGAAGGGTACGCCGCCGGCTGAAGTGAGGGTCTTCGCTTTACCGGAACGGTCGAGGTGGATGAGACGGTTTCCGCGGGCGGCGACGGTGCCGTCGGCCACGGGAACAGCAGAAGTCACCTCACCGTCCGTTGTCACCTCTCCGGTTGTGCGCCCGTTAACGTTGACGGTGACCAACCGCGTGTGCATCCCCTTGATGTCGTTCATACCGCGGAAGGCGGTGAAGGCGGCGGTGTGGGTCTCGGGGTTGCATGTGGGGTCGAAGTACGCGAGTGAGGCGGTGAACGGCAGCTTGGTCACGGTGCCGGTCTTTATGTTGACAATGGCGGTGAAGGCTCCGCCTTGCATCAAGTCGGGCTTGTTCATGAACGTTCGGGGTGCGTAGACGGCCGCTACGTGGTCGGCATCCATGGTGCACTGGTTGCCGATCCAGGAGTCCGTGGGCATGCCGCGCTCGGCCAGGGTGGCGGCGGTATTCCAGTCGTACGCCTCGCCGCTGTGCGCGACAAGGATTTTGTAGCCGTTCGTGTCGGCGGCACCAATCACAGCCTGGTCTCGGCTGCTCTTCCAGCCGGGACCGAGGACCTTGTCGGGATTCCGCACGCCGCCGGCGGGAGCAGCAGTGTCGGTGGGCTGGGGTGCGGGGGTAGAGGCTGAGTGGGGCTTGGCGGTTGCGGGTGGGGCCTGTAAGAGCCCTAACAGTGTCGTGGGGGGGGGGGGGGGGGGGCCCCCCCCCCGGGGGCGTGGGGTCAACGGAAGTGTGGGTGCGTTTGATGTTGTGGTGGGGGGGGCAAGGAGGGGGGGGGGGGTGTCACTCCGGGGGTAGTAATC
>NZ_JBHVQS010000014.1:39036-148567 GCF_042886435.1 Streptomyces sp. NPDC058000
TATGCTACTGTGGGGGCGCACGGGGGGTGGGGGTGGGGGGGGTGGTGGGTACGGGGGGGGGTTGGGGGGTGGGGGGGGGGGCTTGTACTCCCAATAACTGTGGGGGGGGGGCGGCCGGGCCCCCCACCACGGTTCTTCGAGATCCGGATCTCATAGGGTGCCTTTCTTTGCATGGCTGATGCGGAGCTCAATGTCGCGGGAGGCGAGAGCACGCGGGTTCTTTGAACGCGCGTGGGTGGCCTCGTGATCTTTGGGAGCCGCAGCGTTGAATGCCGCTACGATGGGGATCTCCCATTTTCGCCGCGGAGAATTTCACCTGTGACGGTTATCCCCCAACAGCCTGTCAGCTGTTGGGAGTTGTACGCTGCAGTTCAGGGTTGGTATGCGGCACCTACCGCTGCGCCGCAGAACGGGGAACGTCTCGGCGCGCATTAAATCCTGAAGTTCCTGACGCAAGCAGGCTACTTGCTGTTTGCGTGGTCATGAAAGAGGCGTCTGAGCGGCCGAGCGGTGCCCCATGCGTGATCTTCACCTGATGCGCACAGATCTCACCCTGCACGGGGTCTCGTCGTCGACGCGCCATCGCGCACTCATTCCCGAAGAAAGCTTGAGGCGCGAACGGCCCAATTCCCGTCAGGGATGCGGAGTTTAGACCCAGCCCAGCAGGTGTCGCATCACACGACTATGCGGCAATGCGTGTCGGCCACCCACGATGATGGCAGAGGCGTGCGCAGCAGGCGTGTTGCGACGCTCTGGCTCTACTGGCGGGCTTGGCATTAGCGTCGATCATGGGACCCCCCGGGGCGAAAACGCGAAATAGCTTAATCGCAAGGGAGAACCGTCCTGGTGAACCCCCCGGTTCACGCGAGCCAGGACAGTCTCGCGACGAGCCAGGAACCTACACCACGAGACCAGCGCCACAAGGGGATAAAAAATACCCCGTGATCAGAACTCAGCCATGAGAGAACACAGAGTCACCGCTAACCCAGCACCCGCCGCCCCTACCGCGCTAATGCGACACATGCACCCACTGGACACGTGACAGCACGTAACGCTGTGGCGTGCGTCACGTCCGAGGGTGTCAATCCTCGCTCACTCGGCGCACGACATCTCCCCGCAGGGGGGAGCCGAGCGTGACGCAATGCTTGATATCGGACGGATTTCGACGTCATGTCACTCCGAGCGGCTCGAGAAGCGGCAAAGAGGGGCGGCGGAGCGCCACTCATCCCGACCTACGGTCGATGCAGGCCGGCATCGCACAGCCAGGCAGGCCGCGATTCTTGCAGGTGTCCGGACGTGGCTCGATCCCTAGTTGGGATTGCGCGGACTTCGGACCACGAGGTATCTCCTCGCACGTAAACCGAATCTTGAGGTTCCCGTTCCGGGTGCACGGGCCACTCCGAGTAGATTGTGCCGCTCACCCCGAAGGGAGGCGAACGAGCCAACCCAATCAAACGGAAATGCGCCCTCATTGCCTTGCCGAAGTCGGCTACACCGCACGTCAGCGATCCCATAGCGGCTTTACAACACCCTTGCACAGAGCGAACGATTCCAGCCGCGACCCACTAATCCCTACCGTGATCAGCGCCAAGGTAATTTATGGTGTGATCCGCCCCGACCATTCGTTGCAGGTCGTGGGCTGTCACAGGGCATCGAGGGATGAGCAGCACTCCGAAAGTGCTGCTGCCGGTTCTCTCTGCGCAAGGACGTGACCTTGCGCGTTGTTTGCCGTCGACGGTGAGGACACCCCGTCCGGTTGAACAGACAGGCGCCCAGCCATTCCAATCGATCAACAGAACCTGGGGGGACACGTGTCCGAAATGAGAACGACCGCGTTTCGAGCGCTCACCGCAGTGGCCACCGTAACGCTGCTCGGGATCACCGCGCCGCAAGCCTCGGCCGCAGATGGTTCCGTCGCAGACACGAAGGTGGCGCTCTCGCCGAAGGCCAGCAAGGAGACCCGCGCTATAGCCGTGGCCGAGCCCAAGGCCGCCCAAGCCGCAGCGAACCTGTGTGGCTCGGGCTATGAGTTGTGGATCGCTGAGCGCCTTCCGGATGCGTCACGTAAAGGGACGTTGTTCCTCTACAACAACAGCGACCTCACAGCTGCCTGCGCGATCTTCGACAACAACACCAACAGCGCGAAGTACATGAAGCTCAAGCTCTGCGAAAACCAGGTCAACCCGAAGTGCGCCGTGGACGAGGGCACCTTCTCCCAGTACGCCGGCCCGGTCCGGATCACGGGGAACTATGTGTTCTGCTCGAAGTTCACGGCCCTCATGAAGGACTCCGCCAGCGCTGGCTCCTACACCATCAACCGGCAGGACTACGCGACGCCGTGCAACTAACCAGGCAGCCGATAACTTCCTGCCACTGACGGGAAGTTCGGTGGCATCGAACGAGTTCCGCACCAGGTGTGGCGGTCTGTAAGGTGCCCAGACGCGTGTGGTGGCGGTGCGCCAGAACGTTGGTAGCACCGCCACCACCGATGGAACGGTTACCCGCTCGATGTCGATCGACGACCCCACCGAAGGCCAGGCCCACCATGCTCTCTTCCGCAATCGACTCCCACCCGCCGCGTCAGCGCATATCCGGCGCGAGTCGGGCTGTGGCACTCACAACTGTGGTGCTGGCCGTCGGCACGTTAGTTTTAGGGTGCAGCAGTAAGCACGCCGAGGCCGATCCTCCGGCTGACAACAGCCCCAGCGCGACAGCGTCAAGTACCGAATCCCCGTCCTCCGCCCCGCCCGCTTCAGCATCTGCCTCCCTGACACCTTCCGCTACCGCTGCCTCTGGTACGACCGGCGAGCGGGAACGGGCTGCCACCGACCCTGCCGGCCCCGGACGGCCAGCTCACCCGTCGGCGTCTCCATCCGGAGCAGACGACAAGAACTTCCAGCGAAGTGCCGTCGTCAAGGGCGACGTTACGGTCTACGCACCGATCCGCACGCGTGCTGGGCTCATGGTTCCAGTGGAGATCAAAAACAGCGGCCAGAACCGCGCCTTCTACCAGGTGGACATCCGCGTGCAAGGACCAGGTGGCTTTGACGCGACCGTCCACATCGACACCGACACCGTCGGCATCTATCCGGGCGGATCCTGGCCGGTCGAGCCGACCGCCAGCGACCCAGGAAAAGCGGTACCCGAGCATCCGCATGTAAGCATCGAGCGAGTAGCTCGGCGAGAAAGTCGTGGCTGAAAACGTTGCCGATCACGTAGGTGCCCCGCCCAATCAGGCGCCTACAACAGGCCCCGCAGCAGGCCCTGCACCGTAGCTCGCCGACCTCCAGTAAGCGGCCCGCGGTAGCCACCGCTTCGTAAGCGCCCTACGTCGGCTACCGGCCACACGGGAGAAGTCAGCTCAGCGTCCGCCTGCCACTTCATTTGAAGGCTCAGCGACCGTCCCGTTCGCCCGGCTGTCCGCGTGCGCAGGGTCATCTGGATGATGGCCACGTTGCAGATAGAACCTGCCGGCCTCACTGATCTCCGCGCGCACTCCCCTGCCAGTGCGCCTGGCCGTCAGCAGCCCACGGTCGCGCAGCGCGTACGCCGAGCCCCATTCGCCCGGCTCCCAGGCTCCGGGATTCTCACCGGCCGCGAGCCGGTCGAGTAGCGCGCGTTGCCATTCGTTCAGGGCGGACCAACGATGCACGGATACCACCCCACCCCGTGTCTCGGCCCCGTGCACAGAGCCGTCGGAGTGGTCGTGAGCGTGGGAGTTCCCTGGGACTTCTCTGGGACTTTCGGCCGGATCAATGGGCATCAGCGTGAAAGACCTGAAAGACCGTTCTTGCTGGTCAGCGACCCGCAACGGTCCATCGCAGCAGGTCACGGGACTGCCTGGTCTCTTCCGGGACATCTGACCGGCGGATGCCGCCGCACCCCGCTCGACCCGCGCGGACGCGGGACAGGAGGAGGTGCGGCGGCATCTGTGGGACTTCTCTGGGACTTTGAGCCCGGGCGGGGGCTCCGCACCGGTCGGGCTATCGGCTGGATCTCCATGTTTGGGCTCGGTACCGAATGTTCCGGCTACCGGCGCCCGTGGGCGGCTCACTCGTCAACGCGGTTCCGCCGCCCGCGATAAGGGGGCAAATCGCCCCTTCGGATCCAGGCGCGAAGGCCGCTCGGGCGACGATGCGGCACTGGTGAGCGAACGAGGCGTGGAGTTGCGAAATCGCCCTGGTAGTAGGCCAGTTGAGTTCTTGCCGTTGTCCAGGATCGCGCTGACAACCGTGTTGCCGCCCTCGTAACTTCGCCCCGTGACTATTTCTCCGCGCCCCATCGGGCGCCGTGGATTCCTGGGTTCCGCCGCCGCGCTCGGCGCCGGAGCGCTGACCGCGGGGGCGAGTCCCGCCGCGCTCGCCGGGCCCCGGGCGGCCGGTGCGGCCGATGACGTCAGCCATGACCTGGCCCGCAAGCTGCTGATGGTGGGCGACGACGGTGAAGACCTCAAGCTGCGCTACCTGAACATCCTCATCGACCGCGGACTGCCCAAGGCCGCCGAGTCGGCGAAGCCCAAGCACATTCTCATCGTCGGCGCCGGTATCGCCGGAATGGTGTCCGCTCTGCTGCTGAAGGAGGCCGGGCACCGGGTCACCCTCGTGGAGGCCAACGGCAATCGGGCCGGCGGCCGCATCAAGACCTTCAAGGGGGTGTTCTCCGACAAGTCGCTGCACGCCGAGGCGGGTGCCATGCGGCTGCCGGACTTCCACCCCATGGTGCTGGCGCTGGCCGACAAACTGCGGCTGAAGCGGCGCCTGTTCTACTACGCCGACGTGGCGCCCGGTGCCCGGCCCAGCGGCAAGGTGCCGCCGGTGGTCTACACCTCGTTCAACGGCCGGACCTGGACCAATGGCGAACCGACCTCCTTCCGTCCGCCGGAAGGAACTTCCCGCACCCTCATCCACGTCAACGGCACCCGGGTGACCCGGGGCGCCTACGCCCATTCGCCCGGTGGGATCAACCGGACCTTCGGCTCCTCGGCCACCAGCACCATGTCCGCCGCGCTGGACAAGGCGCTGAATGCGGTGACGGTCACCCAAGAGGGCCCCATCCAGAGCCAGATCGACGCCTGGTCCAAGGTCATCCATGAATTCGACGACTACTCCACGCATCGGTACCTGGTAGAGCGCGCCGGATGGAACCTGGCGGACATCCAGGCGGCGGGCACCCTGGAGAACGTCACCTCACGGCTGCACTACTCGCTGATTCCCACCCTGATCGACCGGTCGATCATCACGCCGTCCACCAGGTTCTGGGAGTTGGAGGGCGGCACGGCGATGCTGACGGAGGCACTGGCCGCCCGACTGAAGGGCGTCATCCATTTCAACCGGCGGATGACCCGGCTCACTCAGACCGCGGGCGGGGTGCGGATCGAGACCACGGCGGAATCGGGAACGGAGGAAACCTGCGACGGCGCGCCCGTCAACCCCCAGCAGGTCTTCGAGGGCGACTACGCCATCGTCACCGCACCGTTCTCGGCGGTGCGCTTCTGCGAATTCGAGCCCGCGCTCTCCTATCCCAAGCGGCGGGCCATCGCCGAACTCCACTACGACTCGGCCACCAAGGTGCTGCTGGAGTTCAAGAACCGCTTCTGGGAACGGGGCGAGCAAGGGTTCACCGGCGGGGGCTGCGTATCGGACTCCCCGAACCGCTTCACCTATTTCCCGTCCGTGGTGGAGGGAGCCCGCGGCGGTGTCGTCCTGGCCTCCTACACCTGGTCCGACGAGGCGATGCGCTGGGATTCGCTGACCGATGGGGAGCGATACGCCTTCGCCCTGGACAACCTCGCCCGGATGTTCGGCCCCCAGGTCCGCAAGGAGTTCACCGGCGTGGGCGCCACCCAGTCCTGGGCGCGGGCCCGTTACGCACTCGGCGAAGCGGTCATCTTCACCCCGGGACAACTGCATGAGCACCACCCGGCCACCCGCACCGTGGAGGGGCGCGTGCACTTCGCCGGAGAGCACACCAGCCTCAAGCCGGCCTGGATCGAGGGGGCGCTGGAAAGCGCAGTGCGGACCAGCCTGGAAATCCACCACCGCTGAACTGCGGCCGCACCTCGGGTAATTGGTGCATCACCAGGTACTCGAACCCCGGACCCGCTGATCAACCTCGAACTTTCGTAACGGCCTGTCGGTTTCTCCGGCAGGCCGTTTCCGCTGTCCAGGCCGGTGGTGAGCGCGGCAGCGGCCCCACTGCCCCCGGCACCCGCCAGACGGTCTCCCCCTCCCGACAGTGAAGCCCCACACCGAACTCATTCTGAAATGGCCGGCAAGAGGGTCGGGCAGCCCACCTATTTGATTCGACGGGTTGCTGCTGATTTTCCGGTGAGTTCGCAGTGCACATTGCTGGCCGCCATCCGGTGACTCACCTTCCGCGATCACCATGTCGGGACTTCACAGTTCCGCACAAACCAGCGGTACCGCATCGGGCAGTTGCCGATCCGCTTGATCGTCCGACGCGTGGGCGCCAGGATTTAGCTTCCCTAGATTTCGATCACCGCCGCAAAGATCATCTATTACCGGCGTCTCATCAACTTAAATGACTTGTCAAGGTGTTGTAACTCGCCGACTCCTGGACCGTTGTTCTGCATGACGGTACTCGCGCGATCAGAATCGGGTGCACAGATGGATGTCATGGAGCAGGTAAGCGAACTGATTTCTACGAACTTCGGCGCGTCACGTCAGGAGATCACTCCCGAAGCGACTCTGAGAAGCGTCGGTGTTGACTCCATGGCTCTGGAGGAGCTCAGGGTGATGCTGGAGAAGAGTCTCCAGATCGATCTGGACGAGGTCGAGTTGACGCCTGATCACAGTATCCAGAGTTTGCTGAGTACTGTTCGGTCTGTAGCAGCTGCATGAACGGTGGTTCTGTGCGGCATCCCTATCCAGTCGCGGTGACCGGCCTGGGACTGGTAACGGCGGCCGGCATCGGCGTTCGGGAAAACTGGCACCAAGTAACACGGTTCAGTGCGCCGTCAGGAGTCGGACATCCTGAGGAGCTGCAGGGACTTCCGAACGACTTCATGTATCTCGTTACCGGCGATGTCGCAAACGTCTTTGACGCGGCCGAGCGCCGACTGATGGATCGCTTCTCCCAGTTGGCGGTATTGGCCGCCCGCGAAGCGGTGGACGACGCTGGGCTGCGTCCGGAAAGCTGGCCGAAGGACCGGGTTGCCGTCATCGTCGGCACAGCCAACGGCGGGCTCCCCTTTCAAGGCGAACAACACCGCGTCTTGTTCGAGCGCGGTCCCAGCCGCGTCTCGCCGATGACCGCAGCACTGACTGCCGGCAACAACGGCGCAGCAAGTGTCTGCCGTGATCTGCAAGCCACTGGGCCGAGCTTCGGAATCAATACCACGTGCGCCTCAGGGACGGACGCAATCGGTATCGCTCGGGAGTTCCTGCGCACCGGGCTATGCGATATCGCCGTGGCCGGAGGAACGGAATCTTCGTGTTCGCGGCTTCTCGCGGCCAGCATGTGCAAAATAAAGGGCCTTTCCACGCGCCGACAGAGCCCGAATACCGCCTGCCGCCCCTTCGACGCCAGTCGCGACGGCTTCGTTCTCGGGGAGGGTGCCGGGATGCTCGTCCTGGAGCGCCCCGAGCATGCCCGGTGCCGTGGGGCGCAGGTACGCGCCCAGATCATCGGCTACGGCGCGTCCAACGACGCTTTTGCCCCCGTTGCCCCGCACCCTGACGCAGCCGGCGGCGAACGTGCTCTGCGCGCGGCGATGGCCGACGCCGATGTGTCCGGTGCCGACGTCGACCACGTCAACGCGCATGGAACATCGACGGTGGTGAATGACATTCTTGAGGGCGCGATGCTGCACCGCGTTCTGGGGGCCCACCCTCTTGTCACGTCGACCAAAGGCATGACCGGCCACACGTTGGGCGCGGCCGGCGCGATCGAAACCGTCTTTGCCGTCCTCGCCATGCAGCATCAATTGGTGCCGCCTACCGCCAACTTGGAAACGCCTGACCCTCAAATCCCCGTCGAGATCGTGCACAAGGAAGCTCGATCGGCGAAGCTGAACTGTGCAGCGAAAACATCACTGGGATTTGGGGGCCATAATTCAGCCCTCATCATCTCCCGTGGTTGATCTGCCACCTCGCTTTTACCATCACCCAAGGAGATCCATGGCCGCCGAATCGATCCGCGAACTCACCGTGGAGGGGCTGACGTGCAAGTACCGGGTGCTAGCGCAGCCTGATTGCCGGACGGAACCCATCCTCGTCCTGGGTGGCGCCTTGCAAGATAAATATGGGTGGCAGAATTTGGACGCCGCTCTCCAGTCCGTGGCAAGTCTCATCACCGTCGACTTGCCGGGTTCCGGAGAAGCCGACCCGCTACGCCCCGATCAGGGCATGGAAGTCGTGTACGCCGTCGTTGAACGGGTCTTGGATGACGTCGGGGCCGGCAGAGCCAACATCTTCGGCTATTCTTTCGGTTCCACGCTCGCGTTCACCTTTGCTCAGCACCACCCCGGTCGGGTTGCACGCTTGATGCTGGGTGGCGTGCCCGTCGAGATCAGTGACCACCAATTCGAGCTGTGGCGTCAAGCAGCGGAGCACATGGCGGCAGGGGACACGAAGGGATTCGTCGACCTCGCACTAAGACTTACCCTCTGTTACGACGAAAGCCGAACGGTCCGGCACCGCAAGTTGGTGCACCGCTATGTCAAGCGTCTGATGACACACGCCGTCACCCGCATCCCGCACGGTTTCAGTGTCTTGAACCGCACCACTGTGGAGACGGTGACACCCTCTGGCGGCCTGCGGGGCGTTCCCACGCTCGTTTTCTGCGGGGAGCATGACACCCTGTCCACGCCAGAACAGCAGCGTGCCTTTGCGGACACCATCGAAGGAAGCCATTTCGTCACCCTTACGGAATCGGACCACTGGGCCGCGCTGGAGCGTGCAGAGGATGTCACGGATCTGATGATTCGGTTCTTCACCGACCAGCCTCTCGACCGAGATGATTTCGCCCGCCCGCTGGAACGCGAGCCGCAAGTTGCGTCGACACCCTTTTAAAGATCGTTGGGCGGCGTACCGGTGCGCGTCCGGGCCGGGCCTCAACTGCCGGTCATAGCGGAGGCCGTGACGCCGTCGGTGAGGGCGCTGAGGAACTCGTCGACGGCGCGGTCGAGCCGCGGGGCGGTGTCCTCGGATATCCGGAGGAGGCCGTCCGGAGCGGGCTCAAGCGACCGGTCGAGGACGAAGGCGCCGCGTACGATCTGTCGGGCGCCCAGTGCGCAGAGCACCGGGCGCAGCGCGTAGTCGATCGCCAGGGCGTACGCGGTGCTGCCGCCGGTCATCAGCGGCAGCACCGTCTTCCCGGCCAGGCCCGTCCGGGGCAGCAGGTCCAGAAACGCCTTGAGCAGCCCGCTGTAGGCGCCCTGGTAGACGGGCGCGGCCACGACCAGCCCGGTCGCGGCCTCCACCGCGTCCAGGGACCGTCGCAGTGCGGGGCTCTCGGTCCGGCCGGCCAGCAGGTCCGCGGCCGGCAGGTCCCGCACCCGCAGGTGGGCCGTCGGAAAGCCGGCCAGTGACAGACGCCGTGCGAGGTGGCCGGTCAGCAGCGCCGTGCGCGAATGGGCGGACGGACTACCGGATACGGCGAGCAGGGACGTCATCTCAGGTTCCGGGGAGGGTGACGGACTGGCCGTGCCGGAAGAAGTTCCGCGGGTCCCACCTCTTCTTGGCCTGCTGGAGTCGGGGGTAGTTCTCCTTGTAGTAGAGGTCGTGCCACGGGACCGAGGAAGTGTTGAAACGGGGATCGCCGAGGTCGATGTCCGGATAGTTGACATAGCAGCCGTCGGTCACCTCCCCGGGCACCGGGACGCCGCCGGTGTCCGCGTAGACCTCGCCGTAGCAGTCCCGGGCCCAGCCGATGTAGGTGTCGTCGTCGGCCGGATCGTTCCAGAACGCCTGCCACAGCATCTTGAAGGCGGCGCGCCGGTGGGGGATCGCCGTGGCGGCCGGGTCGACGGCGTTGATGCGGCCGCCGTAGGACGTCAGCAGCACGTTGAGGTTCGGATTGTGGATGTCGTCGCGGGTGAGGTGCTTGTGGAGGGCCTCGATATGGCTGTCGGGGAAGGCCGCCCGCATGTAGGAGGACTTGTACTCGGCCCGTAGCGTGGGGTCGTTGAGCACGCCGTTGGTGGTGCCGAGCATCCGGACGGCGTGCAGCCAGGGCAGCGTGCGGGCCTGCGCGAACCGCGGGAGGGCGGGGAGTTCGCCCATGGCCGTGGTCATCGCTCCGGGGGCCGCGCTGACGCCGTCGCCCAGCTGCTTGAGGTAGTCGGAGAGGATCTGCCCGGCGTCCGGGGCCGCTGCGTCGACGATGGCCACCATGCCGATCTGCCCGGCCGACCGGTGGTTGAGCACCAACTGGCTGATCAGGGCGCGCTGCGGACTGTCCGGCGCGGAGTTGGCCACATGCCACTGCGCGTAGTTCTGTACCAGCCTGCCGAACTCTGCGCGGCTGAGCTCGTCCCACGACCAGCTCAGGGCGTTCACCAGCAGCTCGGTGGGCGGCCTCGGGAGCAGCCCGCGCGGGTCACGGCCGCTCGCCCCCGGGGAGCGGAACCAGTAGCGGGTGACGACGCCGAAGTTCCCACCGCCGCCTCCGGTATGGGCCCACCACAGGTCCCGGTGCGGATCGTCGTCCTCCCGGGTGGCGACGACGGCACGGGCGCGCCCGGAGGCGTCGACCACCACGACTTCGACCGCGTAGAGGTGGTCGACGACCAGACCGTGCATCCGGCACAGCGGTCCCCAGGCGCCTCCGCTCACATGGCCGCCCATGGCGACCGAATAACAGAATCCGGTGGGGGCGACGACTCCCCACCGTGGGTAAGTGGTCTGGAACGCCTGGAGGTTGGTGGCGCCCGACTCGATCGCGATGGCGTTGCGGACCGGGTCGTAGGAGATGTCGTGCATCCCGGACATGTCCAGGATCACCTGGACGTCCGGCTGGTAGACGAAATCCTCGTAGCAGTGTCCGCTCGACCGCACGCTCAGCCGTTTGCCCTGGCGCACGGCCTCCTGTACGACGCCGACCACCTGCTCGGTGGAGCGGGCCAGGCGTATCGCCTCCGGGGCGGCGGTGTAGCGCTGGTTGAGCCCGCTGACGAGGTCGGCGTACTGCCGGTCGGCCTTCGTCACCGAGACCGCCCGGGAGGGCCGGTGCCGGCCGGCCGACTCCGTGGCGGGCGCCTGCCCGCCGGGTGTTCCGGTCACTTCTGCTGTCATCCCTGTCACCTTCGTCCATGCGAAGAGCGGGCGTCCGCCCCCGTTGCCTTCACCGTCAGTCGCCGCGCAACGCCGGAATCACCTCGCGGGCGACGCGCTCGAACTCCTCGGCATGCCGCTCCCCCGGCCAGTCGAGGACGAATTCCGTCACACCGGCCTCGCCGAAGCGCTCGAAGATCTCCTCGTAGCCGTGCCGCCCTGCCCTCGGGTCCCACGGACCGAAGATCGTGTACCCCCGCCGGATGTCCGCCGGATCCCGTCCGGCGGCCGACGCCAGCCGGTCGATCCTCGTGTTCTGCTCCGCCGTGATGCGCAGCACCTCCTCGGCCGTCGCACCGGGCGGGCCGTGGGTGTTCCAGGCATCCGCGCGCTCGGCGGCCACCCGTACCAGGGTCGGGGACTGGCCGCCGACGGTGATCGGCAGGCGCGGGGACTGCCGCGACCCGGGCACGGTGATCACGTCGCGGGCCCACAGGCGGGTGCCGGCGTGGCTGAACGCCCCGCCGCGCAGTACGCCGTCCACGATGGCCACGTAATCCGCGAACCGCTGCACGCGCTCCCTGGGCGACCACGGCAGTTCGCCGACGCTGTGGTGGTCCCAGGGGAAGATGCCGGCCCCGATGCCCAGTTCGAACCGCCCGCCCGACAGGTGGTCGAGGGCGATCGCCTGCTTGGCCAACTGCGCGGGCGCGCGCAGGATCTGGTTCGCGACCAGCGTGCCGATTCTGATCCGCTCGGTGCTCAGCGCGGCCGTCGCGAGCACGGTCCAGCTGTCGAACCAGGTGTGGCGCGGGTCCCGTAGGTCGGCGCTGTGGTCGGGCAGGTAGACGTGGTCGAACCGCAGGTCCTCCAGCCGGCGGAGGCGTTCGGTCAGTACCGGGAAGGGCTGATCGGGATAGAGCATGACGCCGAATTTCACGGTGTGCAGCCTTTCTGTTCCGGCCGGGCGCGTTCCGCGGCGAGGGTGCGGTGTTCCAGGAAATCCGGCAGCGGGCGGGGATCGGGCACCGGGCACCACCCGTCCGGCGTGTTCCGGTAGGTCCAGCGTGGGCCGTGGGCCACCAGCTCCGTCAGGGCGGACAGCAGGCGATCCACATGCTCCGCCGTCGTCCCCAGGCCGATGCTGGCCCGCAGGGCCCGGCCCGGCTGGTGGCGGTGGACCCGGCACAGCAGCGCGCGCACGGCCTGATGGGCGCAGAACGCCCCGTCCCGTATGCCGATGCCGTGTTCCGCGGAGAGCGCCGTCGCGACCAGGCGCTGGTCCGCCGGTTCCCCGCCGCAGTGGGAGACGCCGAACGACACGACGCCGACCGCCGGTGAACCCGTTTCCCACATACCGAGCGGGCACACGCCGGGGATCCGCGCCAGTCCGTCCCGCAGCCTGGCCGCCAGGCCCCGTTCGTGTGCGGTGATCACGTCCCAGCCGGTGGCCGACAGCGCCTCGCCGGCAACCGCCATCGCGTATGCGCCGACCACGTTCGGGGAGCCCGCTTCGTGCCGGTGCGGCAGCCCGGACCACAGGACGGTCTCCCGCCCCTCCGCTTCGGCGACCCGCGCGCTCGCCCCGCCGCCGGCCAGGTACGGTTCCGCCCCGGCCAGCCAGTCGGACGCTCCCACCAAGGCGCCCGCGCCGAACGGCGCGTACATCTTGTGCCCGGACAGCGCCACCCAGTCCACCCCCCACGCGGCGATGTCCAGGGGGCCGTGCGCGGCCGACTGGGCGGCGTCCAGCACCGTGCGGGCACCGTGAGCGGCCGCCGCCTCGGCCAGTGCGGCCACCGGCCACAGCTCCCCGGTCACGTTGGACGCGCCGGTGATCACCACCAGCTTCGGGCCCCGAGGAGCGTCCGCGAGCGCCCCGGCCAGCAGGCCGACCGCCTGCCCCGGGCTGGCGGGCACCCCCAACCGGCACACCCGCGAACCACGCCAGGCCAGCAGCGCCGCATGGTGATCGGCGGCGAACCGGATCACCGTCGTGTGCGGCGGCAGCGCCCGCCCGAGGAGGTTCAGGGCGTCCGTGGTGTTGCGGGTGAAAAGCGCGGTCGCGCCGGGCGCGGCGCCCACGAAGCGCCGGACCGCGTCCCTGGCCCGTTCATAGGTCAGGGTGGCCACCCGGGACGTGAACCCGGTACCGCGGTGCACACTGCTGTACCAGGGGAGCAGCCGTTCCACCGCCTGACCCACCTCCACCAGGCAGGGGGTGCTCGCCGCGTGGTCGAGGTTGGCGTAGGGCACCCGTTGCCCGGTCACCAGCGGCACCGTCAGGCCGGAGCCGACGACCCGCGGAACGCGGTCCTGGAGGTGGGTGGGTCCGGTGGGCACGGGGTGTTCGGTCAGCATGTACCGCTCTCTCCTCCGTCAGTGGCCGGGTGTCCGGGTCACTGGGCGGTCCATCCGCCGTCCATGACCAATACGGAGCCGGTGAAGAAGCCCGCCTCGTCGCCGGCGAGGTAGGCCACCGCGGAGGCCGCCTCCTGCGGGCTGGCGATCCGGCCGAGCGGGTGCAGCCCGATGAACATCCGCTCCATCTCGGTGCTGCCGCCCACGGACGACCGGTACATGGGGGTGTCCACGGTGGCCAGGGCCAGGGCGTTGACGCGGATGTTCTGGGGCGCGTACTCCAGGGCAGCGGCCTTGCTGAGGCCGATGACGCCGTGCTTGCCGGCGACGTAGGCACTGATGCCGGCGCCGAAGCCCACCAGGCCCAGCTGGGAGGCGTTGTTGACGATCGTCCCGCCGCCGCGCCGCTCCATGGCCCGGATCTCGTGCCGCATGGAGAGGAAGACGCTGGTCAGCACCGTGCTGACATCGTCCGCCCAGACCGTTGGCGACTGCTCGGCGACCCGGCCCATGGTCCCCATCGCCCCGGCGTTGTTGAAGGCGATGTCCAGCCCGCCGAAGTGGTCCTCCGCGGCCCGCACCGCCGCCGCCACCTCCTCGTCGACCGTCACATCGGCCCGTACGGCCACCGCGTTCCCGCCGGTGTCCGCGATCTCGCCGGCGACCCGGTCGAGTTCCTTCCGGCGCCGGGCCGCCAGCACCACGGACGCTCCCTGGGCGGCGAGGGCCTTGGCCGCGGCCTCACCGATCCCGGAGCTGGCGCCGGTCACCAGGGCGACCTTGCCCCGCAGCCGGCCGGTGACCGCCGTTGCCTCCATGGCCGGCGTCCTGCTGTTTCCGTTCATCGGCCTCCCGGGCCGGCCGCATCGGGCCGGCCCTTCTCCTTCCTTGTCGGGTGTGTTCGATGTCCGTCGGCGAGTGACCGCCGGCGCGTGCGCGTCCGGCCGGGGTCAGCCGTCGGTGCCGCGGGCGACCGGCACGCCGATCAGTGAGCCGTACTCGGCCCAGGAGCCGTCGTAGTTCCGGACGTCCGGCCAGCCGAGCAACTCCCGCAGTACGAACCAGGAGTGCGCCGAGCGGGCGCCGACCCAGCAGTAGGTGATGGTGCCGCGGACCGGGTCCAGGCCGGAGTAGAGCGCCGCGAGTTCCTCGTCGCTCCGGAAGGTGCCGTCCTCGGCGACGACCGCCTCCCAGGGGAGGCTGACCGCACCGGGCACATGCCCGGACCGCTGCGCCACTTCGTGGGGGTTGTGACCGGGAGCGAACGCCTCGCCGGCGAATCCGGGGGCGAAGGCGAGACCGGCGTACTCCTCCGGGGCGCGCACGTCGAGGATGTTCCGGACCCCGATGCCGGCGATGACGTCGTCGCGCAGCGCACGGACCGAGGCGTCCTGCCCCGTGGCCCGGTACGTGCTCTGCGGGCGGTCCGGCACCTTCGTCGTCAGGGGGCGGCCGTCCAGCTCCCACTTGCGGCGTGCGCCGTCCAGCAGCTTCACGGACCGGTGCCCGTAGAGGGTGAAGTACCAGTAGGCCAGCGCGGCGAGCAGATTGGCGTCGGCGGAGAGGAGGACGAGGGTGTCCTCGTTGCGGATGCCCTTGTGCCGCATCAGCCGCTCGAACCCCTCCCGGCCGATGACGCCCAGCCGTAACTCGTCCTGGAATTCACTCCAGTTGATCCAGACGGTGCCCGGTATGTGCCCCTTGCGGTATGCGGTGTCGTCGTTGCCGGTCTCGACGAAGGCCACCCCGTCGGACCCGAGATGCTCTTCGGCCCATTCCCCCGTGACCAGGGCGGTTTCACGGCCCATGCTTCCTCCCGTGGTGACTGGCGTGCGGTGGGGCCGGCGGGCCCCGGGTGCGCGCGACCGGGGCCCGCCGGTGGCGCTCATGCCGACGAGGTTCCGGCCTCGACCGTCTTCTCCGGCGCGCCGGTCCGGGCGGTCGCGCGGTCCCGGTACCACGCGTAGCAGCTGAGCAGGATGCCCAGGACGGTGACGGCGGCGCTCGTCAGGTAGACGGACTTCAGGCCCAGTCCGCTGTCGATGACCCGGCCGCCGAGCCAGCCGGCGAGGGCGGCGGCAAGCTGGTAGGCGGAGGCGTTCACCGCGATGGCCAGGGTCGGGGCGGCGCTGGCGGTGTTCAGGACCCGGGTCTGCATCCCCGGGATCACCGAGAAGCCCATCGCGCCGATCAGGAACACCATCACCGCGGTCAGGACGGTGTTGCCGCTGACCGCCCACATGACCACCAGACCGGCGGTGAGCAGACCGAGCAGGCCGATCTGCGACGGCATCAGCGCCCGGTCGGACAGCCACCCGCCGGCGAAGTTGCCGACCGCGGCGCCCACGCCGTACACGAGCAGAAGGACGGCGACGGTGCCCGCCGCGAAACCGGTGAGGTCGGTGAGCAGCGGCGCGAAGTAGGTGAACACCATCAGCAGGCCCATATTGGCGACCGCGGTGATGACGATGGCCAGTTGCAGGCTGGGACTGCCGAAGACCCGCAGCTCGGCGACGGCGGACGTCCCGGGCGTGGAGCTCCCGACGCCCGGAACGAGCCGGAGCACCAGCAGCAGGCCCAGGAGGCAGACCGCGGAGATCGCGTAGAAGGTGGCCCGCCAGCCGAAGTGGTTGCCGATGAAGGTGCCGAGTGGCGCACCCAGCATCATCGACAGGTTCATCCCGAAGACGAGCTTGGAGACGGTGGATGCCTGTTTGCCCTCCGGCGCCGTCGAGGCCGCGATGACGATCGCGTTGGCGAAGAACGTGGCCGTCACCAGTGCGGTGACGATCCGCGCCACGAACAGCACGGAGTAGACAGGGGCCAGGCCCGACGCGAGGTTTCCGACGACCACGATCGCCAGGAGCGCCACGATGAGCGGCTTGCGTGCGAAGCGGGCGGTCAGTGAGGTCATCACCGGACCGCCGACGATCATCCCAATGGCATACGCCGTGACCAGCAGTCCCGCGGCGGGGATGGACACTTCCAGGTCATGTGCGATGTCCGGCAGGATGCCGGCGATGACGAACTCACCGGTCGTGATGCCGAACACGCACAGCATCAGGGTCATGAGCTTCAACGACATGGCGTCTCTTCTGTCAGGGGGATAGTTCTGCCGCTGTGCCGGATGAGACCGCTACGGGGTCGGCGGCGGTCCCGCGTAGCCGTACCCGTACCGGGAACCGAGCGCGATGATGTGTTCGAGATCGGGGCCGCCCACGTCCTCCGTGGGCAGGGTGAGCGCCCGCGCGTGCGGGATCTCGGCGTCCAGGAACAGGTCGAACTGCGGCCTGCGGTCGGGTTGCGGCGTCGAGTGGATGGTCAGGAAGCGGGCCTTCGGTGACGTCGTCACGAAGCCGTGCGGAATCGTCCGCGGGACGATCATCGTCGAGCCCGCCTCGGCGATCTGCTCCTCGTCGCCGCAGACCATGCGCAGGGTGCCGTCCAGGACGATGAAGATCTCGTCCTCGAAGTCGTGGACGTGCACCGGCGTGGTGTAGCCGCGGTTGCCCGTGTGCTGCACGACGGTGAAGGAGTCCCGGGTCGCCGAGCCGGGCACCCGTATCTGCGCCAGACCGCCGAGCAGCCAGACGGCGGTCTGCTCGGACTCGGGGATCAGCCGGCCCTTTTCGTCATAGGTCATGTCGGGGAGTGACATCGCTCTCCTTCCTCGTGAACTGGTCATTCGGTGCCGGACAGCGCCGCCGCCGGCCGCCCCTTCCGGCAGTCGGACACGAAGGACGCGACGCCTTCCGCGCTGGAGAGGGTGCGCCACATCGCGACCGGGTCGCGGAAGGCGCTGACGAAGGCATCGGCTATCCGCCGGTCCTCCGCGGCCTGGCCGAACAGCGCCGCCACATGCGGCTCGGGCTCGGCGAGGAAGGCGTTGCTCCACTCGACGACGTGCCGCGCGTGCTCCCAGAGCCGGGCGGAGGCGGACCGGCAGAACCCCTCGTCGAACGGCCCCCGGGCCGTCGAGATGAGCTCCGCCAGCGCGAAGGCGGTGTGCGATCCCAGGTTGGCGCCCTGTGCGGTGAGCGGATCGTTGGTGATCCAGGCGTCTCCGATGGCCAGCGCGCAGCGGCCGTCACCGAGCCGCGCCCAGCCGCGGCGGACCACCGGGGTGATCCCGCCCTGGGCCACCTCGCCCGGTGCGATGAGCGAGAAGTCGCTGGTGTCGATGCGCTCACGGAGCGACGGGGCGTACGCCGCGACGCGATCCAGCACCTCGCGGTGGAAAGCCCCCGGGTCGGCCTCGGCGTCCATATGGCTGACCGCCTCCAGCGGACCTCCCGGCACCGCCTCGAAGGCGAGCACGTCCGCCCGCCCGGCCGGGGAGTAGAAGGGAAGCCGCAGGATTTCCCCCACCCCCGGCAGGAAGTGGATGTCGAGCGAGTGCGGCACCGCCTCGTCGATGCCGAAGTAGAGTCCGCTGCACAGGACGCGCTGCGGAGTGGTGTGCGGTGACCGTTCCGGCGCCGCCGGGAACAGCTCCCGCATCGAGTGGCTGCCGTTCGCCACCACCGTCAGGTCGTGCCGCCGCGCGACGTCCTCGACCGCGGGCTCGCCCACCACCAGCGCACCGCCGCGGTCGACGAACTCGCCCACCAGATGCGGCAGGTAGAGGCGGAAGTCGACCACGCTGGAGGGTGGGGTGAGCCGGGCGGGGAACGCGAGCACCGGGCCTGCGGTGTGCACGGTGACCGCCCAGTGGTGCACCTGCGCGTCGGGGAAGTCCCAGGCGGACACCCCCAGCAGGCGCTCGCGCTCCTGGGTGGGGGCGAACCTCGCCGGGAAGTTCCGGGGCCTGCCAGACTTGAGCCCTTCGATGTCCCGCGCCGAGTAGACGGTCGCCGCTATCCCCAACTGCTGTAAACGTAAGGCAAGTTGTATGCCGGAGATACCGGACCCGATGATGCCGATGTCCGTCATGCCGGCCCGCCTTCGGCAGAGGATTCCGACCGCAGCCGTTCGGCGAGCCATCCGACGGACTCGACCGTGAACCCGGCGGCCTCCGGGGAGGCCAGTGCCGAGGCCGGGATCAGCATGGGGTGCCGCATACCGGCGTCGAGGAGTTCCCGGATCCGCTTCAGCACCGTCTCCCGGCTCCCCACGACGACCTGCGCGGCCACCAGCTCGTCCGGGATCGCCGCCATGGCACGCTCGACCTCGGCACGGGTCAGACGGTGCGGCAGCAGCTCCGCCAGCCCCCGGTAGTCGTCACCGAAGGGGTGCGCGACCCCGTGCGCCCGCCAGCTTTCCGCGCCGGCGTGCAGGGCGAGAAACCGGATCGGCTTGGCGCGCAGCAGGGCGTGGGCCGCGGCATCGGTCTCGGCCACCACGATGGGCACCCCGCCGGCGGCGACGATGCCATCGGGGTCACGGCCCGCCGCGACGGCCGCCGAGCGCACCACGGCCAGCCGCCGGGCGTACTCGTCGGGGGTCATCAGCTCGGAGGGAAGCCACCCGTCGGCGTAGCGGCCGGCGAGCCCGAGCATCCGATCGCGGTTGCCGCCCAGCCAGATGCGCGGGATCCGGCCCTTCGGCGGCGCCAGGCCCATGAGCGCCTGGTCCAGGGTGAAGAACTCCCCGCGGAAGTCGTGCGGCCCCTCACCGTCGAAGAACATCCGCAGGATCCGCAGTGCCTCCTCGACCCGGCTCACCTTGCGGTCGTGCGGCACACCGTACGGCCGGAGGTTCTCCGCCGCCCCCGCACCGATCCCGAGCACCGGCGCCCGCTCGGTGAGCTGGGCGAGGGTGAGGGCGGTCTGCGCCAGCACGGCAGGGTGCCGGCGGTTGGGGTCGGTGACTCCGATCGCGAGCCGGACGGGCCCGGCCCGGTGCGCGAAATCGCCCAGCACGGTGGCGAAGTCCAGGCACCGGTCGGGGGTCGGCATCGCCGCCGCCAGATAGCTGAAATCGGTGTCCCATGCCTGCCGGGGAAAGACGTTGATCAGGTGGTCGAACACCAGGAAGGTGTCCAGTCCGGCGTTGCGTGCGACCTCCAGGAGGCCCCGGCCGCCCGCGATGTCCCCGACGGCGTCCCAGACCAGGCCGACGTTGACGCTCATACCCCGCTCCTCACTGACTGCGCCTGCGCGATGAACTCCTCGGTCAAGTCCATCCGGCTGACGGCCCGCCACATAGCCTCTGGTCGGTCAAGGTTGGCGATGAAGGCGTCCGCCACCCGCTGGTCGCCCGCGGCCGCGGCCAGGAGCGTGGCCACCTGTGGCGGCGGCTCACCGATGAACAGGTTCGTCCAGTCCACGACGGGCCGGGCGGTGGTCCACATCCGCTCCGAGACGGCGCGGCAGAACTCCCCGTCGTACGGCCCCTGGTGTGCCCGGAGCTCGTCCGCGAGCTGGAAGGCCAGCGCCGAGCCGAGGTTGGCTCCCTGGGCCGTCAACGGGTCGTTGGCGATCCAGGCGTCGCCGACCGCCAGCGCGAAGGCGCCCCGGCCCAGCTCGTACCAGCCGTGCCGGACGACCGGCACGACGGCGCCCCGCAGCATGTCCACCGGCCGGGCGAGAGTGAACTCCCGCGCGTCGACGCGTTCCCTGAGCAGGGGCGCGTGCCGCGTGATCAGTTCCAGGACGTCCCGGGTGAACCGCTCGGGATCGTCGCGGTGGTCGCCGCCGACGACTGCGTCGAACGGGCCGGCCGGCACCGCCTCGACGAGCACGACGGTCACCTGCCCCATGAACGAGTGGTACGCCGGGGCATGGATCTCGCCCGCCCCCGGGACCATGTGCATGGTCATCCCCGGCGGATCGGCCGGCCGGATTCCGTGGAAGAGCCCGCCCGCCAGATGGCGCGGTGCGGTGAGGTGCGGCGAGCGGGCCGGGTCGCGACCGAAGGTGTCGGTGAGCGCCCCACGGCCGGCGGCGACGACCAGGAGGTCATGGCTCCCGGCCAGCGCGGCCAGCTGCTTCCGGTCCGCGGGGCGGCCGTGCACCACCTCACCGCCACGCTCCGCGTACGTCTCCAGCAGCGTGGCGAGGTACATCCGGAAATCCACGGAGCTCGCCGGCTGCGGAAGCCTGCCTCGGAAGGAGAGCCCGCCGGGGCCCTCGACACTCATGTGCATCCATGCGTTGTCGTAGGCGCTGGACAGCCACCGGGTGATGCCGAGGGCCTCTTCCCGCCTCCTGGTGGAGTCGAAACGGGTGACGAAGTTCAGCGGCGGCCCGCCGCGTATGCCGTCCGGCCCCTGGTCCGTGTACAACGTGGCGTCGATACCCAGCTGTTGCAGCCGAAGCGCCAGGTGCAGGCCGGAGATTCCGGCACCCACAATGCCAATGCTCATTCTTTCGCTCCACCTGTGCGGGGACGGGAACAGGTCATACGGACGACCTCAGATGACCTCGACTCTCTGGAGATGCCGGTTGGTCGGGCCGGTGAACGCATTGCGGCCGTGGACGAGTGAGTAGTTGTCGGCGATCACGATGTCTCCGGCCCGCCAGTCGTGCGCGTAGCAGTACTCGGGCTGATGCAGCCGCTCTGCCATGGCGGCGAGGAAATCCCCGGACTCCGCCTCACCGAATCCATCGACCCGGACGTGCACCGGGTTCTTGTAGACCGCGGGGTCCAGGGGCTCGGCGAAGCGGAGCACCGGCACACCGGTTGCCGGATGCTGGGCGATGAGCCGCTCGGTGACCTGTCCACCGTAATGCGCCAGCTTTTCGGTGGAATAGGTGAGACTCATGCCCTGCCACTGCTGCCGGAGTTCGGAGTCGGCGTCCCGGTAGACCGCGGTGGTGTCCGAGAAGACGGTTTCACCGCCGGCGCCCGGAGTGGCGTCCAGGCACTGGAAGAAGAAGAACCGCGGGTTGGCCTCCACGAAGGCACCGTCCCAGTGGAACGGCACGTCACCGCTGGCGAACAGGTAGTTCTTCGGGTTGTCCTCGACCACCAGGTCGATGACCTCACCGGGTTCCCACTTCAGTAACTCGCCCCAGAGGCGACAGTAGTCGGCGAATTCCTGCTTCGCCATGCGGTCGAAGCCGCGCAGCACCAGCACACGTGACTCCTCGGTCCACCGGGCGAGCTTCTCGACCGGGATATCCACGACCTTCGCCGGACCGGCGGATTCCACGGTGCGGCCGAAGGGCCGGAGCGGAGTATGGACCAACGCACTGTGCGATGTCGTCGGAACCGACATGTCACGAAACCCTTTCCAGTGTGGTCGCAGAGAGATGGGGCGCTACGAAGTGACTGGGGCGGCCGTCCCGCCACACGACCGTGGCATGGAGCTTCTCGGCGTCCCAGCGCTTGACGAGGGAACAGGTCACACCGTCGTCCAGCACCACACCGTGCCAGGGCGTCAGCCAGCCGTCCCTGGTCCGCATGAGCTGGAGGCCGAATTTCTCGGAGTGCGGGGGCTGCGGATGTATGGACAGACGTATCGCCCGGGGGAATTTCCCGGCGACCAGCCGGCTCCACGCATTGCTGCGGAGGATGGTCTGATACGCCGTCTCCTTCGAGTCGTTGCGCAGTTTCGTCCGGGACGCCTCGCCGCCCCGGCGGGCCACCGCGTCCTCGAACATGAAACGGTGTATCCCGTTGAACAGCGCTCGCGTGCTCTTGTCGGTGCGGACCTTCTCCTTCAACTCGTCGAGGGTGGCGGAGTACTCGTCCTCAAGCACTTTTCGCATCTCCGCGTAGTCCATGGAGCCCAGTGCGTCATCGAGTCCGAACATGTCGATCGAGGACCAACGGGACGTTCTGATCATTTCCGTCAGTGAATCCCGGTACTCGGTCACCGTGGTGTCGGAAACCCCGACCACATCACCGAAGACATGGCCGTCCGAGCAGATCGTGACCCGGGCACCCGGGCGGTAGAAGTGGCCCACGTAGTCACACAACGACTGCAGGAACCCCAACGCGATGCGCTCACCGAGATCCGGAAGCACACCGAGCACCTTGCTCTGGTTCGGCGATTTCGCCGGGAAGGCGGGCACCACGAAGTGGATCGGCTCGTCCCGTTCGATGAAGTGCTCGATCTTTTCCCGGTGCATCTCGGAACACGCCACACACGGTTCGCCGCCAGCGGCGTCGTCGGACTTGTCGGTCAGTGACTCGTCGATACGCCGATATCGGTACAGGAGTTCCAGGACTCTCTGGGACGCCCGCGTCGAAGTCCACGCCACTTCCATCGTCTTGTCGTTCAACGTTCCTCCGAGAGGTGTGAATGTGCTCGTTTCCCGCCTGACCGCAGTCCGGGTTCCGGGCGGGGGCCAATGTGGCCAGCACTCTCCGGAGGGCTGCATTCCAGCATCCCCCGTAACAACTTCTGCCTACTTGCTACTTGCCCCGTGCGTAAAACCCTGCACAAGGAGGGCGGACGTACCCCCAGGCGCTTCCACCGCTCCCCGCACGATGCGCAGTTCGCCGCTGCTTCCGGCGGTCCAGACGCAGGGATTCCGCTGCACCGACGGATATTTTGCGCTGCAACGGAATCTCCCGTGTCTCGATTTGACGCCCGCTCCCGGGTGAAAGTGGCCGAGAGCGCTTCCGCATGCGTGCGGGCGGATTTAGGCAGGAGGCCAGGAGGAAGGGAGTCGTGGTCGATGTGAGACGCCCTGTCACTCAGCGGCATTGTTCCCCCGCAGCACGCTGAAGTGCAGTCAGCTTCCCGCTGGAGCAAGGCCCTACGCAAGGGGCCATCGATTACCATGCCTGATGGATGACGGCGTGCCGTCCATTGATCAATGGGAGGTAATCGTCCATGGCTGGTGCCGATGATCCGACGGTCCAGCAGCTGCGATCGCTGCTGACGCTGGCCGAGGAACTCCATTTCGGTCGGGCGGCGGCACGGCTTTACCTCACCCAGCCCGCCCTCAGCCTCCAGATCCGGGCGCTGGAACGCCGGCTGGGCGTCCAGCTGTTCGCCCGCACGAGCCGGCGGGTGGAGGTCACCCCGGTGGGCCGGGCGCTGCTGCCGCTGGTGCGGAACGTCGTGGGAGCGACGGACGAACTGCGCGACGCGGCGCTGTCCTCGTCGACCGGGGGCGACGGTCTCAGGCTCCGGTTGGGGCTGACGGACTGCGCTACCGCGCTCGCCTCCACCCGCCGTGTGATCGCCGCCCTCACCACCCTGCACCTCGGCCTGGAAATCGACTTCCGCGTGGTGGACCTGGTCGAGCAGGCGACCGGTCTGACGACCGGCCAGATCGATGCGGCCTTCGTCTACCTGCCGGTGCCCGAGGACTTTCACGCCCAGCCGCTCACCACCGAGGCGCGCGTGGTGTGCTTATCGAGCACGGACCCGCTGGCACAGCGCTCCTCGGTGTGCCTCGCGGACCTCTCCGACCTTCCCATGGTGGGTCTGACACCGGAGGTGTCCCGGGCCGGGCGGGACTTCTGGGCTGTGGACCCGCGGCCGGACGGGACCCCTGTTCGCTATACGGAACACAAGGTCTCCCGCGTCGAATCCCTCCTGTCCGCAGTGTCGTTCGACGGTGCGCGGGCCTTCCTCCCGGCCGTCGCGGCCGAGCTCTATCCGCGGCCGGACATCCGCTACCTTCCCGTGGCCGACCTGGTGCCGTGCACGTTTGCCGTCGCCTGGCCGTCGGCGGGCCGCGATGCCCCACAGATCGCCCTCCTTGAGGAGGTCTGCCGCAACCTGTGCGACGAAGGGCTTCCCGCCGGCAAGCCCTGACCGCGGTGTCGGCCGCGGCACCCAGGCGGGTCGCGTCGCAAACGCGTCTCCCCCACCGTGCTGCGCCTGTGCGACTGCCCTTCCACCCCTTGTCCACCAAGGCACCGGAGCGCGTCTGCGGCATCGATCAGCCTTTCCTCGCCGGCTACCCGCACGGCCTGGCGAGCGACAAGATCACAGCGGTCCTGCCCCCGCAGCCCGGTTCGTACCGCGTCGAGCCGAGTCGAGCCGATTCGAGCCGAGTCGAGCCGCGCCGAACTGCGCCGAACTGCGCCGAACTGCACGGAGACGCGGCTGCGGAAGGACGCCTGAGACCGGAGAACGGCACCACCTGTGAGCGATGAGTCCTTTCCCCGCTTCGGCTCGTAGCTACAGACGAGGGAGCCGTTTCCGATCCGTTGGCCGATACCCCCGCCGGCTGCGAAGCGCACGGGCTTGGCCTCCACCGGCGTGGGCGCACCGTCGGCGTCGCCGAGGAGTGGTCCAGCCAGTACGCCGGACCACTCCTCGGGCTCGTCGGCACGACCGTCTCCCGTGCCACGAGCACCAACCGCGACTCATCCACCGGGCGCTCCTGCCCGGCCGGTGTCCAACGGGAGGACCTTCGCCGTGGGCGCAGCCGGGTCCCGCACGGGCCGCCCGTCCGGTAGGAGCCGCAGCGGGGATCCGGTGACCGCCCCGCCGACGGCTCTGGGTACGCGCTCAGCCACCCACGGCTGATGCCACCGCGTCCCGCAGGATGCCGAGGCCCTCGGCCAGTTCTTCGTCCGTGGACGTCAGGGGCGGCATGAGCTTCACCACCTCGTCGCGGGAGCCCGACGTCTCCACCAGGAGCCCGCGGGCGAATGCCGCGTCAGCGACCTGCCTGGCCATCCGCGACTCCCGGAAGTCCAGGCCCCACACCAGGCCACGGCCACGCAACGCCGCTATGTCCGCGGTGTGCCGATCGGCGAGCTCGCCCAGCGTCTCCTCGAACAGGACGCCCCGCTCCTCGGTCTGCTTCTCCAGGGTGCTGTCCGCCCAGAACTCCCGCAGGGCGGCGGCTGCCGTCACGAATGCCGGGTTGTTGCCGCGGAACGTGCCGTTGTGCTCGCCCGGCTGCCACACGTCCAACTCGGTGTGGAAGAGCGTGAGGGACATCGGCAGGCCGTATCCGCTGATGGACTTGGACAGGCAGACGATGTCCGGGGTGATCCCGGCGGCCTCGAAGCTGAAGAAGGGGCCCGTGCGGCCGCAGCCCATCTGGATGTCGTCGATGATCAAGAGGATGCCTCGGCGGCTGCACAGCTCCGCGAGGTCGGCGAGCCAGGCCGCGCCGGCCGGGTTGACGCCGCCCTCGCCCTGCACGGTCTCCACGATGACGGCTGCGGGGAGGTCCAAGCCGCTGCTGCTGTCGGCGAGCATGCTGTCCAGCAGCTGGAGCCCGGACACCTGGTCTCCGGAGAACCCGTCGTAGGGGATGCGCCAGGTGTGTCCGAGCGGAATGCCGGCACCCGCGCGCTTGGCGGCGTTTCCCGTGACGGCCAGTGAACCCAGCGACATGCCGTGGAAGGCGCCGGTGAAGGCGACGATCGTCTGACGTCCCGTCACCTTGCGGGCCAGCTTGAGCGCGGCCTCCACGCTGTTGGTACCGGTGGGACCGGGGAACTGCACCCGGTAGTCCAGTCCGCGAGGACCGAGCACCCGCGCCGCGAACTCGGTGAGGAAGTCCTCCTTGGCGGCGGTCAGCATGTCCAGGCTGTGGGCAACCCCGTCCTGCTCCAGGTAGTCGAGCAACGCCCGTTTGAGTACGGGGTGGTTGTGACCGTAGTTCAGGGCGCTGGCACCGGCGAAGAAGTCCAGATAGGCGCGGCCGTCGCGATCGAACATGCGGCTGCCGCGCGCCTGGTGGAACACCACCGGCCAGTTCCGGCAGTAGCTGCGGACCTCGGACTCAATTGTGGGGGCGATCATGATGTCTCCTCGGAGAGGGGGGGTGGATAAGGAAGGCGTGGTGAACGGAGAGGGCGCGCCGGGTTGGTCATCGCCGTCGTGGGCGTTGGCGGCGCGGGGCGGGGGTGTGCGGGCGTACGGGCCGGTCGCGGTGATCAGCGGCACGGCTGCGCACGCCGGCCGGGCGAACCGGTGGTTCAGGCCCGGGGCGAAGCCGCCAGTCGCTGGGCCCACCGACGTGCCCACCGACTGGCACGGGCCCGGCAAGGACGGGTAGGAGGCGCCGTCGCCGGGCGGAGCGGCCTCGTTCGCGTGTGCTGCCGCCACCGGTGCCGGCAGCAGCCTCTCCCCCTGTGTCCGGATCAGCGCGCCCGCGCTGATACCGAGCGCCTTCACGGCACAGCCCCCACGGACGCAGGCGGCACCATGCCCAGGGCGGTCCGCCACTGCCATCGGCCGGTGACGCCGGTCGTCGGCACCTCGAAGAGGAGGACGGCGAGCGCGTTCGGCGTGAGCGGCCATCCGTAGAGCTGACCGTTCCCGCCGGAGCCGGGCAGGGGCCCCAACGGCTGGACCACCATGCCGAACACGGCGGCCACCAGCATGGTGGCCGCCGGTCCGTGGACGGCCGACGCCGCGTACGCGCGGAGCGCAGTGCGGCCGGCGGTCAGCCGGAGAGCGCCGCGCGGGCGGACCCTGCCGACCATCCGGCCGGGAGCACCCGGCTGCCGCAGCACCGTGTAGGAGCTTGGCCATCGCTCATCCACCGAGCAGGAGAGGAACGGCGAGGACCACCACGCCCACGAGCACGAGCAGTACCGCGGCTCCGGCCCACCGCAGTAGCGGCCCGCCGCAGCGCACGGCAGCGACGGCTGCCAGGCCGTAGCCGATCAGTGCGGCCGCGGCCGGCCCCAGCAGCAGCAGGGGGACGGCACCGTCCCAAGCAGCCCCCGCACAGGCGAAGAAGCAACATGAGGCGCCGACGGACGCGATGACGGCCTTGGCGGGGCCTCGTTCGGAGGGGCTCTGCTCGGACGGGCCCCGCTCGGCGGGGCGCAGCCGCGCGGCGATCCGGGCGGCGGTGCGCACGTTGGTGAAGCAGTAGGAGGTCAGCACGACAGCCGTCGCCACGGCGAACACCCAGCGAAGCGGTGCGGACACCGCGTCCTGGGCCGCCGGCGCCCCGGCGGCCAGCCGCTGGACCGTGGCCAGCCCCAGGTAGACGACAGCCACCGAAGCCGCTCCCAAGGCCACGCCCGCGGCAGTGCGCCTCCGCCCGGCAGTGGCGACCGGGGCCACGGCGGTGACGGCTTCCCAGCCCACCCCGGCGAAGAACAACGCCGCGAGGGCCAGCCACTGAGCACCGCCTGCCGAGAGTCCCGGCGGCGCAAGCGGCGTGTGCGAACCCACCGCAGGTACGGCGGGCCAGCCCCATGCGGCGCAGGCCAGCGCCAGGGCCCCGGTGACCCAGGGACGCAGCCGGAGCACGACGGCCGGCAGCGACAGCGGACCGAGCGCCGCGAACACGGCCGCCGCGAGCAGGCCGAGGGCGAGAAGGAGGCCGTCCGTCCCCGGACGCGGCAGGGAACCGTCGGCGGCCGTCAACAGGCAGCTCGCGGCGAACCAGGCGATCGCCGCCTGCCCGGCGGTGAAGGCGATGGCGAAGGCGCCGTTCACCGCCCGTTCCGCCCACGAACCCAGTAGGGCCCCGACGGTGCCCGCCAACGAGGTCGGCCGCACCCTCCCGCGGACCAACATGGCCAGCAGGAGGCTGACCGATCCACCGAGCAGGATGTGGGCCGACCAGACACGGAGGCTGTGCCCGCCCGTCAAGGCTGCGACGACGGGAGGCATGATCAGCATCCCGGCGCCAAGGACACCGCCGGAGAGGCGGGTGGCGATCTCCAGCTCCGGCCTTCGCGCCGTTCGGCCGCCCGTATCCGTTCCTGGTCCGCCCGGCGCGACCGCCGCGCCGGGGACGGAGGTGCCTGCCGGCTCCATTACGGAAGACGCTTCCGGAGGCCCTCTGCAATGACCTTGGCCCTCAGTGACAGAAGGCTGAACGAACCGGCGTCACCGATTCCGTGGGAGGACTCGCACAGGCCGTTGAGGAAGAGCGTGGGCGTGTCGGCGCCCAGCGGCTGCACTTCGTAGTCCGGGCCGACGGTCAGGTAACCGTGGTCGTCGAAGGCGAAGTCGTCGGCGATGCTGCGCATGAGGGCAGGGACGCGCTCCTGGTGGGCAGCCGGGCCGAGATCGCGGAATCCGGTGGCCAGGACGACGAAGTCGGACCGGTACTCCTCGGTCTCCCCGGTGTTCAGCTCCTCGACGTCGAGGTGGACGCCGTCCTCTCGCACCTCAAGGCCACGTACCTGGCGGCTGCCGGAGACGAACACCTTCTGGTCGCCGTCCAAGCGCTGCTCGTAGATGATCCGGTACAACTCGCGCAGCACATCGCCGTCGGCGGACGAGTAGTTCGTCAGGCGCATGTACGAGTCGAGGGCGTCCTTGCGCTCGCGGGAAGCGCGGTAGTAGTAGTCGGTGAAGTCGGGGAAGTACCCCTCCTCGCTGAACGGACTGGTGTCCTTCTGACGGAGCGTCAGTGAGCGGACGAGGGTGTTCACCCGGGCGCGGGGAAAGCGCCGCGTGAGGTCGATCGTGAGTTCCACCGCGCTCTGGCTGCCCCCGATGACCGTCACCGTGCGCGGCGACCGGTCGCCCTGTCCGGCCACGCCCAGCTCCTCCAGCTGCTGTAGCGCCGGCAGGTAGCGCGTCAGGTGGAAGATGCGCGGGGTGTCCACCGCATCGAACGGTTCCGGGATGAACGGGGCCCGCCCGGTGCCGATCACGAGAGCGCGCGCCTGGAGGGTGTCTCCGGCGGAGGTGGTGACGGTGTAGACCGGACCGCCCTCGGCATCCCGGCCGACGGTGACGCCGGTGACGTGCACGCCGTAGTCGACCAGGTGGCCGAAGTGGCCGGCGGCCCAGGTGACGTACTGCGCATACTCCTTGCGCAGCGGGAACTCCATCGGGACGTTGAGGTGCTCCAGCAACCGCTCGTTCTCGAAGAGGTAGTTGATGAAGCTGTAGCGGCTGCGCGGATTGCGCAGCGACACGAGGTCGCGCACGGGGTGGTTCTGGATGTCCGACCCGTCGAGCATCATGGCGCTCTGCCAGGACGGGCCCGGCCTGGCCTCCAGGAAGCGCATGTCGAGGTCGTGGCCCTCTTCCTCCAGGGCGATGGCCAGAGCCAGGTTGGCCGGACCGAAGCCTATGCCGAGCACATCGTGGCAGCGGGTCACTGTTCCCCCTTGGTGGGAAGCGGATATGAGTAGTGGAACCAGGTCGAGGGCGCCCCGAGGTCGGCGGCCTCGCGCAGGAAACGGTCGTACAGTGCCTGCGCCGAGCGGTTGTCGGGCGCGGTCTCCCAGGTGAGGTGGGAGAAGCCCCGGTCGCCGGCCTCGCGTGCGGCCGCGTGCAGCAGCGCCGTTCCGACGCCCGCCTCCCGACCGCCCCGGTGGTCGGGATGGACGTACAGGTCGTTGAGGAGGGCCACGGTGGCCGCCCTGGTGGAGACGCGCACCCAGAAGAGGGTGGCGAAGCCGATCGTGTGCGGCCCCTGACGGGCAGCCAGCTGGAGACCGTGGGGGTTGTCTCCCAGCAGCTCGCCGAAGAACCGCCGGTTTCTGGAGTCGTCGGGCTGTTGGCCGTAGAACCTCTGGTAATCGGCGATGAGCGGCAGGATCGCCTCGAAATGGGACGCGTCCACGCGCTCGATGAGCAAGCGTGGAGCGGCTGCGTCCGGCATGGAGCACCTCGCTGCTGTGTTGAGGGGGGATCCGATGGGGGTGCGGGTGCCGCCGATCGGGCGGCTGTCAGGCGACGTCGGAGAAGGCGTCGGCCACGCACGCGTCCGCGATGCGGCGGCCGGCCTCCGGTGCCGTCTTGACACCGCTGCCGTTCCAGCCCCGCACCGACCACACGTGCGGCACGCCAGTGCCCTCCAGCAGCCCGGACGCCGGCCCGCCGACCCCGGGCGAACCGTAGGCGTCCGCGGCGCGGACCGTGCTGAGGTGCACCGCTGTGGTGAGCCACGGGAAATGGGCGGTGAGCGCGGAAACGGTGGCCTGGGCGTGCGCGGGGTCCGGCTGCGCGTCGAAGGGGGAGTCCCAGACGAGGTGCGGCATACCGATCAACGTCCGGTCCGCGCCGACCGGCTTGGCGTACAGCCCGGTGCGCAGGTCGACGAAGGTCGCATGGGCCGGCGCAGGAGGGCGGCGCTCGACGACGCTCACCTGGATCGATCGCGAGCGGACCGGCGAGGCCGGCCGCAACCCGGGCACCGGGTCGGCCGCCCAGGGCCCGACCGCCGCGACCACGGCCCGGGCACTGACCACGCCCGCGTCCGTGCGCACCGCCGGGCGTCCGCCACGTGCCTCCACTGCCCGCACGCGCACTCCGTGGCACACCACGGCGCCGTCGGCGCGTGCCTGTACCAGCCAGTCGGCGGTGACCTCCGCCGGTGCCACCCAGCCCGCCTCCGGCTCGACGAGGGCGACGCCGCCGGCCAGGCGTATCCCCGCCGCCTCGTCGCACTCCGCCACCACGTGCGCCGAGGTACCCAGCGCGCCGTTGAGCTGCCCGGCGGCCTCCCGGAGGGCGGGCCCCTGGTCGGGGTGGGCCGCGGTCACGGCGCCGACGGCGTGCAGCGGGGCCTGCCCCGACGCCCAGGACCCGGGGTCCCGGTAAGTGGCCAGGCTCGGCAGCGCCAGTTCCCCGATCGCCGGGTCGGGGTCGTAAGCACGCACCATGCCGCCGGAGCGGCCGGTGGCCCCCGTACCCGACTGCGGTGACTGCTCGATCACGACGACGGACACACCCCGGCGTGCCAGGTGGTGCGCGAGGGAGGCACCGGTGATCCCGGCGCCCACCACCACGACGTCCGCACTGGCGGGTAAATCCGTACTGCGAGGGGGCACTGCCGAGCCGACCTGGCTCACGATCGCTCGCCCACAGCGGAGACAGCAACCGTGGTGAGGTCGGGCGCGGTTGACACGCACCGGGTGCCGGACGGCAGGAAGGACCAGTCGGCCTCGCGAACCGGCTGTGCAGGCAGGCCCAGCCAGTCCCAGACCTGCTGGGCCAGCTCGGGGGTGACCGGCCAGGCCAGCGCGGCGAACACCTTGGCCGCCAGGTACTCCAGGGCCAGGCTCGTGCGCGCCTCCTCCGCCAGTGACGGAACCCGGCGCAGCGCCTCCTCCGTCGCCCGGAACTCCGCGGCGCGTGCCACGAAGGACTCCAGCAGGTGGACGTATCCCCGCGCGCTGAACGACTCCGGGAGCAGCAGGCCATCGAGTTGACGGGTGGTCAGATTGAGGTAGCGGTAGAACTCGCGGTGCGCGTCGGTCCAGGCACCGGTGCCCGGCACCTGGCCGTCGCTTTCCTCGGTCAGCGCCGCGAAGCCGCCCAGCCACTCCCGAGCGTTGCGGTACAGCGGGTCTTGTGCGAGCTCGCCGGCGCGCTCCTGACTGATCCGCGTCACGCGTCCTTCCGGGGCGTTGCGCAGCAGGGCCAGGCGGACGGCGTCCGGTCCCGCCGCGGCGAGCGCGTCGTCGGCCCAGACCGCGTGGCCCCGGCTGGTGGAGAACTTCGCGTCTTCCAAGTGCAGGAACTGGTTGGTGACGAACGCGGTGGGCAGGTGGTCGGCGAGGTCGGCCGCGAAGGCCAGGATCGGCAACAGGACCGCGTAGTAGAAGCTGTTGTCGTAGCCGAGGAAGAGCGTGATCTTCGCCGGACCGCCCTGCTCGGACTCGGCCCGGGCAGCGTCCAGGAAGGTCAGCGCGAGGTCCGCCCAGGCGTCGAGGGCCTGGCCGTCCGCCAGGGCGACGCCCCACTCGGTGGTTCGGCCGAGCCGGTACGCGGGCAGCCCCTCGTCCAGCAGTCGCTCCACCAGTGCCTGGAGGTCGGGCGAGGTGTAGGAGTTCCGCAGGTAGCCCCGCAACTGTTCGGCGTAGGCGTTGAGGTCCAGCCACAGCGCCCGCTCCGGGCGGGTGACGGCCGCGGTGCCGCAGATCCGGCACTGCAGGTCGGTGAGCTCCCGGGCTTCGTTGGGCCGACCGCAGGCCTCGCAGATCTCCCCGTCGCTGGCTGCGCCGCAGTGCCCGCAGCATCCGCGTGCGAAGGCCTGGTGCAGCGACAGGTCGCACTTCGGGCAGTACGCCGTCTCCCGCTCCTCCTCGGTGGCGGCGGGCGAGGAGGCCACCTTGGCGAGCAGCTCCCGGATCCGGTCGGCGTGCTCCGGGTCCCCGGCGGGACGGGTGAGCCGGTCGCCGCCGGCGCCGGCCGCGCGCAGGGTCGCCAGGATGGCGTCGCCTTCGGCCGTGGCCACGTCGGCCGGTTCCGTACCGCGCAGTCGCGCGGCGGCGGCGACATACGACTGGTGGTCATCGGTGCCGGTGATGTACCGGGCGTCGCGGCCCATGCTGCGCAGCGCGCGCACCAGCATGTCGGCGCGGACGTACGGGCCCGCGAGGTGGCCCAGGTGCAGGCCGCCGTTGGGGGTGGGCGGGGGGCAGAAGACCAGCATCCGCTCGGGGAACCCGTCGCGCGGAGGGGCTTGCTCAAGGACCTTGACGGCGCTCGGGATGTGCTCCCAGTAGATCGAGACGATGTCGAACGCCTCATCGGACTCGTTGCGGATCTCGTGGAAGCCGAAGGGCGACAGGTGGACGACCGAACCGGGTCCCAGCTCACGCTCCTCGTCCCCGAGCACGACGAAGGCCGTGCCGGCCAGGACGATGAACATCTCGCCGTCCTGGTGGGCGTGTCGCTTCGAGACGGTGTGCGCAGGGACGCTGCCGAAGACGGACCCGAACGGCAGCCCCTCGATGTCGGCGGCGGACAGCATGGGTTGGAGGTGCATCTCGTAGGACCAGCTCATCGCCGACCTGTCGAAGGCACGCGTGATCACAGAAAACCCCTGGGTGGTGTGGGATGGATGAGGTAGCTCGGCGCGCTGGCGATGCGGACTGCGGGCCCGCTGTGCAAGCGGACGGCCTGTTCTGGACGGTCGAGACGAGCCGTGCGGTCTTCGAGGCCAGCTCCTGCGGCGATGAGGTAGGCGAAGCGCGACGTGTACGCGGCGGGTTGACGGCGCAGTTCGGTGCCCACCCGTGCCGGCGGCACCGCTTCGATCAGCGCCGCGTCCTGGTCGGGGCGTGGCAGGTCGAGCCCGGTGAGAGTGCAGTCCTCCTCAGGGCGGCAGCGGTGGATGCGCACTGCGCCCACGCCCTCGCGCCCGACCGCGGCGTCCGTCGCTCTCGATCGCCACCGGTCCGCGCGAGGTGAACGTGACCTCCGCGTGCGTCATGCCGTGCGGGAAGCCGAGTGCCTTACGGTCACGGCCCAGGAGGTCGAGGGCGGCTGGATCGCGGAGAAGGCGGAGCTGGAGCGGCCGCGCAAGAAGGTCGCCCGGCTGGAGTCCGACCTGGCCAAGCACGACGCGGCGCCGACGGTCAGGGGGAAAGCAGCGCGGAACGGTCCGCACGCATCAGGCGCCGGCCTTTCGTCCCTCGGCCATGCCGCGCACCCGAGTCGGAGCGCCGTCGGGGGTGAAAGCCTGGCGGAAACTGAACGCGGTGGGACTCGGACCGTTGTCGTGCAGGTGCTCCAGCCGACTACAGGCGTCCGACCAGGTGGGGATGGCGTCATCGGCGACCCACCACATCGCGTAGCTGGGCCACTCGGGCTTGAGGAACCACTCGTGCCGCCTGCTCAACGTGCTGCGATGCAGGCCCGTGTAGACGAAGGAGAAGACGGACTCCAGATCGCTCCACAGCGACAGGGTGGAAGCACGGCTGTCGGTCTCGTTGGTCCGGCCGCCCGTGTAGAAGCGCGGAACGTCGAACTTGCCCCACTCTCCCCAGTCCCGCTCGAAGTTGGTGAGATGGCTCTGGCCAGGGTCCTCTTTCGCCCGAGCGATGAATCCCGGGCTGCCTTCCGCTTCTTCGAACGTGGGCGGCGTCAGGTCGTCGAACTCCTGAACCTCAGCATTCCCGTACGGCTTCTTCAGGATCGCGAAAGTCGTGAACGCAACGCGCGACATCAGTCTCTGTCCTCCCCTTATCTGTACCTTGCCGGGTATTGGCCCCACAGATCGCTGTCCGTCTTCGCAGCCCCCCGGCGGTCAACCCTCGACTCTCCACACTCAGCTGGCGCAACAGTTGCAGCCAGTCCGGATCGCACTCGGCGATCAACGCGCCCGGGGGCATTCCGTGGAGCCGGCCAGATTCCGCCTATGAAGCCAACTCGGCTTTCTCCGCGAGCTTGACTTCGGCCTCCGCACGACCCTTGCGAGTACGCTGGATGGCCAACAACACGCCGCCGATGAGCAGTGCGATTCCAACCAGCTCCAACGCCGGTGGCATATGGCGAGACCACACGAAGACATAGATCAATCCAGAAATCATCTGGACGACGGCGAGCTGCCCCGCGATGGAAATCGGCACCAATCCCGAGGAACGGTTCCAGAGTACCGTTCCGACCCATGAAACGAGCACCCCGAGAACCAGACTGCCGATAATGATGGGGAAGATGCCCGCTCGGTCGATGTGTATGCCGCCAGAGACCGTAGCAACCGGCAGGGCGACCAATGACAGTGCCAGCGCGCACACGCCCATGAGCGTGGACCAGTTGTACGACGAGATCTCCGGGTGCCTTCTGAGGAAGTTGGCATTGGCCACCGCGTACCACGTCCACAAGCCGAGTGCCGTCAGCGTCGACGCGATACCGATCACCCAAGTCGTTCCGGTGTGACCGCTGAAGGCGGTTCCCCAGTCAACCTCCTTGAGGTTGACCAGGACCAGACCGACCGTGATGAATCCGAGCGGCAGCAGCAGGCGCGAGAACGGAAACTCCTTGCGGACCCAGTTGCCGGTCAGCGCGACGGTCACCGGCAGCGTTCCGATGATCACTGTCGAGATGGGCGACCCGGCGTGAGTAATCCCCTGCACCAGAAAGAAGTAGTAGCCCAGGTGGCCGGCGAATGCGAACGCCAGGGCCGTGAGCCAGACTTTCCGATCCAAGCCGCGCATCCCGGCGCCGCGCGTGAAGATCATGATGCCGACCGATACCACTCCGAAGCAGAGGTACCGTCCCAGCGCGAGTGCGACGGAGTCCGAGGTGGGGAGCAGCACTGGGATCAGAAATGCCAGACCCCAGACCAGGTTGGCGCTAATGCCGCACAGTACCCCGATGAGAAGTGACGGAGATTTAGTCATACGCGTATCACAGTTTCTTGACTCTACAGGCCGTATGGGGGGCGGGCTAGCGTTTGAGACCAGCGGCACCTCGGGTCATCAGCGCACGCATGAGGTCTCGTTGAAACTCTCCTGGCATCAGCATGCGGCCGGTGAGGGCCAGATACTTCTGGCTCAGCTCCTGATTGCCGCTGATAGCCTGGAACATCCTCCGCCGGGACGCCTCGTTCTTTTCGACGAGAGAGTCTCCGTATATGCCCTCGGCATGCGGGAGGATGACGTCTTCGAACTGCTTCCGGTACTCGGCCAATCCGTCTTCGAGATCAGCCTTGGCCAACGACCGGTCGGCAAATGAGCGAGCCAGTAGATCGGCCGACACCAACGCGAATCCACAACCGACGCCACTCATGGGATCCAGCGACAGGGCCGCGTCTCCGACGAAGGGGATCGAGCCCAAGACCGGCTGACGGATCTGGCTCGGATAGTCGCTGTATCCCAGCAGACCCGTCTCCGGGACCGCATCGGATACCGACGGCGCGTCCGGCAGGTCATTGAAGTAGTTCAGGAACTCCTGGAGCCGGCCGTCCGCGCCGTGCCATCCCTCGACCCGCGACTTGTCCGCGAAGAGGACGAGCTGGGTCCTGCCCTCGACGAGCGGGTAGACACAGGCCAGGTCCCGCTCGTTCATGATGAAGACCGAGCGATTGTCCTGCCGAGTCTTGATCCCCGAGAAATAACCGAAGAGGGCTGCGCGCTCGTTCGGACGAGATTCGGTCGGGTTGCCGAGCTCCTTGGCCAACCGCGAACGACGCCCGTCCGCGGCCACCACCAGACGGGCCCGGAAGCGGTGGGATCCGGTCTCGCTGCGCGTATCGAGGATCCAGCCGGATTCGTCTTCTTCGATTTTCTCCACGGTGGTGGAGTCGATGTACTGGACGCCTTGCTTCCGCGCGGCTGCTCTCAACGCGGGGTCGAGCACACGCCGTTCCAGATTGAGCGCGTAGGAATCCGGCTGCTCGGAGTAATAGCCCCCGGGCCCCTCGACCACACCCCCGGGCGTGACGAAGATGGCCTTGGTGGGCACCGACCAGGCAGGCTCGTAGAGGTGGGCCAGCCCGAGCTCGGCCAGTATCGGCACCGAGTGCGGCTGAATGAAATGGGTGCAGAGCCGCTTATGGGACTGGTCGTTCATTGCCTTCTTGTCGAAGACTGCGACCCGATAACCCATCTGGCTGAAGCGGATTGCGGTGGCACAGCCGGCGATGCTCCCACCCACCACCGCGACGTCCAACTGCGACTGGTCGAACTTCAGAGTACTCACAGGTCGACTACCATCTCTCTGCTTGGGCTGACTCTCTCCCCGCTACCTAGCCGGCACACCCGCAGTCGACGTGGGCAGCGGCATCGCATTGAGCCGCCCGTCCTTCGGTGGCATGGCCATCCCGCTTCCACCAATCCAGGCCACCGATCAGCTCCTTGACCCGAAAGCCCAAGGTCGCCAGTTTGATAGCCGTCTTGGTGGAGGCGTTGCAGCCGATGCCATCGCAGTAGGCGACGTACAGCGGTGTTTTGGAGAGAGAAGCCAGTGAATCCTGAGAGATCGAGCGGTGCGGAATGCTGATCGCGCCAGGAATATGCTCGATCTCGTAGGACTCGCTGCTCCGACCGTCGACGACGACCAGCTCCTGGCCGTCTTCGAGAGCCGCCTTCAGATCCGCAGAGTCGATCTCATAGGCCAGTTTCTCCTGGTAGAAGTCCAACTGCGATCGTTGTTCTCGGGACATGTCACTCTCATTCGAGGTCGAGTCCTGGTCTCCCATGAACCGGTCGGCGATGGCAAAAAGATCGCCGAGGGTACTCGGAGTGACCAGCGAGTCTGCATGCTCTCCCAGGTCGACGCCGCAGTCCTCCAGGAGCGTGACCAGGACACTGATGGTCAAGAGGGAGTCCAGACCAAGGGTGTTGAGCGCCGTATCGTCGGGCAGCGGGTCAAGGTCCACCGGCTTGCCCAGCGCCGCCTCCAGGTTTTCGGCGACCTTATCCTTCACCGCTACAGACATGGCTCCACCTTCTCAATAGGCTCGACGGCGCCATCGGCCGACAGTGCGAAATAGTTGGAGTTCGACTGCTGAGCTGCTGTCGTGAGCCGTTGAACAAATTGACGTTCATCGGTCTCCGCAGTCGATGTGGCGGATACAGCAGGCGACCAGACCAACAGGGTTGGACGCATATAGTCGGGCAGCGAACTGCGCAGGTGCGCCTCTGTGTCGGCTACCGCCCGTCGGGCCTCCGACACGACGACGAGAGCAACCACGTCGCGACGATTGCGCTGGATCACGGCCACCGTCACCCGGTCGACGCCGGAACAACTCAGGGCAGCCCGACGGATCTCACCCAGGTGGGTACGGCGGCCCGCCAACCACGTGATCTCCTCGTCGTCGTGACGATGGAACACGATGTTGCCGTCCGGCTCGTAGCTACAGATGTCCCCGGTCCGGAAGTACGGCGTCCCGTCCAGATCGATGACGAGCCGGGCGGTTTCCTCGGGGTGGTCGAAGTAGCCGCGCATCACCTGTTCGCCGCCGACCCAGAGCTCCCCCTGCACGCCGGGCTGATGGAGTTCGACCCCATCCTTCATGATCTTCGCGTCCATGCCCCGCAGCGGTCGGCCGATGGGATACGCGGTCGTGCGTTCCGCATCCTCGTGCCCGATCTCGTTGGTCAAGCAGAAGATGGTGGCCTCGGGCGGGCCGAAGGCGTGGAGGACGCGGGTCTCCGGTAGTTGCTGTCGCCATATGTTGATGACGCCGGGGTCGCACACCTGGGCACCCGTCATCACCGTCTCCAGGCCGGGCAGCTTGGCCCGGGTGATCTGACGCCCATCCCCGGTAATCATGGCCAAGAGCATCGAGACCGCGATCAGATGCGTGATGCGCTCACGGCCGAGTACGGCGCGCATGACGGCACCGGCGGGGAGATTGCGGAATTGATAGACGAAGGCTCCCAGCGACAAGGGGAGCAGCGTGTCTTCCATCGACACATCGACATGAAAGGGAGACAGGCTCAGAACGCGAGAATCCGACGTGAAGCGGAGCACCTGGTTGTGGTTGCCGAAATAGGCGCGGAGGCCGTCCGCGCTGTTCTCGACACCTTGCGGCTCACCAGTCGGACTGGAGGCGAAGATGATGTACGCGGCCTGCTCCGGTCGATGGGGCACGGTGGAATGAGTCGCCGCCGGCCCGGACAGGATCGCGGCGAGTTGTTCCCGGCCCAGCCAGCCGCCGGCGGAAGCGATCGGGTCCCGGTCATCCAGCGACATCACGACCGCCGGCTGCAGACGCGTGAGCAGTCCTTGCAGTCGGGCCCCCGGCTCGGCGGCGTCGAGCGGGGCGTAGACGGCTCCGCACTTCCAGATGGCGATGGCGAGCATCGGCATGACCGCGCGCTTCTCGGCCAGGACCGCCACGCGATCCCCCGCACCGACCCCCTGCTCGGTCAGCCGGGCCGCAACCGCCTGGGCGCCCTGCTCGAGCTGGGCGAACGTGTAGCTGACGTCTCCATCGTTGATCGCTGTGCGGTCCGGCCACTTGAGGGCCGGAGCCACCAACAGATCACCGAGAGCGGGTGCCGGGCTGGTCTCGTCGGCAGGATCGATCGACCATGGCGGCAATGCCACCGACTCAGCTTTGACTACCACTCTCAATCCTGCCCTTCGAGTCGCATTTCTCGTGCCAAATTTAATGACCGACATTATCGCCCGTCAAGCAAATCGATAAATCCGCCGCCGCACATTCAGTGGGCGACTAAACATGCCTTTCCGCAAGCTGAAATGCGGTCCCGGCGATCTCGTCCACGGCATTCCTGGCTGAATCCAGTTTTCCGACATACAGGCAGAAGTCGTGCGGGAGATCCGGGAAGTGCTGATGGCGCAATCCGACCGACCGATCGGCCAGGTGCCCCACCCAGGCGAGTCCTTCGTCGCGGAGTACGTCGCAGCCGGTCGTCACGATCGAACAGGCCGGCAGCCGCCCCAGATCGCTCTCCGACAGGGCAAACGGATCGAAGTCGCGCCCCGAGAAGAAAGGTTTCAGTAGCGACTTGAAGAGCCGCATGCTGCCGCTGTCGAGGAAGTAGCCCTCCCCGAACGTCCGGTAGGACTCGCGTTCCGTCTGAAGGTCGAGAACCGGGTAGATCAGCACGATGCGCGAGAAGACCCCCGGCAGCACGCGCAAGCTGAGGTAGAGCGCGAGCAGTCCGCCGACGCTGTCACCGGCGATGACGAGTGGCCGGTCCCCCAACGTGCGGCATCGCGCCGCGATATGCCTCCCCAGCCGCTCCACCGACTGCTCAACGGTGTGTTCCGGCGCCTTCAGATAGTCGAACGCCTCCACCGGCGCGTGCAGGGTGTCCGCCAGCGTGCGCAGGAAAGGTCGGAAGACGGCCGTCGAGTAATAGACCATCCCGCCGCCATGGATGTACAGGACATGGGGGCTGTCCGCGGCCTCCTGTGCCGGCCGGATGACCACCGAGTGCTCATCCGCGTCGACCGGCGCGCCGTCCTCCGGTTCGGCCACGCTTCCGAAGCGCGCGATCCAACGCTCGGCGTTCACCCGGTCGTCCGCGAGCGAGCCGGTGGACGCCCGCACCGCCATGATCTTCCTGGCGGCGGCCAGGCGGCCGAACTCGACGTGTAGGGCCCGCGCTTCCGTGTCAGACATCGCCGTCCCCGTCGACGGGCTCGACATCCCCACCAGGCGTCAGCGCGAAGTGGGTCGCGCTCGACCCCTGAGCCGCCTCGGCGAGCCGTCGCATCAGCAGCTTCTCGTCCGTCTTGCCCGTCGACGACACCGTGAGCACAGGTGACCAGGCAACGAGGGCCGGGCGCATGTACTCGGGCAGCAGGTCCGCCAGCAGCTTCTCCACGTCCGCCACCACCGCCCGATCCGGTGCCATCACCACGAGGGCGATCACGTCGTGGCCGTGGCGCGGGACCAGCGCGACGGCCGCCCGCTCGACGCCCGGGGCGCCCAGCACGATCTGCCGGATCTCGCCCAGGTGGATCCGGCGGCCGGCCAGCTTCACCTCGTCGTCGTTCCGGCCGCGGAACACGATGTTGCCGTCCTCGTCATAGCTGCACATGTCGCCCGTGCGGTAGAAGCGGACGCCGTCCACCTCGACCACGCGGCGGGCGGTCTCCTCCGGTTGACCGAAGTAGCCGCGCATCACCTGCTCGCCGCCGATCCACAGCTCGCCGATCCGACCGTGCTCGTGGACCTGGACCTCGGCCCCGTCCTCCACGATCCGTGCTGCCACGCCGCGCAGGGGCCGGCCGATCGGGTACGAGTTCGTACGCTCCGGGTCGGCCCGTTCGATCTCATGGGCGACGCAGACGATCGTCGCCTCCGTCGGCCCGTAGACGTTGATGACGCGCACCTCGGGGATGCCGTACTTCCAGACGTTGATGACACCGGGGTCGCAGACCTCCGCGCCCGTCATCACCATCTGCAGGCAGGGGAAGTTCTCCCTTGTGACCTGACGCCCGTTCTCCGTGATCATGGTCAGGAGCGTGGACACCGCGATCAGGTGCGTGATCCGCTCGCGCTTGATGATCGCGCGCATGATGGCGCCGGCGTGGACGCCGCGGAACTGGTAGACGAACGCGCCCAGCGACAGGGGCAGCAGCGTGTCCTCGATCGACACGTCGAAGTGGAACGGGGACAGGCTGAAGACCCGTGAGTCCGGGGTGAACCGGAGCACCTCGTTGTGGTTCCCGAAGTACGCGACCAGGCTGTCGACGCTGATCTCGACGCCCTTCGGCTCTCCCGTCGACCCCGACGTGAAGATGATGTACGCCGTGTCCTCGGGCCGCTGCACCACGGCCGGCCGGTCCGGGGCCGGTCCCGACAGGACCGCGTCGAGCTGCGTCCGGCCCACCCAGCGGACGTCGGCGACCGCCGGCTCCCGGTCGTCCAGCGCGATCACGACCCGCGGCCGCAGGCGGCCGAGCAGGCCGCGCAGTCGAGGGACCGGCTGCGCGGCGTCGAGCGGGACGTAGACGGCGCCGCACTTCCAGATCCCGATGGCCAGGACCGGCATGATCGCGCGCTTCTCGGCCAGGATCGCGACCCGATCCCCGGCGCCCACGCCCTGCTCGCTCAGCCAGGCCGCGAGCGCTCGGGCCTGCCGCTCCAACTCGGCGAAGGTGAGGCCGACTTGCCCGTCGTGAAGCGCCGGACGGTCCGGCCAGTTGCCGGCCGCTGCTCGGACGAGGTCGCCGAGCGCCGGCGGCGGTAGGGCCCGGTCGGCGGCGTCCAGCGACCACGGGGGCAGCGGTGCCGGCGATGCCACCGGTATGGAAGGCTCCGATGTCACCGATAGAGAAGTCTCCGTCACGAGACGCCCCGCCCCTCAACGTCGTAGTGGAAGCGAACCTTGGGTTTGGACTCGGCGCCCATGCGCTGGTAGAAGCCGATGCCGAGCTCGTTGTGCGGAGGGGTCTGCCACTCGGCCCAGCCGCATCCGTGCGCGACGGAGAACTCCCGCAGCCGCTCGAAGAAGGTGCGGCCGAGCCCCCTCCCCCGATACGGCTCCTGGAGGTACAGGCAGTCCATGTAGGCGAACGGTTCGGCGCCCCAGGTGGCGAAGTCGATGGTGACGGTCATGAAGCCGCAGGGCTCCCCGCCATCCGTCGCTATCCAGCCGTACAGCGCCGGCCGCTCCGAGAACAACGCCGAACGCCAGCGCTCGACTTGGCCGTTCTCACGGAACTCCGCCTTCTCATACGCCGCGTGCTCGCGACACAGCGCCAGCAGCGCGTCCAGGTGGCACGGCTCGATCGGCTGCACCTTGATGTCGCGGCTCATACCCACCCCGAGAAGGTCGTGCCCAGGTACGCGTCGAGCGAGGTCTGGTCGAGCCGGCCCTGCGCCAACACGGTGTTGACCCAGGCGTCGCGCTCGAACTTGATGACCTCAAGCTCCCAGACGCAGGCGATCAGGTCGCGCTGGACGAGGGGGGTGAGCGTGCTGTTCCCCTCGGCGTCGACCGCCGAGCCGCGCACCCAGTGCTTGAGCATGTTGGCGTCGTACCACTGGCTCACCAGCAGGTAGTCGCCTTCCGTTCCGTAGTGCAGGATCAGGAAGCCGACGGGGTGGTCCCCCTGTTGTGGGGGTTCGCTCAGCACCGAGGCGGCCTGCTGCTGCAGCCACTCCGGCGTCGGGAGGGTGGCGGAGCGCTCCGGCTCCGCGAACATCCCGTACGCCTTCAGGGTCCGGCCGGACACCTCCACCGGCGGGAGCGCCTTGACCAGGCGCGGCGAGTACGTCAGCGGGTTCGCATAACGGTGTTCCTCGCCCTCGGATAGTTGGGTCTCCACCATGCGCTCGTTCGCCTCCGAACTGCCTCAGATCGTCGATGCGGAACACGTTCATCCGCTTTACGACTCGTGCGGAATTCGATCTGGATCTCTCCGGTTGCACCCAGAGTGGTGATCCACGAGAAAGCTGCTCTTCTGTCTGTTTCAGCACTAATGACCGGGACCGCCAAAGCATGTGGTCGCTATTGAACGCAATCGTTCAGACGCCTTGAGGTCTGGTTACCGACTGCACTGGAGTCCATTTTTCGACTTCATGCCCGTTTCTCCTTCCGGTCGGGGTGCGCGGGCGTTCCCGGTATGCCCGGGTGTGCACCGACTCCGGCCGCGCCGGAGCGGCCCCCTTCCTGTCGTCGGTGTCATTGCTGCTGGTCAGGCGGTCGCCGACCGGGCGGCGAGCCGCCGCCGGCAGGCGAGGTCGACCTCGGCGGAAATGCGCTTCAGGGGGCCTTGCAATGGCCATGGCGGGACATCAAACGAACCCGAAGGGCGGAACCCCTCGGGGGGAGTGCGGAATGCATTGCACTGCGACCTCTGATAGTCGGCCCGGAGTGGATCAGCATTCATTCCGGCGAGAAACTCTACAGAGTCCAACAGTCAATGGACATCGCGAGAGAACCGCGCCACGCCCTTCGCTATTTACTCGCAAAGCCCAAACCCTTTCCGCAAACGCGCTGTCAATAGCCTCGGCATCCGCCGCGAGACTCCTCATGACAGCCCCCTCCATCGCTGCACTCCACGAAAGCCGACCCCTCCTCACAGTGGAGAAGCCAGAGGTCGAACTGCCGACACTCGTGCAACTGTAGTTCGAGGCCGATGGATCATGTCAAGCATTGGCGGGCGAGTTCCCAAGTAATGGGATCCGAAACACGAGTTGGCAAGCAGATGCACCATCGCGTCCCACGGATTGGACATTTACCGGACCTCAACACGCCCCAGAACCTTGCAGGTTGATTATCGTGCGTGTAAGGATCCAGCTGCCCGCGAGAGGGCCCTGCGCGTCACCCGCACTGATGCGTGCACGCAGGGCCCACTCCCGCGGGTATTAACACGATGTTTAACTTCGTGGGGCTTGACGCCCCATTGATCAATGGGGCGCGTTCGACCGTCTTACCGACGTCATGACGCCGGGCTCTGCGCGCGCCCTTCGAGCACGGGAGGTCGCCCCGGTCCCGGCCGCGACGGTTTTGGTGCGGACGCCGAACAGGGCGCGGTCGCACGGGCGTTGCGAATCCCCCGACGCATCCGGGCAGGGGTAAGGCGGCGGGGCTCGGCGGGGCGCTCCCGGGGCGGCGCGGGTGCGCGGGAAGTTCACGGTCGCGCAGGGCGCAGGCCGGCTGCCGGTCACCCGGCACCCAGGTCGCGAGAACTACGCCGGCCGCGAGCCCGCCGAGAAACACGCGCACGCAGGTCGGCCCGTGGCCCCGTGGGTCACGCCGGAACCAGCGCGGCGTCCGGGTGTTCCTGTCGGGCCGCGGACCGTCCGCGGGTGTCGAGGAAGACCCGGACCGCGCCCGTCCACACGAGGGCGGAGCCGAACAGGTGCAGGACGACGGCCACTTCGGGGAGGGCGGTGGCGGCCTGGACGAGGCCGACCAGCCCCTGGGCGAGGAGCACCGCGAGGAACAGGGCGGTGCGGCGGTGGGCGGTGCGGTCGGTGTCCGTCCGGGTGCGGATCCAGAGGACGGCGGCGAGGCCGAGGACACCGGCGGCGACGGCTCCGTGCAGCCAGGTCATGACGGTCCAGTTCAGCGGCATCCGCGCCACGGCGGAGGAGTCGCCGGCATGCGGTCCGGTGCCGGTGACCAGCGTGCCGACGACGAGGAGCAGTGCCGTGCCGGCGAGCAGGGCGGTGGCGAGCCGCCGGACGGGCGTGGTGACGGGTGGGGTGGGGCGGTCGAGCGTGCGGGTCCGGTGCCAGGAGACCGTGCTTCCCGTCAGGAGCAGTACGGCGGCGAGGAAGTGCGCGGTGACCATGTAGGGGCTCAGTCGCGCCAGCACGGTCAGGCCCCCGATGACGGCGTTGAGCAGGACGATCCAGAACTGGGCCCAGGCCCATCGGGTCACCGCAGGGGCGGGATCGCGCTGTAGTCGGGAGACGATGATGAGCCAGCCGACGGCCGCGGACACCACGAAGGTCAGCAGGCGGTTGCCGAACTCGATGGCGCCGTGCAGTCCCAGCGCGGGCGTGGCCGCGAGGCTGTCGGCGGAGCAGTTGGGCCACTGGTCGCAGCCCAGGCCGGAGCCGCTGACGCGGACGACGGCGCCGGTGACGATGATCATCACGCTGGCGGCCAGTGCGCCCGCGGCGGCCGCGCGGAGGGCCGGCCGCCCGATGGCGACTCGGGCGGCGAGCCACTGGAAGGGTGTCGTCATGTCCGGCCTGCTCCAGGGGTGGGTCGGCGGGCAGGAGACGACGTCGAGAACGGGCGGCGCCTGCACCGGGAACGGGAACCGTCGCGGCGGTGCCGGTGCGGTTCGGCGCGCAGCGCGGTGGGCTCGGGGCCACGACTCTACTCCGCGGCCCCGAGCCCTCCGCGCGCCGGCTGCGGTTCCCGACCGCCCTTGTGCGGCCCCGGTGTTCAGCCCCGGTGTTCACCCCCGGAGCCGACCGGTGGCTGAGCGGGTTTCCGGTACAACTCCTTGGCGATGATGGAGCGTTGGACCTCCGTGGCGCCCTCGTAGATGCGGGGGGCGCGGACCTCGCGGTAGAGGTGTTCCAGGAGGTGGCCGCGGCGCAGGGCGCGGGCTCCGTGGATCTGGACGGCGGCGTCGACGACGTCCTGGGCGGTCTCGGTGGCGAGGAGTTTGGCCATCGCCGAGCGGCGGGCGATGTCCGGGGCGCCGCGGTCGTAGGCGGCCGCGGCCGCGTACACCAGCAGCCGGGCGGCCTCGACGCGGGTGGCCATCTCGGCGAGCCGGTGGCCGACGGACTGGAGGTCCTTGAGCGGTCCGCCGAATGCGGTGCGCGTGCCGGCGTGCGCCAGCGCGGCGTCCAGCGCGGCTTGCGCCATGCCGACCGCGAAGGCGCCCACGCTCGGCCGGAAGAGGTTCAGGGTCCCCATCGCCACCCCGAACCCGCCGCCCACCTCGCCGAGCACGTCCGCCTCGGTCACCGGCGTGCCGTCGAAGACCAGGGTGCCGATGGGGTGCGGGCTGAGCATGTCCAGCCGCTCACCGCCCAGGCCCGGGCGGTCGGCGGGGACGAGGAAGGCGGTGATGCCGCGGGCCCCGTCGGCGTCGCCGGTGCGGGCGAAGACGGTGGCGAAGTCGGCCTCGGGCGCGTTGGAGATCCAGCACTTCTCGCCGGTCAGCCGCCAGCGGCCGGGGCCGTCGGGCTCGGCGGCCAGGGCGAGCGCCGCGGCGTCCGAACCCGCGCCCGGTTCGCTCAGTGCGAAAGCCGCGACCGCCCGGCCGGCGGTCACCTCCGGGAGCCAGCGGGCCCGTTGGGCGGCCGTCCCGGACTGGACGATCGGGCAGGCCCCGAGCCCTTGGAGCGCGAGGGCGGTCTCCGCCTCGGTGCACTCCTGGGCCAGCGACTCCCGCAGCAGGCACAGGTCCAGGGCCCGCGGGCTCCCGCCGTCGGGGAAGAGCCGGTGCAGCAGGCCCAGTTCGCCGAGGGCAGCGACCAGGGGCCGGTTGACCCGGCCCGGTTCCCCCTTCTCCGCCAGGGGGCGCAGCCGTTCGGCCGTCCTGGCGCGCAGCCGGGCGCACCACTGCTGTTCCTCCGGTCCCAGTGCGAATGCGGTCACGAGCGGCTCCCCTGGTAGCGGTACCGGACGCGGCGACGGCCCGGCGGCCGGTTATCGCGGTCTGTTGACTGCCGTCACGAAGACGTTACGCTGACGAGGATCCGTACGGCAGTCCTCCCCGGTCCCCTCACCCCACCTCCACCCCTCCCCGGCCGCCCGGCGGCCATCCGGCCCAAGGGGGCGCACCCCGCATGGAGCTACGGTCCTCGGCCCACACCGACACCTTCACGCGCGACCGGCTGCCACCGCCCGAGCAGTGGCCGCACCTCACCGACCTGGGTTATCCCGACCGGCTGAACTGCGGCGCGGAGCTCCTCGACGGGACCATCGCCCGGCTGGGCCCGGACCGGCCCGCGGTCCGCGACGCACACGGCCGGGTGTGGTCCTACGAGGAGTTGCGGGCGCGGGTCGACGCCATCGCGCACGCCCTCACCGGCCCGCTGGGAGTCGTCCCGGGCAACCGCGTGCTGCTGCGCGGTCCCACCACGCCCTGGCTGGCCGCCTGCTGGCTCGCGGTCATGAAGGCCGGCGCGGTGGCGGTGACCGTCCTGGCCGCGCACCGGCCGGACGAACTCGCCACGATCTGCCGGCTCGCCCGGGTCCGGCACGCGCTGTGCGAGGCCGGTGCGGTGGGCGATCTGGTCCGGGCCGAGGTCCCTGGGTTGCGGATCACGACGTTCGGCGGGGACGGCCCGGACGACCTGGCGCAGTGCGCGCGGCCCGGTGGCGCGCCGTACCGCGCGGTGCCGACCGCCTCCGACGACGTCGCGCTGATCGCCTTCACCTCGGGCACCACCGGCCGCCCCAAGGGGTGTCTGCACTTCCACCGCGATGTGCTCGCCATCGCGGACACCTTCTCGGCGCAGGTGTTGCGGCCGCGTCCGGACGACGTGTTCGCCGGCAGTCCGCCGCTCGGCTTCACCTTCGGGCTCGGTGGGCTGGTGGTCTTCCCGTTGCGGGTCGGGGCCTCGGCGTACCTGGCCGACTGGGGCGGGCCGGAGCGGCTGCTCGGCGATATCGCGTCCCACCGGATCTCGGTGCTGTTCACCGCGCCGACCGCCTACCGGGCGATGCTGCCCAAGCTCACCGGGCACGATCTGACCTCGCTCCGCCGCTGCGTGTCGGCCGGCGAGAACCTGCCCGCCGCGACCTGGCGGTCCTGGCACGAGGCGACCGGCCTGCGGATCATCAACGGGATCGGCGCCACGGAGCTGCTGCACATCTTCCTGTCCGCCGCCGACGACGCGATCCGGCCGGGCACGACGGGGCTGCCGGTGCCCGGTTTCGAGGCGCGTGTGGTGGGCCCGGACGGCCGGCCGATGCCGGACGGCGAACCGGGGCTGCTCGCGGTCCGCGGCCCGACCGGCTGCCGCTACCTGGCCGACACCCGACAGACCGGCTACGTCCGCGACGGCTGGAACCTCACCGGCGACACCTACGTACGGGACCGGGACGGCTACTTCCGCTACGTGGCCCGCGCGGACGACATGATCATCTCGGCCGGGTACAACATCGCCGGCCCCGAGGTGGAGGACGCCCTGCTGCGGCACCCGGACGTCACCGAGGCGGCGGTGGTCGGCCGACCCGACGACGACCGCGGCCAGGTGGTCGTCGCCCATGTGGTGCTGCGGGACGGCGTACCGCCCGGGGCGGAGACCGTCACGGCGCTGCGGGCGTTCGTCAAGACCCGGATCGCGCCCTACAAGTGCCCGCGCGAGGTGGTCTTCCACACCGCGCTGCCGCGCACCCCGACCGGCAAGCTCCAGCGCTTCCGACTGCGCGACCGGGATCTAGAGTGACCCGGTGAGCGACGAGCAAGCCCAGCACACCCCGCGGTCCCTGATCGTCACCTTCTACGGGGCCTACGGACGCGGCGCCGTGGACGGTTCCGGCGGCGCGCCCGGCCCGGTGCCGGTGGCCGCGTTGATCCGGCTGCTCGGGGTGCTCGGGGTGGATCCGCCGTCGGTACGTTCCGCGGTCTCCCGGCTCAAGCGCCGCGGGCTGCTGGTCGCGGAGCGCACGGCCGCGGGCGCCGCCGCGTACGGCCTCTCCGACGCGGGCCGCCAGTTGCTGGAGGACGGCGACCGCCGGATATTCGGGCGGCCGACCCGCCCGCCGGCGGAGGGCTGGGTACTGGCCGTCTTCTCCGTCCCCGAGGAGGAGCGGCACAAGCGTCACCTCCTGCGCTCCCGGCTGGCCCGGCTGGGCTTCGGCACCGCCGCGCCCGGCGTCTGGATCGCCCCCGCGCACCTCTACGAGGAGACCCGCCACACCCTGGAGCGGCTCCAACTGGCCGCCTACGTGGACCTGTTCACCGGTACCCATGCCGGTTTCACGCCCACCGCGCAGGCCGTGGCGCGCTGGTGGGACCTGGACGCCCTCGCCGCGCGCCACCGCGCCTTCCTGGCCGCGCACGAACCGGTCCTGGAGCGCTGGACCCGGCGCCGCTCGCTTCCCCCCGAGGCGGCCTACCGCGACTACCTGCTCGCCCTGGATGCCTGGCGCCACCTGCCCTACGCGGATCCCGGGCTGCCCCCGGCCCTCCTGCCGGCGGACTGGCCGGGCGGTCGGGCGGCGGAGGTGTTCGGCTGGCTGCACGGCAAACTGCGGGCGGCCGGCGCCGATTACGTGCGGGAGGCGACGGCCGGGTCGTTCCGCACCCAGGACGCCGGCTGAACCTCCCCATTCTCGACTCCGCTCGAATGGGAGGCAGCCCACGTCCTCGTACGCCCCGTGTCGTCGCCTCCGGCCCGCGGCCCCGGTGTTCCCCCTGGGCCGCGGGCACGCCCCGTGCCCCCTGTTTCAGCGCCGGCGCTGCTGTGCCCCTACGGGGACGGCGGCACGGCGCGGCCGGACGACCGGTCCGGCGGCGGCCGCCGCTGCCGGGCGCGGCCGGGCGGCGGCGATCACCGACACCACGTCCTTGAAGGAGCTGCACATCCGCGTGCCGGCGACCGCGGCGAGTTCACCGAACGTTCCGCTCCCGTAGGTGACCGCGACCGGTTCCATGCGCGCGGTCACCGCCATCCGCATGTCCCCCACGGTGTCCCCCACATACGCGCTCTGCCAGGCCGGGACCCCCAACCGGCCGGCCGCGCGCAGCACCATCTCCGGGTGCGGTTTGCCGCGCCGCACCATGTCCTGCCCGATGACCGGGCCGACCAGGTCGCGGATGCCCATCACATCGAGCAGGGCCTCGGCGCTGCGGGTGGTCTTGGAGGTGGCGACGGCGAGTTCGACGCCGTGGGCGCGCAGCGCGGACAGCCCGGCCGTCACTCCGGGGTAGAGCAGCTGCGGCCCCTGGCACAGGACCTCGTAGGCGAACAGTTCCCGGTAGCGGGAGATGGCGGCCTGCACCCGGCCGTCGTCCTCGGGCCGGCCCAGCAGCCGGCCGAACGCGGCGGCCGGAGGCTTGCCGATGGCCGCGGCCGCCTGCCGCGCGGTCACCGAACAACCCTGCTCCGCGGCCACCTTGGCCAGCAGCTTGCTGATCGCGGGCAGGGTGTTGGCGAGGGTGCCGTCCAGATCGAAGACGGCGGCCTTGAGGGTCTCGCCGCCGGCGCTCCGCGCGCCTCTCATCACAGGACGTTCGCCGACTTCCATTGATACGCGCATGGATGGGGACCTTTCCGGGATCCGATGGGTGCGGGGGCTCGGGTGACTGTGCGGGCTCAGCTGGTCGGGCGGGCCTGCGGTCGACGACTGTGGCGGCAGAGGCGGTCTCGCCGTGGCGCACCGCTGTCCAAGGGCGGTACGCGACCGTCGAGGTGGCGGCATCGGAAGGGATCGTCCCGTTTACCGCCTTCGGAGATTTAAAAACCGCCTGCGCTGTTTGTCAATGTGCCTTAGCTCGCCCCTGACGGTCGACAAGCGATCCCGGGCCAGCCAGACTGGACATATGCGCCGCCAACACCCGGCGCCAGGTCTGGACCACGGGGCGGAGTGATCACTTCCCGACAGGACGGGGAGGATCCGGCCATTCGCCTCCACCATAGCGAACCGCATGGTTGGTTTTCTCTGTAGACTGCAAGCACGTTGCAGTCGTACGAGAGACGGGACGGACACCGTGCCCACGCAGCATCGCGCCATCCAGAGCCGCCAGGCGCTCATCCGCTCGGCCGCCGAGACCTTCCTCGAAAAGGGAGTGCCCGCCGCAGGCATGGTCGAGATCAGCCGGCGGGCCCGGCTCAGCAAGGGCGCCCTCTACTTCCACTTCACGTCCAAGGACGACCTGACCCTCGCCGTGCGGGACGCCGCCCTGGCCACCCTCAACGAGATCGAGGAGGGCTTCCTCCGCTCCCCCGAGCCGCTGACCGTCGCCGTCCGGGACTTCGCCGTCGAGCTGTTCGGCCGGGTGCAGTCGGACGCGGTGCTGCGCGCCGGGCTGCGACTGCGCCCGGAGACCGCGCCCGGTCTGGACATCCACGCCTTGGAGCAGCGCTGGTACGCGCTCTTCCTCGACAAGGCGGTCACCTGCGGCACCGGTGAGCCGGTCCGCCTCGGGGACGGGCTCACCGGCCCGCACCCCGCGGACGTCGAGCCCCGGCGCACCGCCCAGCTGCTGACGTCGATCGTGGTGGGGCTGCTGCACCTGGGCGGCGGCGACCGGACGTGGTGGGACGCGGAGGCGGTCACCGGGCTGTGGGGGCTGCTGCCGGCCGCGGCGGGTCGGGTCGCGGCCGCCGGAATTCCGGCGCCGGCGCAGGTCCCGGCCGGCTGACCGTCCGCGGCGACCGGCGGCCCGTGCCGCGCTCCGGCCCCGCGCCGGTCTCACAACTCCACGAGTACCGCCCCGACATGGCGTCCCCGGGTGAGCTCGCAGAGCGCCCTCGGTGCCTGCTCGATCCCCGTCAGCAGGGCGTGCGGGAAGACGAGGGAGCCGTCCCGCAGCCCCCGGCCGAACTCCGCGATCCACTCCTCCGGCAGGTCGGGGTGCGCGTGCACCCCGAAGCCGCGCAGCGCGACCCGGCGCGTGATGATCAGCCCGGAGTCCAGCTCCACCGGGCTGGCCGCCCCACCACCCGGGCCCAACTGGCTGGAGAGCGCGCCGACCAGGGCGAATCGCGCCTCCGGGCGCGCCACCGCGAGCGCCGCGCGCAGTTGCTCACCGCCCACGGTGTCCAACAGCACGTCGATGCCGTCCGGCGCCGCCCGGCGCAGCTGCTCCTCGATCGGCCCGGCCCCGCGCACCACCGTGGCGTCGCATCCCAACTCCGTGCGCAGGCGGGCCGCCTTGGCTTCCGAGCCGGTGCTGCCGATCACCCGGCCGGCTCCCAGCCGGCGGGCGAGTTGACCGGCCAGGCTGCCCACGCCGCCGGCCGCGCCGCTGACGAACACGGTGTCGCCCGGCCGGACCCCGGCGGCCCGGCGCAGCGCGCCCCAGGCAGTGGCGCCCTGGGAGAGGTGTGCGGCCAGGGAGGGCAGGGCGTCGGGGTCCAGTCGCCGGGCGTGCTTCTCGTCGACGGCCGCGAACTCCCGCCAGCCGTAGGGGTGGTGGACGAGGTCACCGGGGGCGAGGGTGTCGCCGGTGGCCGCCACGACCTCGCCGACCGCGGAGCCCCACAGTGGCCGGTCGAGCTCGAAGGAGGACATCGGCAGCCGGGCCGCGGTCATCCGCGTCCGCATCGCCGCGGTGACCGCCATGAAGCGGGTGCGCACCAGCACCTGGCCCGGCCCTGGTTCGGGCCGGGGCACCTCGACCACCGCGAAGTGACGCTCCGTCAGTTGCGTGTCGTCGGCGCGGCGGGCGAGCCGAACCTCCCGGTGGACGGCGGGGAGGCCGGGCGCGGCGGGGACGGTCATCGGTCTGCTCCTTGCGCGTTCGGCGGTACCACGCGGCACCGCGTCGCCCAGGCACGTGATCCGGCCGTAATCGCGCCGCCGCCTATGAATACCGCACGGTTGGCTTCTTTATGATGCGGAAATAGACTGCGCGGCCACGGCAGCGGGTCGCACCCAGACACAACAACTCCACGAGAGCATACGGAGGATGATCGGTGGTCAAGCAGGAACGGGCGGTGCGTACCCGGCGCGCCGTCCTCGAAGCCGCGGCCCATGTCATCGGCACCCGCGGCTACCAGGCCGCCACGATGGCAGAGATCATCCAGCGTGCCGGAGTCACCAAGGGAGCCGTCTACTTCCACTTCCGGTCCAAGGACGCACTGGCGCGGGCGGTCATCCGGGAGCAGACCGAACCGTTCGTGCCGGCGATCAGCGACTCCCGCCTCCAGGACGCCATCGACTTCACCCATCGGGTGGCGCTGGCCCTGCGCAGCGACCCGTTGTTGCAGGCCGGCACCCGGATCGCGGTCGAGACGACGTTCAGCGAGGAGCCACTGGTCCCGTATCAGGCGTGGACCGACATCATCACCGCGATGTTCACCGACGCCCGGGACAAGGGCGAATTACTGCCCGCCGTCGCGCCGGACCGGGCCGCGGAGTTCTTCGTCGCCGCGTACATGGGCGTGCAGCTGTTCTCGCGGGCCGCGACCAATCGCGCCGATCTTCCCGAGCGGGTCACCGCGCTGTGGAAACACACCCTGCCGGGCCTGGCGTCGCCGGGTGCGCTGAGTCATCTGGACCCGCACGGCCGGTCCGTGAAGATCGCTGTCTGACCCTCCACCAGGAGTAGCCCCGGCGAGGGAACGGCCCGCTCAACACTGGAAAACAAACCGCATGGTTCGTATCTTGGAGCGGAGACCGGATCCCGTCCGTCGGAGCGCCGAGAGCCGCCCATCAGAAAGGACCATCATGGCCAGCGCCACCCTCACCCCGTCCGTACGCGATCAGTCCGACGGCGTCCACGGACGACGGACGGACGGAAACCGACCACGGGCGCTGACCACGACCGTGCCCCGTGAGTACGTGCACCGGGCCGCGGTGTCCGAGGTCTTCCTGACCAACTGGCAGCAGAGCGGGCCGGACGGCTGGCTGGTGACCGCACAGTGGCCCCGCGCGCACAGCTTCTACGGCCCGGCGCACGGGCTGCACGACCCGCTGCTGCTGATCGAGACGGTGCGGCAGACGGGGATATTACTGAGCCACGTCGCACACGACGTGCCGCTGGACCACCCGATCATCTGGCAGAAGGTCAGTTACGCGCTGCGGCCGCAGGCGCTGCGTGCCGCCCTGAAACCGGCCGACATCGCGCTGCACGTCACCGACCACGACGTGGTCCGCAAGGGGAAGCGGCTGATCAGCATCCGCCAGGAGTTCCGCATCGAGTGCGACGGCGCCGAGCTGGCCCGGGCGACGCTGGTGTACTCCTGCCACAGTGCGGCCGTCTACCGTCGGCTGCGCGGCGAGTACGGCGATCTGACGCTCGCCAACGCCCGGCGACTGCCGCCGCCGGAGCCGGTCGCGCCGCAGTCGGTGGGCCGGGACCGGACCGGTGACGTGGTCCTCTCCCCCACGGACCGCGCCGATCACTGGCAGCTGCGGGTGGACACCTCGCATCCGGTGCTGTTCGACCACCCCGTGGACCACGTCCCGGGCATGCTGATGGTCGAGGCGGCCCGGCAGGCCGCGCGGGCGGCGGCGCCCGACTGGTCGCTGCCGGTCGCGCTGACCTGCTCCTTCGAGCGGTACGCCGAGTTGGACGCGCCGTGCTGGGTGCAGGCGCGGACCTCCGGGATGTCCGACGACGGCCGCCGGGAGGTGGCGGTGCGCGTCGAGCAGCACGGTAGGCCGCTGCTCGACGCACAGATCACCGGCCTGCCGCTGCCGGGGGGCCTGCCCGACCCGTGTTGACGGCGGGGCATGCTCCGCGCCCCTGATCCGCCCCGCCCCGCGCTGCGCCCGGCCTCCCCGTCAGTGCAGTGTGAGGCGGGGCTTCGGCGCGTCGGTGCGGCCGGCGGGCGGGGTGCGGCTGCCGGCCTGGTAGGGCAGCGGCCAGGGGGCACCCGGTCCGGTGTAGCCCTGTGCGGCGGCGGCGTGCAGGGTCCAGTGCGGGTCGTAGAGGTGTGGTCGGGCCAGTGCGCACAGGTCGGTGCGGCCGGCCAGGATCAGGGAGTTGACGTCGTCCCAGGAGGAGATGGCGCCGACCGCGATGACGGGGATGCCAAGGGTGTTGCGGATGCGGTCGGCGAACGGGGCCTGGTAGGAGCGGCCGAAGTCGGGGCGCTCGTGGGGCACGACCTGTCCGGTGGAGACGTCGATGGCGTCGGCGCCGTGCTCGGCGAAGGCGGCCGCGATGGCCACCGCGTCGTCGGGGGTGGTGCCGCCCTCCGCCCAGTCGGTGGCGGAGATCCGGACAGTCATGGGGCGATCTTCCGGCCATTGTTCGCGTACCGCGTCGAAGACTTCGAGGGGGAAACGGAGGCGGCCGGCGAGGGAGCCGCCGTAGGCGTCGGAGCGTCGGTTGGTCAGCGGCGAGAGGAACCCGGAGAGGAGGTAGCCGTGGGCGCAGTGGAGTTCGAGGAGGTCGAAGCCGGCGCGTGCGGCAGCGGTGGCGGAGCGGGCGAACTGGTCGCGTACGGCGGTGAGTTCGGCGGCGGTCAGGGCGTGCGGGACCTGGTTGACGCCCGGGCGGTAGGGCAGTGCGGAGGGGGCGAGGAGGGGCCAGTTGCCGTCCGGGAGCGGCTGGTCGATCCCCTCCCACATGCGGCGGGTCGAGCCCTTGCGGCCGGAGTGGCCCAGTTGGACGCCCAGGGCGGTGCCGGGCGCCTGGGTGTGCACGAAGTCGGTGACGCGCCGCCAGGCCCGTTCGTGTTCGGGTGCGTACAGGCCGGTGCAGGCCGGGGTGATCCGCCCCTCGGGGCTGACGCACACCATTTCCGTCATCACCAGGCCGGCGCCGCCCAGGGCGCGGGCTCCGAGGTGGACGAGGTGGAAGTCGCCGGGGGTGCCGTCGCCGTCGGCTGCGTACATGTCCATCGGGGAGACCACGACCCGGTTGCGCAGGGTCAGTCCGCGGAGCCGGAAGGGGGTGAACATCGGCGGTGTCCCGGTGGGGACGCCCGCCTCCGCGGCCACCGCGTCGGTGAACTCGGTGTCGCGTAGGCGCAGGTTGTCGTGGGTGACCCGGCGGCTGCGGGTGAGCAGGTTGAAGGCGAACTGGTGCGGCGGCTGCTCGGTGTAGGTGGCGAGGTCCTCGAACCACGCGAGGCTGGCGCGGGCGGCGCGCTGGGTGGAGGCGACGACGGGGCGGCGTTCGGTCTCGTAGGCGGCGAGGGCGTCCGGCAGGGTGGGTTGTTCCCGGAGGCAGGCGGCGAGGGCGAGGGCGTCCTCGACGGCGAGTTTGGTGCCGGAGCCGATGGAGAAGTGGGCGGTGTGCGCGGCGTCGCCGAGCAGCACGATCCGGCCGTGCGACCAGCGCTCGTTGACGACCGTGCGGAAGGCGATCCAGCTGGAGTTGTTGGTGCGCAGCGGGCGGCCGCCCAAGGAGTCGGCGAAGAGTGCGGCGCACCAGGCGGCCGAGGCGGACTCGTCGTGGGTGTCCAGGCCGTTGGCGCGCCAGACCTCTTCGCGCATCTCGACGATGACGGTGCTGGCGCCGCCGGGTGCGCGGGGGTGGTCGGCGGTCGGGTGAAGGGGCCGCGGGGACCCGGACGGAGTCCGGGGAGGTGTCGATGGGGGGAGTGGGGTCTCCCCTGCTCGAACGGAGTTGAGAGCTTGGGGAAGGTCGGGTGACGGGTGGGCGTAGGGATAGGCGTGGAGTTGGGCGATGCCGTGGCCGGTGTCGGCGATCTCGAAGCGGAAGGCGTCCAGGGCGAAGTCGGCGGAGAGCCAGATGTAGCGGCAGCGGTGGGTGGTCAGCTGCGGACGGAAGGCGTCCGCGTGTGCGGTGCGGGTGGTGCTGTGCACGCCGTCGGCGGCGATCACCAGGTCGTGGTCGCGGGCGAGTTGGGCGGCCGGCGGGGCCTCGGTGCGGAAGACCAGCCGTACGCCCAGGGAGCGGCAGCGGTCGTGGAGGATCGCCAGCAGCCGGCGGCGGCCGAGGGCGGCGAAGCCGTGACCGCCGGAGGTGAGGGTGCGGCCGCGGTGCACGATGTCGATGTCGTCCCAGCGTACGAACTCCGCTTGCAGGGCGCGGTAGACGACCGGGTCGGCGTGCTCGATGCCGCCGAGGGTCTCGTCGGAGAGGACGACGCCGAAGCCGAAGGTGTCGTCGGGGGCGTTGCGCTCCCAGACGGTGATCTCGCGGTTCGGGTCGAGCCGTTTGAGCAGGGCCGCGGCGTAGAGCCCGCCCGGGCCGCCGCCGAGGACGGCGACCTTCAGCGGCCGCGGGTCGGGGCCCGCGGACCCGGTCACTTTCCCTGCCACTCGGGGGGCCGCTTCTCGGTGAAGGCGGCGTGGAATTCGGCGTAGTCGGCGCTGTTCATCAGCAGCGCCTGGGTGGCGGCGTCCAGTTCGACGGCGGCGGCCAGCGGCATGTCGAGTTCGGCGGTGAGCAGGGCCTTGGTCTGGGCGTGGGCCAGCGCGGGGCCGTCGGCGAGCCGGCGGGCGAGGGCGGCGGCCCGTTCGTCGGCGCGGCCCTCCTCGGCGAGTTCGCTGATCAGGCCGAGGCGTTCGGCCTCGGGGGCGCGGACCGGGTCGCCGAGCATCAGTACCCGGGTGGCGTGGCCGAGGCCGATGACGCGCGGCAGGAGGTAGGCCGCGCCCATGTCGCCGCCGGAGAGGCCGACGCGGGTGAAGAGGAAGGCGAAGCGGGCGGAGGGGTCGGCGACCCGGAAGTCGGCGGCCAGGGCGAGCACCGCGCCGGCGCCGGCGGCCACGCCGTGCACGGCCGCGACGACCGGGAAGGGGCATTCCCGGATGGCCCGGACGACCTGGCCGGTCATCCGGTTGAAGTCCAGGAGTTGGGCGGTGTCCATGCCGAGGGTGACGCCGATGATCTCCTCGACGTCGCCGCCGGAGCAGAAGCCGCGGCCCTCGCCGGCCAGGACCAGGGCGCGCACCGAGCGTTCCCGGGAGAGTTCGGCGAGCAGGTCGCGGAGGTCGGCGTAGGACTCGAAGGTGAGCGCATTGAGCTTCTCGGGGCGGGCGAGGGTGACGGTGGCGACGCCGTCCTCTCTGGTGACCCGGATGTGCTGCCATGCGCCGGTGCTGCGGGCGGATCCTGCGAACGGGCTCATCGGTCTGCCTGCCCCCTTCAGCCGGATGGCTGGTGCGTGCGGTGGCCGCGGATGCGGTGGCGGTGCGGGACGCGCGAAATGCCCCTCGAAGCTATCACCCCTTTGTGACCGTCGTCATGAGGGCGCGATATCCGGTCGGGTGCGCCGGGGCGGGCGGCAGGGCGTAGGGCCGGTTCGGTGGATCAGGGTCGGATGGGCCCTGGGGCGGGCCGGAAGTCCTGCCGCTCGCGGGGCGAAGGTCCCGGTCGGCCCGGTCTCCCGGCCCTGCTGCCGGCGCCGGCGCGCGGCCTAGCGTGGAGGCGTCCCGCAGGGCCCGGACGTCGGTCCCGGCCCTCCGCGAAGGGAGCGGCGCATGCCGGAACCGCAGACCACGGAACCGACCGCGCAGCACGCGCCCGGGCCGTCCGGCCCCTCGTGCTGGCGGATCGAGCTGCCGCACGCCCCGTCCGCGGTGTCCCTGGCCCGCGCCCTGACCGGTGCCGCACTGCGGGATCTGCGCGCCACCGCGGACCGTGCCACCGCCGTGCTGCTCACCGCCGAACTGGTCGCCAACGCCGTCGCGCACACCTCCGGCCCCGGGCCCGTCGAGCTGGTGGTGCGGGCTCGGACGGCGGGCTGCGAGGTGGAGGTGCACGACGCGGATCCGGCGCCGGTGGTAGGGCTGGCCGGGATGGTGGGCGAGGCGGGGCGGACGGGGTGCGGTGCGGCGGGGCCGGTCGCCGGGGGGCCGGTCGCGGACGGTCAGCGGTCGCCGGCGGTGGGGCGGGGGCTGCGGCTGGTCCGGGGGCTCAGTTCGGCCGCCGGTTGCCGCCGGACGCCGCGCGGCAAGGCGGTGTGGTTCACCCTTCCCGCGCTGCGGGAGCCGCGGCTGTCGTGACGGCGGACGTCCCGGCCGCCCCGGCGGGCTGCCCGCCGGGGACGGGGGTGGCATCGGGGGCGTCCCCGGGACGCGACTCCGGGAGGTCCCCCACACCGTCCGGGGCGGAGCCGGGCGTTCCGGTCCCGAGGCGCGAGTGGCGGCGCCCGTAGAGCGCGTAGACCACCGCGCCGAGGGCGAGGAAGCCGGCGAACTGGAGCCACGTGGCCGGGCCGGTGCCGTAGACGAGGTAGCCGCAGAAGGCGACGCCGAGCAGGGGGCTGAGCGGGGACAGCGGGACGCGGAAGCGGCGCTCCAGGTCGGGCCGGGTGCGGCGGAGGACCAGCACGCTGATGTTGACCACCGCCATGACCGCCAGCGTGCCGACGCTGCTGAGGTTCATCACCATGTCCAGCGGGACGACCGCGGCCGGGACGGCGAAGACCACGGCGACGATCCAGGTGTTGGCGACGGGCGTGGCGGTCCGCGGCGAGACCCGGGCGAAGACCCGCGGGACCAGGCCGTCCCGCGCCATCGACATCAGGATGCGGGTCTGGCCGTACATCACGGCGAGGACCACGGAGGCGATGGCGACGACCGCGCCGAAGGCGATCACCGAACCGCCGAGGCCGGAGTGGGTGACCCGGTCGACGATCAGCGACAGCGCCGCGGGGCGGCCCGCGACCTGCCCGGAGGAGAGCGCGCCGATGGCGGCCAGCGCGACCAGGCAGTACAGGACGGTGACCACGCCGATGCAGACCATGATCGCGATGGGGATGTTGCGGCGCGGGTTGCGCGCCTCCTCACCGGCGGTGGTGATCGCGTCGAAGCCGATGTACGAGAAGAACGCGACGGAGGCGCCGGAGGTGATCCCGGCGAGGCCCTCGGGGGCGAACGGGGAGAGGTTGCCGCTGCGGAACGCGCCGAAGCCGATCACGCAGAACAGCACCAGGACCACCAACTTGAGCACCGCCATCGCCGCGGTGGCGCGGGCACTCTCCCGGACGCCGCGGACCAGCAGCAGCGCGGCCAGCAGCACCACGACCACGGCCGGGAGGTTGACGACGCCGCCGTCGCCGGGCGGGTTGGCGAGCGCGGCGGGCAGCTGCCAGCCGGTGAGACTGCCGAGCAGTTGGTTGAGGTACTGACCCCAGCCGACGGCGACCGCCGAGACCGAGACGCCGTATTCGAGCAGCAGGCACCAGCCGACGAGGAAGGCGGTGCGCTCGCCGAGGGTGGCGTAGGCGTAGGAGTACGAACTGCCGGAGACCGGGATCGCGCCGCCCAGCTCGGCGAAGGAGAAGGCGGTGAAGACGCAGGTGACGGCCGCCAGGACGAAGGAGACGACGACCGCGGGACCGGCCTGGGCAACGGTGTCGGAGAGCCCGACGAAGATGCCGGTGCCGACGACGGCGCCGACGCCGAAGCAGACGAGCTGGAAGAGGCCCATGCTGCGCCGCAGGCCGTGGCCGTGGAGGTCCGCTCCGGATTCGGCGATGAGGAGGTCGGGGGACTTGATGCGCAGTCCGGACGCGCCTGAGCGGGGCATGGGTGGTTCTCTCTCTGGTGGTGCGAGGCGCGCGGCGCGGGTGGGCCGGGCGCGCAGCGGGGTCCGGACCGGTGGGTCCGAACCCCGTGAGCGGCTCGATGGTAACCACCCGAGCCGCATCGTCGCTCAGATGGCGCACGGCTGTGCCCTGCCCGGTGCCCCGACGGGCGGCGGGAGACGCCGCCCGGCCGCGTCTGTCCGGTGGATCGGGGACGCCGCGGACCCGGCCGCGCTCCGCCGGACGGGCCCTAGCGTGCCAGCGTCGCCACCATCACGGCCTTGATGGTGTGCATCCGGTTCTCCGCCTCGTCGAAGACGACCGAGTGCGCGGACTCGAAAACCTCGTCGGTGACCTCCAGCGAGGTCAGGCCGTGGCGGGCGTGGATCTCCCGGCCGACCTCGGTACCGAGGTCGTGGTAGGCGGGCAGGCAGTGCAGGAACTTCACCCCGGGCTTGCCGGTGGCGCACAGCACATCCATCGTGACCGCGTACGGGGCGAGCAGTGCGATCCGCTCGTCCCAGACCTCCTTGGGCTCGCCCATGGAGACCCAGACGTCGGTGGCGACGAAGTCGGCGCCCCGCACGCCCTCGGTGACCTCCTCGGTGAGGGTGATCCGGGCCCCGCTGGTCTCCGCGAGCGACCGCGCCCGGGCGATGACGGCCTCCTCGGGCCACAGCTTCCGGGGCGCCACGATCCGTACGTCCATACCGAGCAGGGCGCCGGTGACGAGGTAGGAGTTGCCCATGTTGTTGCGGGCGTCGCCGAGGTAGGCGAAGGCGGTCTCTTCCAGGGGGCGGCCGCCGCCGTGCTCGATCATGGTCAGGACGTCGGCGAGCATCTGGGTCGGGTGCCAGTCGTCGGTGAGCCCGTTGTAGACGGGGACCCCGGCGTGCGCGGCGAGCTCTTCGACGTCGGTGTGGCTGCTGCCGCGGAACTCGATGGCGTCGAACATCCGGCCCAGGACGCGGGCGGTGTCCTTGACCGACTCCTTGTGCCCGATCTGCGAACCGGACGGGTCGAGGTAGGTGGTCGTGGCGCCCTGGTCCGCGGCCGCGACCTCGAAGGAGCAGCGGGTCCTGGTCGAGGTCTTCTCGAAGATCAGGGCGATGTTACGGCCGTTCAGGCGGCGGACCTCGGTACCGGCGTGCTTGGCCGCTTTCAGCTCGGCGGCCAGGTCGATCAGTCGGCGGAACTCCTCGGCGCTGAAGTCCAGCTCCTTGAGGAAGTGGCGGCCCGTGAGGTCTATCGCCATGGGTGGGCTCCTGGTTCGCGGCGGTCGGGATGGATGGGACGGGGGTCGATACCGGGCTCGGACCGCGACCGGGGTCGGGCCGACGGCGGAATCGGACCGATACCGGAGTCAGACCGATACCGGAGTCGGGCCGAGGGTTGGCTCGGACCGAGGGGTGGATCAGACCCGTGGGGTGGATCGGACGGACCCGATGGGTGGTTCGGATCGCGTTCGAACTCTGGAAGTCTATACGAGACGCCGTATCTCTATACAGGGCCTTCCTTGATGGGCACGCTCCAACCCGGTGCGGTGGGGGTCGGTGGACCCGGTGGGGGTCGATGGCGCCCGGTGGACCCGGTAGGGCCCGGTGGGGTTGGTCTGGCCGGACACCGCGGCCCGGCACCCCACCGTGACACGGCCCCGGCGTACCCGCCCACCCGGAACGTCCCACCGGCTCGGCCCGGAACGTCCCACCAGCTCGGCCTGGCCCATCCCGGCTCGACCCGCGCCCGCCGCGGCCCACACCCTCCTCAGGCCACGCTCCCTCTCAGACCACGCCCGCCTCAGACCACTCCCCTCTCAGACCACGCCCCCTCTCAAGCCACGCCCCCTCTCAAGCCACCCCCGGCACGGCATCCCTCGTCACCGGGCAGCTCATACAGCGCGGCCCGCCGCGGCCCCGGCCCAGCTCGCTCCCGGGGATCGTGATCACCTCGATGCCGCGCTTGCGCAGGAAGGTGTTGGTGGTGACGTTCCGCTCGTAGGCCACCACCACGCCCGGCTCCACCGCCAGCACGTTGCAGCCGTCGTCCCACTGCTCGCGCTCGGCGGAGTGCACGTCCTGGGTCGCGGTGAGCACCCGGATGTCGGAGAGGCCCAGGGAGGCCGCTATGGCCCGGTGCATGTGCTCCGGCGGATGGTCGGTGACCTTGAGGTCCTGGGCACCCGCGCCCGGTTCGATGGTGTACGAGCGGAGCATGCCCAGACCCGCGTACTGGGTGAAGGTGTCCCCGTCGATCATGGTCATCACGGTGTCCAGGTGCATGAACGCACGTCGCTTGGGCATGTCCAGCGCCACGATCGTCTGCGCGGAACCCGCCGCGAACAGCCCGCGGGCCAGGAGTTCCACCGCCTGCGGGGTGGTCCGCTCGCTCATGCCGATCAGCACCGCGCCGTTTCCCAGCACCAGCAGGTCGCCGCCCTCGATCGTCGAGGGGTAGTCCGCCTGGCCCTCGGACCAGACGTGGAAGGACTCGTCGCGGAAGAGCGGGTGGTAGTGGTAGATGGCTTCGTAGTGCACGGTCTCGCGCTGCCGGGCGGGCCACCGCATCGAGTTGATCGACACCCCGTCGTAGATCCAGGCGGAGGTGTCGCGGGTGAAGAGGTGGTTGGGCAGCGGACCCAACAGGAAGTCGTCCAGGTCCATCACGTGGAAGCGGACCGAGGTGGGTTCGGGGTGGCGTTCCAGGAACTCGCGCTTGGTCATCCCGCCGACCAGCGCCTCGACGAGTTCCGGCACCGGCAGTTCCTCGAACGCCGCCCGCAAGTGGTCGGTCGCCAGCGGCCCGTACTCCTTCTCGTCGAAGACCCGGTCCAGGACCAGCGTCCGCGCCTCGGGGATCTGCAGGCTCTCGGCCAGCAGATCCCCGAAGAGGTGCACCTCGACACCCCGGTCGCGGAGCACGTCCGCGAACCCGTCGTGCTCGGCCCGGGCCCGACGTACCCACAGCACGTCGTCGAAGAGCAAGGTGTCCTTGTTGGAGGGGGTGAGCCGCTTCAGTTCCAGATCGGGGCGGTGCAGGATCACCCGGCGCAGCCGCCCGGCCTCTGAGTCGACATGGAATCCCATCTCCCCATCTTGTCGGCTCGGAGCGCACGACGTCGGGAGTCGAGGGATGTCGGGGGATGTTGGCGGGGTGGTGGGGTGTCGGGTGGGGTTGTTGGGGTGGTGGCTCCGTCTCCCCTCATGCCCCGTCTACCGCCCCCGCTCCTCGCCCCGCCCTAAGGCCGGCGCCAAGCCGCAGCACCAGCACCGCCTCAGGGACAGCGCCACCATGGGATCAGCGCCGCCGTGGGATCAGCGCCGCCGCCACCGCGCCCGCCGACGTCACCGCCGCGATGATCCAGCCGCCGCGCAGCGCCCCGAACTCCGGGTGCTGCTGGCCGCCCATGGTGGCGACCAGTACGGCGACGCCGAGCGCGGTACCGGCCTGTCGGGAGACCATCAGGACGCCCGAGCCGAGGGAGAGTTGGCTACTGGGCAGCGATCCCGCGGCGGCGAACATCACCGGCTGGTACAGCCCGGTGCCGATCCCGGCGAGGATCAGCCCGGGCAGGAACCGCGCCGCGTAGTGCGTGCCCCCGCTCCCGTCGCCGGCCAGGACGATCCACCACAGGGCGGCCGCCACGAAGCTCAGCGCGCCCATCACCGCCGTCACCCGGCCACCGACCGCCCCGACGATCCGGCCGGAGACCGCGGAGACCACCAGCACGGTCAGCGGCCAGGGCGCCATCGCCAGCCCGGCCGTCCGTACCGAGTAGTGCCAGACGTCGGTGAACAGCAGACTCGCGGCGAGCATCATCGCCCCGTAGGCGACGAAGTAGCCGAGCAGCCCCAGGGTGGCCGGGGTGAATCCGGGGGTGCGGAAGAGCACCGGAGGCACGATGGGTTGCGCGGCCCGCCGGACGTGGCGCACGCCCAGCACTCCGGCCAGTACGCCGGCGGCGAGGACGGCGAGCGTGGCCGGGGCGGCGTACCCCCACTCGGGGGCCTGGACGCACGCGGTCACCAGCGCACCGACGCAGACCAGCACCAGCGCCGTCCCCGGCAGGTCGAGCGCCTGCCGCGGCCCCCGTGCCGAGCGGGGCAGCAGCCGGACGCCCGCGCCGACCGCGAGGAGTACCACCGGGACGTTGATCAGGAAGATCAGTCGCCAGTCGGAGGCGGCGAGCAGCCCGCCGATCACCGGGCCGGAACTCGCTGCCACGGCGCTGACCGCCGTCCACGCGCCGACCGCGGTCGCCCGCTCGCGCGCCGGGAAGGCGGGCAGCGCGAGAGAGAGGGAGGTGGGGATCAGCACGGCGGCGGCCACGCCCTGCACCACGCGCGCCACGACGAGCAGGGTGAGCGTGGGCGCCGCCCCGCAGGCCGCCGACGCCAGGCCGAACAGCACCATGCCGATCAGGAAGCAGCGCCGCCGCCCGGCCTCGTCGGCGAGCCGCCCGGCGGGCACCAGGAGGGCGGCGAGCACGACGGTGTAGCCGTTGAGCACCCAGGAGAGCGCGGAGGCGGGCGCCGGTGCGAAGTCCTGGCCGATCGCCGGGAACGCGATGGTGACCGCGATCAGGTCGAGTACGGCGAGGAACTGCGCCGCCGAGGCGATCGCCAGGATCAGCCAGCGACGGGGGTCGGGCGCTTCGCCGGGGTCGGAGGCCGCGCTCGGCTTGGAGGCGGCGCTCGACTCGGGGGCTACGCGCGGCTCGGGGGCTACGCGGGCTGCCGTGGGATCGGCGGAGGCGTCGACCTGCCGGCCGGTGGCGCGGGCGGCCGACCGCGGGGCGGCCGTCGAGGTGCGGGTCTGCGGGCCGGTGGCCGGCGCGCAGGGGTGCCCGTTGTCGTCGGGTCGGCGGGGAGTGGGGGCAGCGCCGGTGGGCGCACCCGTCCCCGGGCTTCCCGGAGGAGGAGTGGTCATGACGCTCAAGCATCGGCCGTGCGCTCCCCCGTCACGAGTGGCAGCCCTGCCACCACCCGCTACATTTCTGCCACGCGTTCTGCCACACTCGCGCCATGCCCTCGATCGCGATCGCCGTCACCGACGGCATGCCGTTCTTCGAACTCTCCGTCCCCTGCCACATCTTCGGCTTCGACCGGCTCCAGCCGCCTCCGGACTGGTACGACCTCCGGGTGTGCGTGGTCGGTGGCACGGAGGGTGAAGCGCCGCTTGCCGGGCCGTGGTTCAGCACCCGGACCCCGCACGGCGTCGAGGACCTGATCTCCGCCGACACGGTCATCGTGCCGGCGTCCGCGGACGTCCACGGCGACCCGCCGGCCGAACTCGTCGCGGCGCTGCGCGAGGCCCACCGACTCGGCGCGCGCCTGGTGTCGTTCTGTTCGGGCGCCTTCACCCTCGCCGCGACCGGACTGCTCGACGGCCGGACCGCCGCCACCCACTGGATGTACGCGGCCCTGCTCGCCGAGCGCTATCCGACGGTCACCGTGGACCCGTCGGTCCTCTACGTCGACCACGGCGATGTGCTCACCGGCGCGGGCGCCACCGCCTCCATCGACGTCTGCCTGCACCTCATCCGCGAGGACTTCGGCACCGGCGTCGCCAACTCCCTCGCCCGGCAGTTGGTCGCGCCCGCCCACCGCCCCGGCGGCCAGGCGCAGTACATCGAGACGCCGCTGCCACAGCGCCGCGACGACTCCCTGGCGCCGGTCCTGCACTGGGCCGCCGAGCGGCTCCGCGAACCGCTGACCGTCGCCGACCTCGCGCGGTACGCGCACACCAGTCCGCGCACCCTCGTCCGGCGCTTCCACGCCGCGACCGGGACCACGCCGATGCAGTGGCTCCAGTCCCAACGGCTCGCCCGCGCCCGTGAGTTGCTGGAGAGCACCGACCTGCCCGTGGACCGGGTGGCGGAGATCGCCGGCCTGGGAACGGCCGCCAACCTCCGCCGCCACTTCACCCGGGCGATCGGCGTGCCCCCGGTCGACTACCGGCGGACGTACCGGGCCGCACGGGTGGCACGGGTGGCGTGAACCACCGACGCCGCCACCCGGGACGCGGCGGGCCCGCCGTGGCTGGTTACAGCCGTGGGTCCACCGGTTCCGACTCCAACGCGAGCACCGCGAAGACCGCTTCGTGCACCCGCCAGAGCGGTTCCCCGTCCGCCAACCGGTCGAGCGCCTCCAGCCCCAGTGCGTACTCGCGCAGGGCCAGCGATCGCTTGTGGCCGAGGTGGCGGATGCGCAGACGCCGCAGGTTCTCCGGGCGGGTGTACTCCGGACCGTAGATGATCCGCAGGTACTCCCGGCCGCGGCACTTGATGCCCGGCTGGACGAGCCGGCCGTCCGGCTGCCGGACCAGCGCCCGGACCGGCTTGACGACCATGCCCTCACCGCCGTCGGCGGTCAGATCCAGCCACCACGCGACGCCGGCCGCGACCGATGCCTCGTCCTCCGTGTCGACGACCAACCGCCGGGTCGGCGCGAGCAGCCGTATTCGGTCGACGGCGGGCACTGTGGCACCAGGCCCAGCGGGTGCCCCGGACGTACCGGCAGCGCAAGCCGCCGCGCCCTCCCACGCCCCCGCCGGGAGCGCCTGCTCGGCCGCTATCAGCCGGTCGATCAGGGCTAGTTGCTCGGTGTGCGGTATGCCGGCCAGGCTGCGCCCCTCAACGGCGAGCACCTGGAAAGGCGCGAGCCGGATACCGGCCAGCCCGGCGCTCCCCGCCTGCCCGGCCAGCCCCGCGGGTCCGGCGGCTCCCGCCTGACCGGTGACTCCCGTCTGTCCGGTGACTCCCGTCTGTCCGGTGACTCCCGGCAGCCCGGCAGGTCCGGGCAGCCCGGCAGGTCCCGCCGCCGGAGCCGCTTCCCCCACCCGCCAGCAGTACCGCCGGTACGCGTCGGTGAACGCCGCGGCATCGGCGGCCCGCCCGCGCTGCCGGTCGAGCAGCGCGGCCACATCGACCCCACGGGCGGCCGCCGCCTCCAGCGCGCCGAGCGCGCCGGGGAACACCGCCCCGGACGCCGCGCCGACCGCCGCGTACTGCGTCCGCAACAGGCCCGTCGCCTTGAGGGACCACGGCATCAACTCGGCGTCCAGCAGCAGCCATTCGGTGTCCAGCTCGGCCCACAGGCCGGCCTGGTCCACACAGTCGCGGACCCGCCGGAGTATCCGCTCCGTCGTCCCCTGGTCGTCGAAGAACGGCCGTCCGGTGCGGGTGTACAGGGCACCCGACACCCCTTCGCCCGTCACCCCGAACCGCTCGCGGGCCACCGCATCGTCCCGGCAGACCAGCACCACCGCCCGGGAACCCATGTGCTTCTCCTCGCACACCACTTCACGGACGCCCGCCGCGCGGTACTCGGCGAACGCCTCCAGCGGGTGCTCCAGGAAACCTTCGTCGCGTGCGTCCGCCTCCTGCGACGACCTGGCGGTCGCGCAGGGCGCCATGGTCGGCGGAAGGTACGGCAGCAGCCGCGGGTCTGTCGCGAAGCGGCTCATCACTTCCAGAGCGGCCGCGGTGTTCTCCTCCTTCACGGCGAGGCGACCCATGTGGCGGGTCTCCACGATCCGCCGACCGGCCACGTCGTCGAGATCCAGCGGGCGACCGTCCGCCCCGCCCGGCGCTTCCGTGGCCAGCGGTTTGGCGGGCTCGTACCAGACGCGCTCGGCCGGTACGTCGACCAGTTCGCGCTCCGGCCAGCGCAGCGCGGTCAGCTTCCCGCCGAAGACACAACCGGTGTCCAGGCAGATGGTGTTGTTGAGCCAGCCGGCACGCGGGGTGGGCGTGTGGCCGTAGACGACGGCGGCGCGACCGCGGTACTCCTCCGCCCACGGGTAGCGCACGGGCAGGCCGAACTCGTCGGTCTCGCCCGTGGTGTCGCCGTACAGCGCGAAGGACCGCACCCGGCCCGACGTACGGCCGTGGTACTTCTCCGGCAGCCCGGCATGGCATACCACCAATCCACCCCCGTCCAGGACGTAGTGACTGACCAGTCCCCTGATGAACTCCGCGGCCCCGGCGCGGAATGCCTCGTCCTCCTTCTCCAACTGCTCCACGGTTTCAGCGAGGCCGTGCGTGTGCTGCACCGCGCGACCATGGAGATAACGTCCGAGCTTGTTCTCATGATTCCCGGACACACACAGTGCGTGACCGGATTCCACCATTCCCGTCACCAGGCGTAGCACGCCCGGGCTGTCCGGCCCCCGGTCGACGAGGTCACCGACGAAGACCGCCGTACGGCCCTCGGGGTGCACCGCGTCCACGGCTCGCCCCTGCCTGTCCCGGACGAGCGCGTAGCCGAGCCGGCCGAGCAGGGTCTCCAGCTCGGAGCGGCAGCCGTGAATGTCGCCGACGATGTCGAACGGGCCCGCGAGGTGCCGCAGGTCGTTGAACCGCCGCTCCCTGACGACCTCCGCGGCCTCGATCTCCCGCTCGCCACGCAGGAGGTGCACCTTACGGAAGCCCTCGCGCTCCAGCTTCCCCACCGAACGGCGCAGTTCACGCTGGTGCCGCTGGATGACGCGGCGCGGCAGCCCGGCCCGGTCGGCGCGTGCCGCGTTCCGCTCGGCGCAGACGTGCTCGGGCACGTCCAGCACGATCGCCACCGGCAGGACATCGTGCTCGCGTGCCAGCCGCACCAACTGAGCGCGCGACTCGGCCTGCACATTGGTGGCGTCCACCACCGTCAGCCGCCCGGCGGCGAGCCGCTTGCCGACGATGAAGTGCAGCACCTCGAAGGCATCGCCGCTGGCGGCCTGGTCGTTCTCGTCGTCGCTGACCAGCCCCCGGCAGAAGTCCGACGAGATCACCTCGGTCGGCTTGAAGTGCCGGGCGGCGAAGGTCGACTTACCGGAGCCGGTCGCGCCGATCAGCACCACCAGCGACAGATCGGGCACAGCCAGCGAACGCGCCACCGGGCGAGGCGCACGAGCCGACTGCCGCTCGGCCTGCGCCCCCGGATGCGCCTGCGACTGCGTCTGCGGCTCCGGCTGTGCCTGTGGCCGTGCTTCCGGCTGCGACGTGCGGTTCCCGTCACTCATGCTGCTGCCCCCTTCCCACCGACCGACCCGCCGCCGACACCACTGGCACCGGTGACACCGCTGACGCCACTGACACCACTGCCGTCACGGTCACGGACACTACGGACACCACCGGTGCCCCCTACATCGCTCACGCCACCCATGCGGCTCCCATCCGCCACACCCTCGACGCTTTCTCCCCTGCTCACACCTTTACTACCTCTACTACCTTCTACGCCTTCTGCTCCTTTTACGCCTTCCTCGCCACCCGGGCTCCCCTTACCGCTGCCCTTACGGTCCGCGCGGGTGCCCCCGACCTCACGGGAACCACGGCCCCCACGGGCACCACCGTCCTCACGCGTGAAGCACGCAAGCTGCGTGGGCGCCCCGACCTCCGGGTCCTCCGGCCCCACCGGGCCGAACGTCACCTCATAGCCGTGTCGCGCGGCGACCTCCCCCGCCCAGCGCCGGAACTCCTCCCGCGTCCACTCGAACCGGTGGTCCGCGTGCCGCACCTGCCCGGCGGGCAACGATTCCCAGCGCACGTTGTACTCGACGTTGGGCGTGGTCACGACGACCGTCCGGGGCCTGGCCGCTCCGAAGACCGCGTATTCCAGTGCCGGCAGCCGCTCCGGATCGACGTGCTCCACGACCTCGCTGAGCACCGCCGCGTCGTAGCCCTTGAGCCTGCTGTCCGTGTACGCCAACGACCCCTGGACGAGTCGTACGCGCTGCGCCTGCCGCTCGGAGATCCGGTCGAGGCGGAGTCTGCGCCGGGCCTCGTGGAGCGCCCGCATCGACACGTCCATCCCGACGATCTCGGTGAACTGCCCTTCCTTGAGCAGCGCGCCGACCAACTGCCCCTGCCCGCAGCCCAGATCGAGGACCCGGGCCGCCCCGGCCGTGCGCAGCACGTCGAGGACGGCCTCCCGTCGCCGCACGGCGAGCGGCACCGGCTTCTCCTCGGTGTCGGATTCCTCGTCCACCGCGTTGTCGATCTCCTCGACGGCCGCGTCGTCCGTCTCGGCGAGCCGCTCCAGTTCCAGCCGCGCCATCGCCTCACGGGCCAGCGACCAGCGGCGGGCCAGATAGCGGCCGACGATCAACCGTTGCTCCGGGTGGTGCTCCAGCCAGCCCTCGCCGGCGCGCAGCAGCTTGTCGACCTCGTCGGGCGTCACCCAGTAGTGCTTGGCGTCGTCCAGGACCGGCAGCAGCACGTACAAATGCCGCAATGCGGCGGCGAGTTCGCACTCGCCCTCCAGGACCAGCCGTACGTAGCGCGAGTCGCCCCACTCGGGGAAGGTCTCGTCCAACGGCAGCGGCTCGGCCAGCACCGACCAGCCGAGCGGCCCGAAGAGCTTCTCCACCAGCGCGGCACCGCCCCGGGCGGGCAGCACCGGCACCTCGATGCGCAGCGGGATCGGCCGCCCGGCCAGTTCCGGCCGGGCCGCGCACTGCCCCTTCATCGCGCTCGCGAAAACGCTCCGCAGCGCCACCGCCAGCAATGACGACGCCGCGTAGGGCCGGTCGTTCACGTACTGCGCGAGGGTGGAATCCGGTGCCCCGCCGCGCCCTTTCCCCTGCCCACGGCGTACGAGGGCAACGGGATCGACCTCCAACAGCAATGCAGCGGTGCAGCGTTCCGCGTCCGCCTCCGGGTAGAGGACGTGCGCGGTGCCGTACGAGGTCGAGAACTGCTGCGCCTTGTCGGGATGCTTGTGCAACAGGAACCCGAGGTCGGTCGCAGGGCGGTCGGTCGTGCCGGTGGTGGTTATGGTCAGAAACACACCTTGAGTATCGGTGTGTACGGCGCCGTTCCCCCACCGATTTTCCGCGGGCCCTGCTCTTGGTGAGGAGCGTGCCGGTGCTTCAGCCCGGCGAAGCCGTGCTCGCCGGCGGCCGGTTTCCCCGGCAGGGGCGTCAGGGGCGATGGGCTCGGTTCGCCGTGAGCGCCGCATCGGCGGCATCGAGGATCGCGCCGAAGACGTGGGCGAGGAGGGGTTTGACGAGCACCCGGGTGATCGCGTCCGCGCCGAAGGGAGCAGGGACCTGGCAGATCGTCGTCCAGACGACCAGGGTGCCCTCGGCGACTTCGGTGAAGGTCATACGACCGAGCTCGTGCCGGGCCGGTGGGAAACTGCGGTCGACGACGTAGTCGAAGTCGTGCGGCGCGTTGTAGGCAGTGATCCGTTCGCGGAACCAGCCGATGAGCCACGTGTGCAACCGGACGGCGCCCACTCCGTAGGGCGCGCCCGCGCCCGGCCGGGCCAATCGCGCCTTGAGGACGAACGGGGAACGGGTGTAGTTGGTGCTCGTCGCGCACCAATCGAATACGTCGGCGATCGGCGCCGCTATGACGCGACGCACCGTCACGGTTTCCATGCCGTGTCCCTTCTCCTGGCCGGCAGGCGCGGCACGCTGGCCGTGCCTGACTCACCGGGTAGACACCGCAGCACCCGAGATCGTGACGCCCTCGCACGTGACGCGCATCACCTCATGAGCGAGGGCAGGTGTTCGTGTGCCGCGGTGCCGGCTCGGCGACTCGACCGAGCCGACGTGCGGGGCAGCCGCCCCGGACGCACCTGCGGCAGCCGGCCGAGCCCGGCTGCTCACGCCGCACCCACGCACACCACCTGGCCCACTGACCAGTGAGACGACGCTCCGGGTCGTCGGGGTCGTCCAGGTCCTCCAGGCCAACCAGGTCGCCCAGGGCGCCCGAGAATCTGGGCAGGGCGCCCGAGAATCTGGGCAGGGCGCCCGAGGATCCGGGCAGGGCGCCCGAGGATCCGGGCAGGGCGTCCCCACACTGACGCCCAGACATCCGGTGCGCCCCACCACGCGCCTCTCAGCGCCCCTCCCCCGCTATCGACGGACCTGACGTCAGCCCAACTGCGACTGGACCTCCGCGGAAATCAGCTCCAGGTGGTCCAGATCATCCAGATCCAGCATCTGGAGATAGACCCGGGACGAGCCGAGGGCGGCGTACCGGCCGAGCTTGTCCACGACCTCCGCAGGCGAGCCCGCCAGGCCGTTGGCCTTGAGCTCGTGCACCTCACGGCCGATGGCCGCGGCCCGTCGCGCCACCTCGGCGTCGTTCCTGCCGACACAGGCGACCAGGGCGTTGGAGTACACCAGGTCGTCGCCCTTGCGCCCGGCGGCTTCGGCGGCCGCCCGCACCCGACCGAACTGGCGCTCGCTGTCTTCGAGCGAGGCGAAGGGCATGTTGAACTCGTCGGCGTACTGCGCCGCCAGTCGCGGGGTGCGCGTCGCGCCGTGTCCCCCGATCAGCACCGGCACCTTGCCCTGAGCGGGCTTGGGCAGCGCGGGTGACTTCTCCAGCTGGTAGTAGCTCCCCTCGTAAGAGAACTCCTTTCCTACTTCCGTGCCCCACAGGCCGGTGATGATCGCCAGCTGTTCCTCCAACCGCGCGAGCTTCTCCTTGGGGAACGGGATGCCGTAAGCCTTGTGCTCCTCCTCGAACCACCCGGCGCCCAGGCCGAGTTCGACCCGGCCGCCGGACATCTGGTCCACCTGGGCAACCTGGATGGCCAGCACGCCCGGCAGCCGGAAGGTGCCGGCCGTCATGAGGGTGCCGAGCCGGATCCGCTTGGTCTCGCGGGCCAGACCGGCCAGCGTGATCCAGGCGTCCGTCGGGCCGGGCAGCCCGTCGGCGTCCCCCATCCGCAGGTAGTGGTCGGAACGGAAGAAGGCGTCGAACCCGAGGTCCTCGGTGGCCTTGGCGACCGTCAGAAGAGTGTCGTAGGAAGCCCCCTGCTGGGGCTCGGTGAAGATGCGTAGGTCCATACCTCCATCCTGCACGGTGCCCGGCGGAACACTCGCCAGCGCCTGCCGTCGCACCGGGCGAGTCCGCTCCCCGCCCACGTGTGGTGTGCGTGGTGGTGCGATGAGCGGCGTCCTCAGTTCCGTACGCGATCCCGCTCCGGACTCCCGGCTCCCGGCTCCCGGCCGGCCTGCGCGACCTGACCGACCCGGGGACTCACCAACGAGGAGAACGGATCTGACGGCGGCAATGACGGCGACAAGGGATGTCGGCGAGGTCAGCGCCAGCTACCGGTGGACGCAGAAAGCAGGAGAGAGAAGCGGCGAGGACGGGTGGAAGGAAAGAAGGAAGAGGACCGACGGGACGGAAGGGGTGGAGGGGGGAGAAGTGGAGGGGGTGGAGAGAAGCCGAAGGGGCTTGGGCGGTCGCGCTTCCTGCGGTCGTGCTTCCGGTCATGGCCGGCCAGGGGCGCGGGTTGCGTGCCTCTGCCCAGGCATGCCGGTTCACGTGGTCAGCCGGCATGGGGTGCCAGCCGGGCCGACCGTGGTCGCAGGGGGCAGGTCGGGAGGCGGCCCGCCCTCTGTCAGGCAAGGTGCCGGTCGCGCACCTCCAGTTTCTCCAGTATTCCGGCGACGTGGTCCCTCGATTCGTCTGCGGTGTCCATGGCTTCCACGCAGGTCCAGTACATCCCTTCCTCCTCGGCCGAGATCACCACTCCCACCAGCGCCTCGCACACCTCGCGGAGCAGTTGAGACAGGCCGATCAAAGCCGACTTGACGTCGCGTATCTCGGTCAACTGGACTGCCCGGAGCCCGCCGGTGGTCGCTGTCGAGCACAGCAGTCCCCCGCTGAACCGCCCGCCCGCGTCGCCCAACCCTCGGGCCCTGGACCGCACTTCGTACGGACCGAATATCGCGAGATGGCTGCCTATCGCCTCCGCCAAGGCTTGCGCCTGCCACGCCTCGACGACCACGTCATGAACCGTGTTCGCCTGCGCCAGACCGCGCCGACTGGCCGCGATGATCCGCACCGCGTCCATCTGTGTCCCTCCTTCCTTCGTCATGCGCATTCACCCCGCCCTCCTTCCACTACCCAGAGTGAGGCCCAACAGCCAAAAACGCCAGAGGAATTCGCAAATCTGTGGACAACCAAGGCGCTGTGGAAAGATCCATGACTCCATAGAGTGACGATGGGCGGATTCGGGGCGGTCACGGCAGCGCTTGCGCCCCTCGGGGTGCCCTCGTGCGCCCCTCCGTTCCCGTCCGTCACCCAGCATGAATCGGGCCACGTACGACGCTCAACGTTCTTTTGGCACACCAGCCACTGCGCTCCCTGCCTTTCGACCCGGCACCCAGGTCTCACGGCGCACGCCGCGTGCCGGCGGTGGTGACGATGACTGCGGCGGTGGCGCGTGAACCGGCGCACGGCCCCCAGCACGAGCCGGCCGCAACCCGGCGCGAAAAAGCCAGCGGGGCGGAGGCTCTCGCCCCGCCCCGCCGGCCTCAGTCTGTCGCTCGACGCCCGCTCCCCGTCCGACCGGCGACTACTCGCCGCCCCGCGGCCGGTCCGGCGGTGCCTGCCGGACCGCCGGGAACCGCGTCTCGTTGCGTTCGATCTTCGCGGCGAGCGCGGTCAACGGGTCGATCCCCAGCGCCTGACAGAACTGGAGCAGATACGCCAGGACGTCCGCGACCTCGTCCTCCACCCGGCCGGCCGCCTTCGGGTCGGCCATCACCTTCGCCGACTCTTCCGGCGTCAACCACTGGAAGATCTCAACCAGTTCCGCGGCCTCGACACTGAGCGCCGCGGCCAGGTTCTTGGGGGTGTGGTACTGCTGCCAGTCCCGGGCGGCCGCGAAGTCGGCCAGGCGTCGCTGAAGGGCATGAAGATCCTCACTCATACCCCTAGGTGTAGCACCTGCACCCCGGGCAGCCCCTCGGCGACCGACGGGTCCCACACCGTACCCAGCAGCCGGACGTGTCCGCGGTCAGCCATCCGTACGGCCAGCGACACCAGTTCCCGGGCCTGCCGGCGGTCCATGCAACGGTCCATGCCGTCCGCCATCACCGTCATCTGTTGCAGCGCCGACGGGATCTCCCCGGCCGGATCCATGGCCAACACTCCAGGGCCGGTGAGGAGCACCAGCGCCAGCGCGAGGAACCGCAGCTCACCGTCGCCGAGCTGCTCGACGGGCATCTCCCCCAGGGCACCGCGGTCGAGGACCGTCATCACGGCCTGCGGATCCGGAGCTCCCTGTCCGCCCGGCACCACACCGCCGCCGGCTTCCCCGGCGGCTGCGGCGTCCGCTGCCATCGTTGCGTCCGGCTGCCGGGGAACCGCCCGCAGCCCGTCGACGGGCCCGGAGCAGGCATCCCGTACGGCTGCGACCAAGATGGCGTGCCGCCGGGCGCATTCGCGGCTGGTGCGCTCCAGCACGGTGGCGAGGTTGTCGCAGGACGACCGCAGCCGCCCCTCGTCGCGCTCGTCGTCGTGGCCCCAACCGCTGGCCTCGCCTCCGCTCCGCACACCTTTGCGTCCACGCGGAGCCGCCGTCGGTCCGCCGGAACCGCCGGTTGCACCGCCTTTCCCGGGACGGCCCGGACCACCAGCCCGGCCGCCGCCGCGCGCCCCGGTGCCGCGCCCCGCGCCTCCCCCGCCGGACGCGCCGCCCGCGGTACGACCGTCGTCCGCGACGCCACCCGGCGCCCGACCTCGCATGGCCTCCGGCCGCGGATCGCACACGAAGGCTGAACGCAGTGCGACCACGACTTGTTCCGCGGCGGCCAGGACAAGGCGCTGCCCCTCCGTCTTGCCCGCCACCCGCAGCGGGAGGAGGGAGGTGGCCAGCCGGTCGTCGGGCAGTGGAGCGCGCGTCACCGGGGTCGCGCCGGCGGTGTGCCAGGCCGCCTGGACGGCGGAGCGGGTGGGGTCGGTGAGGGCGGTGGTGAGCAGCGTCTCGCCACAGCCCGTCAATCGCTCGCCGACGATGCGGAGTTCGGGCTCGGCCTGTACGGCGAGATCGAGGTGGACGGGGCCCACCGAGCCGTCGACCGTACAGCCGAGGCGGAAGCCGCGCCGCCCCTGGTCATCGGGGCGCGCGCTCGCCGGTACACAGGCGGAGGCTCCGCCCGCCACCACCCCCACGGCCCGTTCCAACGAGTCGCCGCTGCCGAGCCGGGCGAGGATCTCGTAGGCCTGGAGCACACTGGACTTGCCGCTTCCGCTGTCGCCACTGAGCAGCGTCAACGGGCCGAGCGGCAGGGTGACGCCACGATGGGACTTGAAGGCGGACAGCCGTAATTCGGTGACCGCCGGACGTGCGCTGTCGGTATCCATGCGGGGACGCTATGCAGTCGCCCGCGCGGAGAACCGTTACGCCCAACTGCTCTTCCTACGAACGGGGGACGGTACCCGTCGCCGGCTCCGCGACCTCGGTCCCGACCGGCGCCAGGAGGAACACATTGGTGTCCACGCGGTGCATGCCGCTGCCGAGGCCGAAGACGACCCCGCTGGCGAAGTCCAGGATGCGCTTGGCGACATCGGTGTCCGCGCTGCTGAGGTCCAGAAGGACCGGCAGCTGCGCCATGAGGTACTCGGCCACTTCCCGGGCGTCCGCGAACGTCTGGACGCGGATGACGATGAACCGCCGCGTCTCCTCCGTCGGTTCATCGTCCGGGAGGGCGCGGTGGTCGGGCCAGGAGGGCCATTCGTTGCCGCCACGTAGCGGTACGACTTCGGCGAGCCCTTCCCACTGCTCGTCGGTGGCATCGGGGCCGTTCACCGAATCACCTCACCCAGTGGAGCGCTGGCTTTCTGCGGTATGTGCATCGCACGATTCTAGAGATAAACCTACAAACGTCGCCGACTGCGACACACGCGGTGACGCAGCTCTCTCATCCTGCCTCATCGCCCTGACCAGTGCGGACACCTGGGCAGATCTGCCGGGTCGAGTTTCTGTATGCCTGTTCATCCTCTCTTGTGACGGAGGCCGGGCGTGCCACCTAGGCAGGTCATGCACAAGTGCCTGACAGGAGCTCAGCATTGGGCAGCGCAGTCATCCCTGAGTGCCCGTGAGCTCTCGGCGGGCGGCGTACGCGCGGGCGCGCAATGCCGCGGCGTCAGGCGTGGGGTTCGTCACGGCTACGGCGGCGGGGAGGGGCAGCGGGGCGGCGGGGCCGAGAGGCGCCCTGGAGGTGGGAGCAAGTGCGGTGCGGTGATGCGGCGGCAGGAGGAGGGCGGGCACGAGAGGGCGGCGGCCTCCCCCGACTTCACCCAAACCGCCATCCGGGCAGGGAGGCAGGGAGGCTTCGCGTTGCCTGCACGTGCCGCCGCTGGCTCCCCCGCTCGGCGGGAGGACCGGGCGGGGTGGCGAGGTTCGGGTGTTTGCGCTGGTCGAGGGCGTTGTCAGTGGGGTCTCTTACGGTAGGTGCATGAGTACGGAGAGTGGCTTTCGAGAGTGGGTGCGGGCGGGGTCCGGACCCTCGGGTGCGCGGCGTGGCGGGTCGTTCGCCGGGGCGTGGCGGGTGAGGGATCAGCGGGCCAGGCGGCCGAGGAGCGAGGAGGCCATGGCGATACCGGCGACCGCCGCGGCGGCGAGCACGACGAAGTCGAGGGCCAGATGGGAGGTGGTGCCCAGGAGTAGTCCGCGGAGGGCGTCGACCTGATAGCTGAGGGGGTTGATCTTGCTGACGGTCTGCAGCCAACCAGGCATGACGGCAACGGGATAGAGGGCGTTGGAGGCGAAGAAGAGCGGCATGGTGATGGCCTGGCCGATGCCCATCAGGCGGTCGCGAGTCAGCACGATGCCGGCGATCGAAATCGACAGACAAGAGAAGAAGGCGGAGCCGAGGATCACGGCGACGGCCACGCCCAGGAGGCGCAGCGGGTTCCAGGTCATGGCCACCCCGAGCAGGGCGGCGATGACGATCACCACCACGGCCTGGAGCAGTGCCTTCACCCCGGCGGCGAACGCCTTGCCCGCGATCAGCGCGGAGCGTGGTGTGGGGGTGACCAGCAGCTTGGTGAGGATGCCGGCGTCCCGCTCCCAGATGATCATGATGCCGTAGAAGATCGCGATGAACATGGCGGACTGGGCGATGATCCCAGGCGCCAGATAGTCGATATAGGGGGTGCCACCAGTGGGGATGGCCTTGATACGGGTGAAGGTCTCGCCGAAGACCACGAGCCAGAGGGCGGGTTGGACGGCGCGGGTGTAGAGCTCCGTGCGGTCATGACGGAGTTTCTGCAACTCGACCACGCACATCGCGACGACTCTGGCGGGCAGCACCCGCCAGCCCGCGCGGGCACGCGGTGGGACCAGTAGGAGGTCCAAGTCGCGGGTGGCGGCGACGGTCTCAACCGACTCGGGCTGCGGTACGGCGGGTGCTCCGGACATCGCGGAAGTCTCCTGACTGCTCGTCGAGGCCGGTGCCGGCGACGTCCCGGAAGACGTCCTCCAGCGTCGGCTCCGCGTCGGACGAGGGCAAGGACGAGGGCAAGGACGGGGACGAAGGGGAAGGTGAGGGAGGGGGAGAGGTGAAGGGGGTGGACGGTGCGGTCGCGGCGCGGGCGCGGCGGGCGCGCAGGGCCGCGCGGAGTTCCCCGGGCGTGCCAAGGGCGCGGATCCGGCCGCGGTGCATCAGGGCGACGCGGTCGCAGTACTGCTCGGCCTCGTCCATGTAGTGGGTGGTGACCAGGACGGTCATTCCGGTTGCGGCGCGGACTGCGTTGATGTGTTCCCAGACGCTGGTGCGGGCGATCGGGTCGAGACCGATCGTCGGTTCGTCGAGCATCAGCAGGCGGGGTGCGCTGACCAGTGCCTGGGCGAGTTCCAGGCGGCGGATCATGCCGCCGGAGTACGTCTTGGCGAGCCGGTCGGCGGCATCGGTGAGGTGGACGGCGGCCAGTGCCTGGGTGACGCGGGCGGCACGCTCGCGTCGGGCGACGTCGAAGACCCGGGCGAAGAGTGCGACGTTCTCCCGGCCGGTCAGCCCGGCGTCGGCGGACAGTTGCTGCGGCACATAGCCCAGGAGGCGTCGGACGGCCATCCGCTCCCGCGCCGCGTCGTGGCCGAAGACCCGGACCATGCCCACGGGGACGGGCAGGAGGGTGGTGATGCAGCGGATGGCGGTGGTCTTGCCCGCGCCGTTCGGGCCGAGCAGGCCGAAGACCTCGCCGGGGTGGACGGCCAGGTCCACTCCGTCCACGGCGCGGGTCTCACCGAAGGCGTAGCGGAGGGCGTGGCAGGTGAGGGCGTCGCTACCCGAGGCCCGATCCGGAGCGAGGGCTCGATCCGGGGCGGGGGCCATCGGGTGGTCGGTCGGGGGCCCTGCGGTGTCCGGGGGTTCTCCGGGGGCGGTCCGCGGGGCCGTCCGGCCCGAGTCGTCGCTGGTCATGGTCCCTCCGTCTGCTGGTGCAGGTTGTGGGCGAGCTGGCGCAGCGCCGGAAGGGCGGCCTCCAGTGCCGTCCGGTCGGCCTCGGTGAGGCGCGTGACCTGTTCGCGGACGAGGGCGCTGCGGCGGGTCTCCCAGTCGTGCAGCCGCGACCGGGCCGCCGGGGTGGGGAAGAGCTGCGCCGAGCGTCGGTCGGCGGGGTCGGTCTGGCGGCGTAGGTAGCCGGCCCGGCTGAGCTGGTTGACCAGGGTGGAGACCGAGTTGCCCGCGAGGTAGAGCTCCTTCGCGGCGGCGGAGACGCGGATGCCGGGCCGGGTGGCGACCAGCCGCAGGAGTTCGACCTGTGCGCCGCGCAGTCGGGGGGCGGGCAGGCCGCGTCGGAGCCGCCGGCGGATCAGCCGTTGGATTCCGGCCAGTACGTCGGCCAGCTCGTCGGGGAGGTCCCCTGTGGCCATATGTCGACTTTAGCTCTGAGTGAGAGGCACGTCAGGTGGTGCATGGCGGACGGAGAGGGGGTGTGCGCCCCGGCCGGATGCGGGGTGGTGGCACCGGGCCGAATACGGGGTGGTGGTGCCAGGCAGGCGGTCCGGGCCTGGTTTGCGCCGGGGACTCGGGGTCGGGGGCATCCCCCAGGCCCTGGACTGCGTCGGGGTCGGCAAGAAGGTGCGCGAGGGCGGCGAGCGCTGCGGTATGTGCACCCCGGTCCCGCGCGGCGAGGGCCACGACGAGGCGCACCGGGTCGTTCGTCTCGTGGCCGAAAGGCACCAGCCGCGTCGGACGGACCCAGGACAGCGCGGTTCTCAGCACGGCGGGCGACGGCCGGGCGTGGGCGAGGGCGAAGCCGGGGGCGAGGGCGAGGTACGGGCCGTTCTCCCACCACGTTGTCGATCATCTCGGTGGTGTACGCGGTAGTGGTGGCCCCGGTGTCCACCAGCAGCCCGCTCGCCGTCCGAATCGCTGCCCGCCAGTCCGGAACCGGTGCGTCCAGGCGTACGGCCGCGGCGAGGAGGAGATCGCTCAGAGCTGCCATGGCGGGACTCTACGGGCGGGCGGGCGGGCGGTCGTGCACTGGGTCCGTGGAGGGGGAGTTGGAGGTGGGCGTGGGGAGGGGGCGGGGAGGGGGCGGGGAGGAATTGGGGGGTTATCAGGGGCGTTGTGAGGGGTTGGGGTCCGAGTGGGGGTCAGGGGGCGATCGGGGTTGGTGCCGGGGGCGGTGGGGCGGCGAACCGTGCGGCGCGTGATGGGTATTGTGACGCCGTGTGGGCGACAGCACGGTGTGGACTCTGGCAATTGCGGCGCTGACCGGCGGTACGGCGGTACTGGCCAGCTGGGTGACCAGTCGCGGCAGTACGCAGGCGGCCAAAATCCAGGCGGAGACCGCGGCGCGCTCGCAGCGCGCGGAGAAGTTGCGGGAGAGCCGGCGCACCGCATACCTGGATCTGATCGAGCAGACCCATCGGATCGGCGAGTTGTACTGGGAGATCTCCGCGGAACTACGGGAGTCCGCCTCGGACACCCGGACCGCCAGACTCGACGCGCTGCTCGACCGCGAGACCGCGGAGTACGCGAAGATCCGCCGCTGCGCGCGGGTCGTGGAGTTGGAGGGCCCACCCTCCGCCGCAGCCGCGGCACTCACCCTCCAGAAGGCGACCGGGCCCTTCTACGAAACGCTACGGACCGGCATGGTCGAGGACACGGACTGCCGCGAGGAGTTCAACGCCGCGTACACCCCCTTCTGGAAGGCGTTGGAGAACTTCGTGGCCACGGCCCGGGCGGCACACCAGACGGACTGAGTGCAGCAGACGGACCGAGCGCACCCGACGGACCGAGCGCATCAGGCGCACGGGACAGCGGGCGCATACCGCGTATGCCGGTGCCGGTGCCGGTACTGGCGCCAGGCTCGTGGTCAGTCGCTCTGGGCTCGTTGGCGGGTCCGGTACGCGCGTAGGTGCGGTGCGGGCACCAGGGAGCCCGGCTCGGGTGCGGCTTCCTGTGCCTGGCCGTCAGTTCGTGACGGGGCCGGGGCTGGCGCCCGTGAGCAGGCCGCCGCGTCGCTCATCCCTTCGCAGCCGGTCCGGGCGCCTACGGGCTTCGCGCCGCCCGGCGGCTCCCCCTCCCGCCCCGACGGCTCGCCCTTCCTCCTCCCCCCGCCTACCCGGGCAGCCGACCTTTCGATCACCCGTTCGGCGTAGCGGGACGCAAGGAGATGGTCGGCGGCAGCCGGCTTTGGGGTGCCCAGGAAATGACGGGTGACGGCGGGTAACTGCGAGTAAAGCAGGGCCGATGTGCGCCGCAGGCTCCGAGTGCGGGCGGAGACAGCCGAGGCGGGGCCGGAATCCGCTGCGTACGCTATCCGGGATGAAATGGCGCCTTTGTGGCCGATGAGCGAAGGAAGGTGCGCCTTCCGACCGCCCCCGATACGGGGGCGGTAATTTGCTCATCGTTCTCGGGAATTCATCTTCCCGACGAAAACCCCCGTCCTTCTCACTCCAGGAGTTCCGAATGGCACAGGAAGCCGACAGCACCGTCTGGAACTGCCCATTCGATTATGCCGAGGCGCTGGAGTTCGATCCGACGCTCAGGCGGATCATGACCGAAGAGCCGGTCGCGCGTATTCGGCTGCCCTACGGCGAGGGCTGGGCGTGGCTGGTCACGAAGTACGACGACGTGCGGACCGTGACGACGGACCGGCGGTTCAGCCGGCATGCGGTCGTCGGGCGGGACTTTCCGCGGATGACGCCGGAGCCGATCGTGCAGGCCGAGGCGATCAACGTGATGGACCCGCCCGCGAGCAGCCGGCTGCGGAGCCTGGTCGCCAAGGCGTTCGCCCCGAAGCAGGTGGAGCGCATGCGGACGCGCACGCAGCACGTCGTCGACGAGTTGCTGGACCAGATGGTCGAGGACGGGGCGCCGGGGGACCTGATGGAGAACCTCGCGTCGCCGCTGCCGCTGACGACGATCTGCGAGGTGCTCGACATCCCCGAGGACGAGCGCGCGCAGCTGCGCGGGTACGCCCGGACGATGATGAACGTCAGCCTCGACAACAAGGACAACGCCGTCCGCGCCAAGGCCGACATGCGGGAGTACTTCACGGAGCTCACCGCACGGCGCCGCCGGGACCCCGGGGACGACCTGATCAGCGCGCTGGCGACGGCCCGCGTCGGGGACGAGGTCCTGGACGAGAAGGAACTCACGGTCATGGCCATGGTGCTCCTCATCACCGGCCAGGACACCACGACCTACGAGATCGGCAACCTCTCGTACACGCTGCTGACCCGGCCCAAGGACCTGGCGATGCTGCGGGAGCGGCCCGAGGCGCTGCCGCAGGCGATGGAGGAGATGCTGCGGTTCATCCCGTTCCGCAAGGGAGTTGGCATCCCGCGGGTCGCGCTGGAGGACGTGGAGCTCAGCGGAGTGACGATCCGGGCCGGGGACATCGTGCACGTCTCGTACCTGACGGCCAACCGGGACGGCGCGAAGTTCGAGCGCCCCGACGAGTTGGACCTGACGCGGGAGTCGACCGGCCACATGACGTTCGGCTGGGGTGCGCACCACTGCCTGGGCGCCCCGCTGGCCCTCACGGAACTCCAGGTCGCGCTCGGCACTCTGCTGAAGCGGTTCCCCGATCTGAAGCTGGCGAAGCCGGCCGACGAAGTGCGCTGGAACACGACGGCGATCTGGCGTTACCCGCTGGCTTTGCCGGTGGTGTGGTGAGTCGCCGGGGCCGCGGTAAATCCGCGGTCCCGGCGGCGGCATGCGGAACTCACCCCGCTGGCGTACGGTCTTAGGAATGACCCATCTGCACGGGGAGAGTTCAGTCTTCGACGGATGGCCCGCTCGCGTCCTTCCAGGGGTCTGTGTCATCAGGTCGGCGGAATCACCGGCGATTTCGCCGACCGACAACGGAAGCGCCAACGACGCGAATGCAGAGCGAAATCAGCACTGGGCGGACCACAGTCTGCAAGGAGTGCATCGATGGCCGTTTTGTGCAAACCGGCAATCGCGGTCCCTGAATACATCATCACCAGGGACGACACCCTCGAACTGGCACGACAGCTGCATGCGAACCATGCACAGCTGAATCTCGTGCTGAGGCTGATCGAGCATACGGGCGTAGTACGGCGACATCTGATCCAGCCGATCGACAAGGTGCTGGAGCATCCGGGGTTCGACGCCCGCAGTGCCATCTACGAAGAGGAGTCCAAGGCTCGCGTCCCCGCCGTGGTGCGCAAGGCGCTCGACCAAGCGGAGCTGGAGCCTCGGGACATCGACCTCATCATCTACGTGTCGTGCACCGGCTTCATGATGCCGGCACTGACGGCGTGGCTCATCAACCACATGGGGTTCCGGTCGGACACCCGGCAGATTCCGATCGCCCAACTCGGCTGCGCCGCGGGAGGTGCCGCGATCAATCGCGCGCACGACTTCTGCCGGGCGTATCCGGACGCCAACGTCCTGCTCGTCGCCTGCGAGTTCTGCTCGCTGTGCTACCAGCCCGAGGACGTCGGGGTCGGATCGCTCCTGTCCAACGGCCTGTTCGGGGACGCGGTCGCGGCGGCCGTGATGCGCGGCAAGGGCGGTGCGGGCGTCCATCTGGAGCGGAACGCCTCGTACCTGATCCCGCACACCGAGGACTGGATCTCCTACGCGGTGCGCTCCACGGGATTCCACTTCCAGCTGGACAAGCGGGTCCCGGGCACCATGGAGCCGCTCGCGCCGGCGCTCCGCGGCCTCGCGGAGCAGCACCACTGGGACGCCGGGAACCTGGACTTCTACATCGTCCACGCGGGCGGTCCCCGGATCCTCGATGACCTGAGCCGGTTCCTTGAGGTGCCTGAGGAAGCGTTCCGGTTCAGTCGGGCGACGCTGACCGAGTACGGCAACATCGCCAGTGCGGTGGTGCTCGACGCCCTGGCCCGCATGTTCGACGAGGCGTCGGCGCAGGACGGACAGCGCGGCCTGTTGGCCGGCTTCGGCCCCGGCATCACCGCGGAGATGTCGCTGGGGACGTGGACGTCGGCAGCGACCTGACGCACCGAGCAGCGAGGTGACGAGCCGTCATTCGTGGCGGCTCGTCACGCATGTGCGCCTTGGGTGCCGTCCCCCACTCCTCGAAAGTGAACCGTCCAGTTCATCTTTTGTGAGCAGTCGGTTGCACTTCTACTTATTCGGGCATTAGATTGAACTGACAAGTTCATTTCTATCTCGTCCCTACCTCAGTGCGACCGGAGAGACACATGACGCAAGCACGTGGTGATCGTCTGGACGCGGGCCTGTTACGGCTGATCGGCGTGCTGCTGCTGGGCGGGCTTCTGGGCCTGCTCGACAGCACGATCGTGAACGTCGGAATGGGCACGATGGCCCGCCACTTCGACACCACCCTCAACACGGTCGGATGGGTCGCCACCGGCTATCTCCTCGCCGTCAGCATCGCCATCCCGTTCACCGCGTGGGCGGTGGAACGGTTCGGCAGCAAGAAGATGTGGCTGATCGGACTCTCGCTCTTCGTGCTGGGGTCGCTGGCCTCCGGCATCTCCTGGAACATCGAGAGTCTGATCGTCTTCCGCGTCATCCAGGGCTTCGGCGGCGGCATGCTCGACCCGATCATGCTGACCGTGCTGGCCAAGGTCGCGGGCCCCAGCCGGGCCGGCCGGGTGATGGGCCTGATGGGCATCGTCATTCCGCTCGGCCCCGTCCTGGGCCCCATCCTGGGCGGCGTGATCATCCAGGGCCTGGACTGGCGCTGGATGTTCCTCATCAACCTGCCCATCGGGCTGGTGGCCATCCTGCTGTCCCTGCGGGTGGTGCCGGCCGACCCGTCGTCGGAGGAGCGGGCGTCCACGCCGCTCGACATCGTCGGACTGGCGCTGCTGGGACCGGCCTTCGCCATCCTGGCGTTCGCGCTGTCGCAGGCCGCCGGGAACGCCGGGTTCGGTGCCCCGCCCGTCGTCGTCGCCCTGATCCTGGGAGCGGTGCTGCTGGTGGCGTACCTCGTGTACGCGGCCAGGGTCGGGGTGAAGGCGATCATCCGGCTGAGCCTCTTCCGCAGCCGCAGCTTCTCCGCCAGTGTCACGGTCATGGGCCTGACCGGGGTGATGCTCTTCTCGATGCTGTTCCTGGTGCCGCTCTACCAGCAGCGGGTGCGGGGGCACGAAGTGCTCGCGGCCGGACTGCTGTTGGCCCCGCTCGGGGTGGGCTCGTTCCTGGCGATGCCGATCGCGGGCCGGCTCAGCGACAAGGTGGGCGCCCGACGCCTGGCCCCGCTGGGCGGTCTGCTCATCGCGCTCAGCGCGTTCGCCTACACCCAGGCGGACGCCCGTACCAGCGAAGTCCTGCTGGGTCTGTGCGCGTTCGTCACCGGCGTGGGGCTGGGCTTCATCGGCGCGCCCACCATGGGCTCGCTGTACCGGACGCTGCCCGGGGACGCCATCGCGCAGGGCACCTCGGCGCTCTACATCGTCAACCAGCTCGGCGCCTCCCTCGGCACCGCCGTGGTCGCGCTGCTGCTGCAGAGCCAGACCGACGCCGGCAGCACGCAGGTGGTGGCCTTCCAGAGCGCCTCATGGTGGGTGTTCGCGGCAGCCGTCGCCGTCCTGGTCTCCGGCTGGTTCCTGCCCGGCAAGACGGCCACCGCGGCCGCCGCCGAGGAACGGCCGGCCGCGCAGAACGACGCCCAGGACGCCGTCGCGGCCCAGGGCTGAGCACCGACCGGTCCGGCCGGATTCCCCCCACCAGGGGCCGGCCGGACCGGGTGCGCGGGAAGACGCGCCCTGGCATGACCGCCCGGCCGCGCGCCAACGCTCCGGTCGTGGGACGACGACCGGAGCCGGCGCCGCGGCGGGCCCACGGGTCCGGGGGCCAGAAGCCCTCAACAGTCGGCTTGGAAACGGCTGTCAGGTAAGGCCCGTTGGTAGAAACTGCACGTTCTCACCCACCGAAGCGGCACCCGCACCCCGCCCGCTCCGGAGCCGCAGGCTGCCGGAACGGCCCGTTCGGCGTGCCCTTTTGACGAGTCGACAGAAGAGGACGGACGGACTGGTGCGGTGCCCATGAGAGCTGACGACGTCGACTTCGAGGCCGCGGAGGTGGCGCTGCTGCGGGCCGCGGTCCTCCCGCTCCCGGCGGTGCGCCCGCACCACCGGTGCCTGCTGGGACCGCCTCTGAGCAGCGCACTCGCGCACCACACGGCGCCCGACGCGCCCTGCCCGGAGAGCGACGGCGACGACGGGTCGGAGGAGGAGCGGCTGCGGGCGCGGATCGGGCAACTGGCCGCCGATCCGGCCTTCCGCACCGCGGTACGGCTCGCCAGTCCGGCCCTGGCCCAGGAGACCGACAAGGTGCTGACGGGCGGGCCGATCAAGCCCAAACGGCTGCGGCGCCTGCTGGTGTCCCTGACCAAGTACCACCTGCGGATGAGCCACCGGGCCACGCCGTTCGGACTGTTCGCGGGGGTCGCCCTCACCGGATTCGGGGACGAACCGGGGCTCACGGCGGGCGACGACCACCGGGCCGTGAGCCGGCCGGACGGGGCGTGGCTGGCCGGCGTGGTCGAGGAACTGCACGAGGTGCCGGGCGTCCTGGCGCGGACCCGGCTGGTGGCGAACGCCCTGCGGACGGTCCGCGACGGCCGGCTGCTGCTGGTGGACGCCCACGACCGCACGGGCGGCAAGCGGTTGACCCCTTCCGTCCGGCTGACCGGCCCGGTCCGGCGGGCACTGGAGCTGACCGCGGAGCCGGTCGCCTGGCCCGAGCTGCTCGCCGGGATGCGGGCCGCCTTCCCCGAGGCGGCGGACGGGGTGGTCGAGCGCTGCCTCGAACAGCTGGTGCGGGGCGGCTTCCTGCTCAGCGACCTCACCCCGCCGCCCGACTGCACCGCACCGCTGGCGCACGTACGGGAGCGGCTCGGCGGCGCCGGGCAGGAGACCGCCCGCGCCCTCGACGGGATCGCCGCGGCGCTGGACGCGCTGGAGCGTGCGGACCCCGCGGGCTGGGGGCCGGCGCTGGACACCGCCGTCACCCGGATGCGGGCGCTGCACGACGCCGAGCACGTCATCCAGGTCGACACCGCGCTGGACGCCCGCCTGGTGCTGCCGCGCGAGGTCCAGCGCGAGGTGGTGCAGGCGGCGACCGTGTTGTGGCGGACCTCGCTGATCCGGCCGGGCAGTGCGCAGCTGCGCGACTACCACGAGCGGTTCCTGGAGCGGTACGGCACGGACCGGGCGGTGCCGGTGCTCGAACTCCTGGATCCGGTCCGCGGGTTGGGGCTTCCCGAGGGCTACGCCGGCGGTCCGGTGGGGCGGCCCGCGCCGCACCCCGGGGCGGAGCGGCGCGACCGGGTGTTGGCCGAACTGTTCCTCGGTGCCACCCGTCGCGGCGCGGACGGCGCGGGCGGGGTCACCGAGGTGGTCCTGGACGACGCGGCGGTGCGCGCCCTGGGGGAGGCACGGGGCGAGGGGCCGGACACCCGGACCCCGCCGGCCTCCCTGGAGCTGGGGGCCGAGGTGGTGGCGCGGAGCGCGGAGGCCCTGTGGGCCGGTGCCTTCCGGTTGGTGCTGGGCACCAATCCGGGGTCGCCGCTGGCGGGCGCCACGTTCAGCCGGTTCGTACCTGCCCTCGGGGCGGGGGCGGAACGGGTGCGGGAAGTCGTCAACCGGGGCGCGGAGGCCGGAGACGGCGCGCCCCTCCACGCGGCGGTCGCCTACCGGCCGCGGGCCGTCCGCTCGACGAACGTGGCGACCGTCCCGCAGTGGCCGGCGCACCGCATCCCGCTGGGAGTGGGCCCGGCCACCGCCCCGGCCACCGTCGACCTGCCGCTGGGCGACTTGGCGGTGCTGGCCGACCTGGACGGGCTCCGGCTGATCGAGGCGGCCACCGGCCGGCGGGTGCGGCCGGTGTCGTACTCGATGCTCAATCCGGCGAGCGGCCATGTGCCCCATGTGGCGCGGTTCCTGCTGGAGGTCGGGCAGGAGGGCCAGGAGTGGTGCCTGCCGTGGAATTGGGGCAGTTGGTCGTCGGCGCCGGCCCAGCCGCGGGTGACCTACGGCCGGACGGTGCTGTCCCCGGCGCGCTGGCTGCCCGACCGGGCGCTGACCGGGGTGGCCGCCGAACCGGACCGGGCCTGGCGGGGGCAGGTGGCCCGCTGGCGACGGCGCTGGGACGTGCCCCGGCACGTGCTGCTGGTCCGCGCCGACAACCACCTCGCGGTCGACCTCGACGACCCGTTGCACCTGATGGTGTTCCGGGACGAGGTGCGGCGCGGCGCCGGACTCGTCGTCCTGGAGCAGTTCGGTGGCTCCCACGGCCGGCGGTGGCTGACGACCCCGGACGGCGCGCACGCCTGCGAGTTCGTCTTCCCGGTCTTCGCGCGGCGCCCGTCCGGAAAGGCCCCGGAGGCGCCGCAGTCCCGGGAGCGCACCGGGCCGGCCACGGCGGTCCGCGCCCCGCTCCCGGACCGGGCGGCGCAGGCGCACCTGCCGGGCGGCGAATGGCTCTACGCCAAGGTGTACGCGCCCGACGCACTCCAGGGACAGCTGCTGGCCCGTCACGTACCGCGGCTGACCCGCCCGGAGCTGCTGACCGCGGCCGGTGCGGACTCCTGGTTCTTCCTGCGCTACGCGGACCCGGACCCCCATCTCCGGCTGCGCTTCCACGGCAAGCCCGGCCCGCTGTGGTCGGTGCTGCTGCCCGAACTCCAGCGGTGGGTGGCGGAGTTGCGGGCGGCGGGGCTGGCCGACCGGCTCGTCCTCGACACCTATGACCCGGAGATCGAGCGGTACGGCGGTCCGGGCGCCCTCGTCCACGCCGAACGTGTCTTCCACGCGGACAGCGAGGCGGTCCTCGACCAACTCTCGCTGCCCACCGGGCCGTTGGCGGACTGCCCGCCCACCGCGGCGGCCGCACTGGGAATCCTGGCCGTGCTCACCGAGTTCGGCACGGCAGGGGAGGCGCTCGACTGGCTGAGCGGGCCCACCGTCCTGGAGCGCCGCGACGGGGTGACCCGGGAGCAGAAGAACCTGATCGCCGGGCTGCTCGACGCGGACGGCCGGCCGGTCGCACCGGAGCGCGGGACCGGGCCCGATCCCGCCCTGCCGGCGCGCTGGTCCGACCGGGCACAGGCGCTCGGCGCGCTACGGGACGCGCTCACGGGCAGCGGACCGGACCCGGACCGGCGCGCCCCGGTCGCCCTGAGCCTGGCCCACATGCACTGCAACCGGCTGCTGGGACCGCATCGCGCGGACGAGGAACTGGCGCACGCCGCGGCGCGCGAGGCCCTGGCGCTGCGGCTCGACCGGACACGGCACCACCGGTGACGGCCACGGAAGGCAGCACGGCGCCACGTACCGGGACGTCGGGGGTGGTCCGGGGCCCCGGGCCGGGCGGCCGGTATCCCGAGGACGCGCCGGTCGCCGGGCACGCGGCGGCGCGGGCCGCGGCCCGCGCCGCCGCGGAGACGGTCGCGGAACTCCTGCGGTCCCCCGCCCACGTCGCGGAGACCGCCGGTCGGAGCTACGCGACCGCCCCGGACACCTTGATGCTCCCGGGCTGGCAGCCCGCCTCCCAGTTGCTCGGCCACGCCGGAATCGCCATGCTGCACACCGCGCTCGCCGGCCACGACGGACGGTGGGCCGCGGTCGCGCACGGACACCTGGCCGCGGCCGCACGGGCGACCGCGGCGGCCGGTCCGGCCGGTGCGGGCGACCTGTTGGTCCCGGCCCGGCAGGCGGCGGCCGGCGGCGGGTACGCGCGGCTGCTGGCGCGCGCCGCGGACGTCCACGCCTCCTATGCGGCGGCCAGGTTGCGGCACTTGCAGGAACGGAGGGCCACGGAGGGGCCGGGGCTGTCGTACCTGGATTACGACGCGATCGCGGGGCTGGCCCGCCAGGGGCGCGGCCTGCTGTCGGCGGCGGCGCACGGCCACGACCGTAGCGCCGAGGTACTGGGCGGGGTACTGGCGCATCTGGTGGCCCTGGCGCGTCCGGTACGGGTGTACGGGACCGAGGTGCCGGGGTGGTGGTGCGCCCCGGAGCGCTACGTCGTCCCGCGTGACCGGGAGGAGTTCCCGCGCGGCGACTTCAACGTCGGCGTGGCCCATGGCGTGTGCGGGCCGCTGGCGCTGCTGTCACTGGCCCGCCTGGCCGGCTGCTGGGTGCCCGGGATGACCGGGGCGATCCGCACGCTGTCCGACTGGGTACGGGGCAAGGGACAGGTCGGGCCGGCGGGCGAACGGTGGCCGGGCCGGGTGGGATTCGACGAGGAGACCGGGGCCGCCGTGCTGCCGGTCGGAGCCCGGTCCCGCCCGGGTTGGTGCTACGGCACGGCCGGCACCGCCTGGGCCCTCCATCTGGCCGGGCGGGCCCTGGACGATCGGACGCTCACCGGACGGGCGTCTGCCGCCGTCCGCGCGGTCTTCCTCGCCCTGGACGCGGAAGTGCCGGGCGAGGACCCGGGGATGTGCCACGGCCTCGCCGGCCTGGTGCGGGTGGGGACGCGGATGGCGGCGGTGAACGGGGACCCGGCGCTGGCGGCGGCGGTGGCGGCGGCCGCGCACCGGCTGGCCGACGGCTTCGACTCCCGGGCGGCCTTCGGCTACCGGCAGCCGGTCGCCCATGCGCGGGGAGTGGTGCGCATCGATGCGCCCGGGGTGATCGACGGTGCGGCGGGGGTCGCGTTGGCGCTGCTGGCCTTCGCGGACGCGTCGGAAGGCATCGACCGTGCCTACGGGCGATGCCGTACGTACGGCGTCGACGGTGCGCGCGGCACGGACGGGAGAGGGGCCTTGAACGGGAGAGGGTCCTCGGACGCCGGGGCGGACGGGTGGGACAGCGCGTTCCTGCTGTGCTGAGCGGACAGCGGACAGCGGACAGAAGCCAGCGGTCAGTAGCCAGTAGCCATGGTGCGGTCGACCGCAGCCGGTGTGGTGCGGTGCCGGGTGGGCTCCGCAGGTCGCGGAGCCCACCCGGCGTCCTGGTGTCAGCAGTGCCAGGACGTCACGGGGCAGGAGAGACAGGTGCCCGTGCCCGTGAAGGACTTGGACTCCATGGTGAAGCCCTCCTCGTCCACCATCTCCATGTCGAGGTCGAGATCGAAGTCGGCTTCCAGTGCGGTGGTCTGCATGATCCGTCGTCCCTTCGTGAGCGGATGTGCCGGAGGTCCGGCAAGACGCCCCAGTCCTAACGGGTCGCGCCAATCCGCCGCTTAGCGGTTTCTAAGCCCGTTCTTCCGTGCCATGGGCGTCGTAGCGCGACGGCCCGTCCGGCGAGCCGGCTCAGCAGGCCGGTTCAGCGCGGCGCAAGAACCCCCTTAGAAGCGGCTCAGGGTGGGGCGGCAGGGTTCCGGGAGGGAGGCTAAAACCATGATCGAAGCGATCCTGCCGCCGGAGGCGGCCGCAGCCGAGGCGTTCGAGGACTCCCCCGCCGCCACGATCTTCCCGGAGGAGGCCGCTCTGGTCGCCCGGGCAGCGGAGGTCCGGCGACGGGAGTTCACCACGGGCCGGGACTGCGCCCACCGCGCGCTGTCCGCGCTGGGCGCGCCGGTCGGGCCGGTGCTGTCCGGCCCGTGCGGTGCACCGGCCTGGCCGCCCGGGGTGGTGGGCAGCATCACCCACTGCGCGGGGTACCGGGCCGGTGTGGTGGCCCGGGAGGGGGAGGTCAGGTCGCTGGGCATCGATGCGGAGCCCAACGCGCCGCTGCCCCCGGGGGCCGAGCCGGTCATCGCCCTCCCGGAGGAGGCCCGGCGGCTGCGGGAACTGGACCGCGCGTTGCCGTGGGTGCACTGGGGTCGACTGCTGTTCAGCGCCAAGGAGGCCGTCTACAAGGCGTGGTTCCCGTTGGGCGGCCGGATGCTGTCGTTCGAGCACGCCACCGTGACGTTCGCCGTCCCGGCCGGCGCCATCAGCGGCACCTTCACCGGACGGGTCCATGCCACCGCCGCACCGGGCCGCGGGGCGGCGCCCACACTGGTGCCGGGCAGGTGGCTGGCGGCGGGCGGGCTGCTGCTCACCTCGGTGGTGCTGCCCGCGCCGCGGACGGTGCCCGGCGCGCCTCGGCTCAGGCGCTCCGTGCCCGCACCGACGCCCGCACCACGTCGGCAACCGGCCTAACCTCCGACCCGAGGTAGAAGTGGCCGCCGTCGAACGTCCGCAGGCGGAAGGGGCCGGTGGTGTGTCGGACCCAGGCGCGGGCGTCGGCCACGCTCACCCGCGGGTCGGCGCGGCCGGTCAGCGCGGTCACCGGGCAGTGCACCACGGCGTCCGGGGGTGTGCAGCGGTAGGTCTCGATGGCGCGGTAGTCGGCGCGCAGCGCGGGGAGGACGGCCCGTACCACCTCGGGGTCGTCCAGCAACGCGCCACCGGTGCCGTCGAGTTCGCGGAGTTCGGCGAGCAGGCCGGCGTCGTCGAGGAGGTGGACGCGTTCGGTACGGGCGAGGCCGGGCGCGCGTCGGCCCGAGGCGAAGAGCATCAACGGATCGCCGCGGCCCTCGCGTTCCAGGCGGCGGACGGTTTCGAAGGCGACGGTCGCGCCCATGCTGTGGCCGAAGAACGCGGTCGGTCCCTCGTCCAGCACGGCGGACAGCTCGGTCGCCAGGTGGGCGGCCAGGAGCCCGATGTCGGTCAGTGGTGGTTCGTGCCTGCGGTCCTGACGCCCCGGGTACTGGACCGGCAGCACCTCGACGTCCGGGCTCAATTGGCGGGCCAGTGGGTGGAAGAAACTCGCGGCGCCGCCCGCGTGCGGGAAGCACACCAATCTGACCGGCGCCCCGGGTGCGAGGCGGAAGCGCCGTACCCACGTGTCGCTGCCTGTGCCCGTCGTCATTTCTTCCTCACCTTCCGCAGCCTCTGCAATAGCGCCGGGAAGGTATCTGCGGCGTCTAAGGAAACTCTTAGGGGAGTTTCCCATCGGGCCGTTCCATGGTTCGTTCCCGGGGCGCGCCCATACGGCGCTCGTGGCGTCTTCCGGCGGACTTCTCGGAACGTTATCCGGGTGTTCTCCGGGCGTTCTCCGATCACCGTCCGGGCGTTGTCCTGGGCGTTCTTCCGGGGTTCTCCGGCCGTCCTTGCTGCGACTTTAGAAGCGGCTAAGGGTTCGCTCAGTGCGGTCGGTGATGCTGGTCCCGCCAAATCGCGAGGAGGCCAGCATGACGCATGTGGCAGCCGACCCGGACCGGTGTATCGGTGCGGGTAGGTGCGTATCCATCGCGCCCGCGCTGTTCGACCAGACCGACGACGGCGAGGTTGTCGTCCTGCGCTCCTCGCCGGATCGGGAAGAACTCCCGCTGGTGCGGGAAGCGGTCGATCTGTGTCCGGGGCGTGCCCTGTCGGTCAGCGCCGACTGAGGAACTCCCCCGAGCTTCACCAAGAATTTCCTGCATGTCTTCGGATAACCCCGAACCGCCTTTTCCGGAACCGCAGTCGAGGAGAACGGTTTCTGATGTCCTTACTTGATCAGGCCGGCGCACCGGCTTTCCCCACCGCTCGTGGATGCCCTTTCTCGGAACCTTCCGGATATCCCGGACTGCGGGCCGACGGCCCGGTGTCGAAGGTGACGCTGTACAACGGGCGCCGGGCCTGGATCGTCACCGGCTACGACGCCGCGCGCCAGGTGCTCGTCAACCACGAGGACTTCTCCTCCGTACGGGACGACCCCCGGTTTCCGGCCACCGCGCCCCGATTCGAGGCGGCCCGGAAGATCCGCAACTTCCTCGGGATGGACCCGCCGGAGCACACCGCGCAGCGGCGCACCCTCACCGCGAGCTTCACCGTCAAGCGGATCGCCCGGCTGCGGCCGCACATCCAGCAGATCGTCGACGGGTTGCTCGACGCGATCCTGGCCGGGGACGGCACCGCCGACCTGGTGCCGCAGTTCGCGCTGCCGGTCCCTTCGATGGCCATCTGCCACCTGCTGGGCGTCCCGTACGACGACCACGCGTTCTTCGAGGAGCAGTCGCGGCGGATCGTCCAGGGGGAGTCGAGCCTGGAGGACAGTGCGGCCGCCTTCGCCAACGTGCGGGACTACCTGGCGGACCTCATCGAGACCAAGCGGCGCACGCCCGGTGACGGACTGCTGGACGAGCTGATCACCGACCACGTCGCCACCGGCGGCCTGGACGCCGCGGACCTCTCGGAGATGGCCCTGCTGCTCCTGGTCGCCGGCCACGAGACCACCGCCAACGCCATCGCGCTCGGGGTGCTGACGCTGTTGGAGCACCCCGAGGTGCTGGCGCGGGTGCGGGCCGACGCCGGGGCGGTCCCGGGGGTGGTGGAGGAGTTGCTGCGGCTGCTGTCGATCGCGGACGGGGTGCCGCGGTTCGCCACCCGGGACACCGAGATCGCCGGCCAGTCGATCGCGGCCGGCGACGGGGTGCTCGTCGCGGTGGCCGCGAACAACCGCGACGAGGCGGTCTTCAGCGATCCGGGCGCCTTCGACGCGGACCGCGCGGCCCGCCGTCATGTGGCGTTCGGCTACGGCATCCACCAGTGCCTCGGACAGAACCTGGCGCGCGCCGAGATGGAGATCGCGCTGGCCTCGATCGTCGCCCGGATACCCACCCTGCGGCTGGCGGTACCGGCGGACGAGCTCCGGCTCAAGCACCCGGCCGGGCTGCACGGTGTGGTCGCGCTGCCGGTGACCTGGTGAGGAGGGGAACGACCATGTCAGACACGGCAGAGACCACACAGGCCACCGCGACCGGGCCGACCTCGGACGGCGAAGGGCGTGCCGACGCACTGCTGTCCTCGATGGCCGGCGCCTTCCTCGACGGGATCGACGACCTCGGCGCGGTGTCCCCCGCCGCGGTGCCCGACCCGTCCGCGCCGCTGGGCGAGCTGGACTCGGCGGGCCAGGTGACCCTGGACCACCTCACCGAATACGTGCGGGGCGGCCACGGGCTGATCACCCCGGTGCCCGAGCTGGGCCAGGTCCGCTACTACCACGACGAGCTGCACACCGCGTCGGGCGACCAGATCGGCACGGTGGCCGGCCGGTTGGAGATCATCCACCGCCGGCCGTCGGACGGCCACATGTTCGCCGTCCGTACCGAGCAGGTGCGGTTGCTCGGCCACACCTTCCGCTTCACCGGACTCAACGACATCACCGCCGAGTTCGCCGGCGCCTGGGTGTCCGTTCCGGGCGTCGGGCTCACCGGGGACCACCTGGGCCGGTCCGCGCTCCGTGCCATCCACATGACCCCCACTCCGCGGGTCTCCGACGTCCGCATCGTCATGTGCCGGTAGGCCGCCCGCCACCCGCACACCACAGCGCCACCGTCACCGCACCACCACCACAACCACCACACGTCTTCACCGAAGGGTTCTCCCATGCGCGTCCGCCCCTCGCTGCTGCGACCCGTGTCGATCGCCGCCTCGGTCCTCGCGGTCCTCAGTCTGTCCGCCGCCACCGCCGCGCCCTCCGCGGCCTCCACCGCCCGTGCCCGCACGACGACTTCCCCGGCCGAGAAGTCCTGCATCACCCACGAACTGAAGGAACCCCAGCTCAAGAACCTGCAGAACGTGAACGTGCCCGACCCGCGGCCCGGCCAGATCGGCATCTACTACGACGAACTGCGGGACGCCCACGGCGCCTACGCCGGCACGGTCATGGGCCGCTACGAGATCAAGAAGCACGTCCCGCGCGGCCCGGTCTGGACGTACTACACCGACGACCTGTTCCTCCCGGACGGGGTGATCCACGCCGAGGGCTGGGTCGACTTCAACGACGTCAAGAACACCAAGTGGGTGGGGTACCGGGCGACCGGTCTGGACGGCGTCTACAAGGGCCGCACCGGGGTGCGGGAGTGGCGCAACACCGGTGTGGACGGCGCTCCGGTCCCGGCCTTCCTGCGGCTGTGCAAGTGAGCGCCGGCCGACGCCGCGCCCGGCGCCCGCGCGCCGGGCGCCTCCCGACCGCGGCAGGTCCGCTTCCCGGAAGGACGTGACGATGGACGCCACCCCCGAGATACATCTGCTCTCCGCCGGAACGGCACTGCCCGGCACACCCGTTGACAACGCCACGCTCGCCAAGCGCTTCCAGATGGACGCCCTGTGGGAGCAGTGGGTCGAGACGTTCATCGGGACCCGCAGCCGGCACCTCGCGGTCGACCTGGAGACCGGCGAGGTGGGCCACACGCTGGCCGATCTCGGCACCGCCGCCGCACGCAGCGCACTGGAGCGGGCGGCGCTGCGCGCCGAGGACATCGACGTGGTGGTGATGGCGACCAGCACCCCGGACAGCCTCATGCCGGCCACCGTCAACGTGGTCGCCGACCGGCTCGGCATCGACCAGGTGCCCAGCTTCCAGCTGCAGTCCGGGTGTTCCGGGGCGGTGCAGGCGCTGGACCTGGCGCGGCAGATCCTGGGAAACGGCCGGCACCGGACCGCGCTGGTCCTCGGCGGGGACGTGGTCGCCCCCTTCTACGACGTCGATGTGGACCTGCGGAAGGTCGCGCCGGCCGAGCTGGTCAACTTCGTGCTGTTCGGCGACGGCGCCGGCGCCGCGGTGCTCGGCACCGACCCGGCGCCCGGATCGGCCGCGCTGCGCTCGGTGTTCACCCGGCTCGTGGGCCTGGGCCGGGCGCCCGGCGCCACCCTGGAGTGGTACGGCCCGGTCAAGCGCCCCGGGAACGGCCCGGCCGCCGCCGAGGACTACAAGGCGATCGAGGAACTCGTCCCGGAGATGTCCGAGGAGGTGCTGCACGAACTCCTGGACGACCTGGAGTGGCGGCAGGACGACGTCGACCTGCTGCTGCCGCCGCAGCTCTCGGGACGGATGACCGCGAAGATCGCCGAGCGGCTGGGGTTGGCCGACCGTCAGGTCAGCTGTGTGGCCGAGACCGGCAACATCGGCAACGGCGTGGTGTTCTTCCAGCTGGAGCGGGCCCTGGCACGGATCCGGCCCGGTGAGCGCGCTGTGGGGATCTCCATCGAGTCCAGCAAGTGGATCAAGGCCGGTTTCGCCCTGGAGGGGTCTGACCGATGAGCACCGCCACCACCGCCGAGGACCGCACACCGCAGGACCTCACGCCCAAGGCCCGACTGACCGCGCTGCACCGCGCCCATGAACTGGCCGTCCACTACGACGAGGTGCGCGACCTGGTCACCGAGCTGTCCGACCCGGACCTCGCACAGGCCGGTCAGCTGCTCACCCGGGTCGACCGGGACGACGTCCTCCGGCACCATCCGCGGACACCGGTGCTGCGGGTGGCGGTGACCGGGCACGGCACCCTCGTCCCGCTGGTGCCCGCGCTCACCGCGGAACTGGCCCGGCACGGCGTCCTCCTGGCCCCCACGCTCTCCGACTTCGACTCCTGGATCTTCGACCTCTGCGATCCGCAGAGCGCCCTGTACGCCGCCCGGCCCGACGTCGTGGTGTGCGTCCTGGACCCCACCGTGGTGCTGGACGAGCTGACGCCGCCGTGGCGGGTCACGGACGTCGAGCGGGTGCTGGCCGAGAAGCTGGCGCTGGTCCGGAAGGCCGCGGCGGCCTTCGGCACGGCCGGGCACGGCGTCCTGGTCCTCAACACCCTGCCGCTGCCGCGCCGGATCACCGGCCAGTTGGTGGACCACCGCTCACGGTCCGCGCTGGGCGCCGCCTGGCGCCGCTTCAACGCCGCACTGCTGTCGCTGGGTGAGGAGTTCGGTGCGGTCCTCACCCTCGACCTGGACCCACTGCTGGCCGAGGGCATCCCGGCCACCGACGACCGGCTGAGCGTCTACACCAAGGCACACCTGTCCCCCGATCTGCTCGCCGCCTACGCCCGGGAACTCGGCCACGTGGGCCGGGCACTGACCGGCCGTACCAAGAAGACGCTGGTGCTGGACCTGGACGAGACGGTGTGGGGCGGGGTGCTCGGCGAGGACGGGCAGCAGGGGCTGGAGGTCGCCGACAGCTACCGCGGGGAGGCGTTCCGGGCGTTCCAGAGCGTCGTCAAACAGATCGGCTCGCAGGGCGTGCTGATCGCCGCGGTCAGCAAGAACGACGCCGAGCCGGTGCACCAGGCGCTGCGCGAGCACCCGCGGATGACGCTGCGCGAGGAGGACTTCGTCCGGATCATCGCCAACTGGAACCCCAAGCACGACAACCTCGTGCGGCTGGCCGAGGACCTCAACCTCGGCGTGGACGGCTTCGTCTTCGCCGACGACAGCTCCTTCGAATGCGGTCTGGTCCGCCGGGAGTTGCCGGACGTCGCGGTGATCCGGCTGGACCGGGAGCCGGCGCTGCACGTCCAGCGGCTGCTGCGGGACGGCTGGTTCGACGTCCGTGAGCTGACCGGCGAGGACGAGAAGCGGTCCGCCCGCTACCGCGACGAGCTGGTCCGCAAGGACTTCCTCGACACCTTCGGTTCGCTCGACGACTACCTGCACGAGTTGCAGGTCCGGGTGCGGCTGGCGCCGGTCACCCACGGCGACGTCGACCGGGTCGCGCAGATCACCCTGCGCACCAACCAGTTCAACCTGACCACCGTGCGGCTCCAGGCGGAGGCGGTCCGCGCGCTGGCCACCGCCCCCGACTCGTCGGTGCTGGCCGTCCACGTCTCGGACCGGTTCGGCGACAACGGGCTGGTCGGCGCGGTGCTCACCCGGCGCACCGGCGACACCGTGCACATCGACAACTTCCTTTTGAGCTGCCGGGTGTTCTCCCGCGGCATCGAGAGTGCCTGCCTCTCGGCGGTGCTGCGGCACGCCCGGGCCACCGGCGCCCGGGAGGTCGTCGGCACGTACCGCAGGACCGCGAAGAACGGCAAGGTCAAGGACTTCTACCCGCGCGGCGGCTTCACGCCGGCCGGCGACCGGGACGGCACCGCGACCTTCCGGCACGCGCTGGCCGACGTGCTCCCCGTCCCGGACCACATCCACCTCACGGAACAGCTGGAGGACCTCTCGTGACGAACCTCGACGACTTCGTCGTCCTCCTCCAGGACGAACTGGGGCTGCCGGTGGCCGCGGAGGACATCCACCTCGACCTCGACGAGGTCGGCAGCTGGGACTCGCTGCACCTGCTGTCGCTCTGCGCCATCCTGGAGCGCGAGACCGGCCGCAGCCTCTCTCTCCCGGAGGTGCTGGAGGCCCGTTCGCTCGCCCAGATCTACGGACTGGCGGTCGGCCGGTGACCGCGCGGCTGCCCCGCGAGCGGCGGCACACCCTGTTCTTCCTCCAGGAGGTCCGCTCGTTCGCCCCGGTGTTCCTGGACACCGAGGTCGACATGACCCAGGTGTTGGCGCACCGGACCCGGGCCCGGGCGGCGGGCCGCCGCTACTCGCCGGTCAGCTACGTGGTGTTGTGCGCGGGGCAGATCCTCGCCAAGCACCCGGACGCCAACGCGGCGGTCCAGGGCCGACTGCGGCCCAAGGTCGCCCACTATCCGTTCGCGCACGGCAAGGTCACCCTCGACAAGCAGCAGGGCGGCCACCGGGTGGTGCTCGCCACCATCGTCCGGGACGTGCAGGAGCGGGACCTGGAGGAGGTGCAGCGCCACCTGGACCGGTTCCGCACCGGGGACCCGGACCGGATGCCGGAGTTCGCGGCGATCCGCCGGCTGCACGCCCGCCCCTGGCCGCTGGCGCTGGCCGCCTTCCGCAGGGCCGCCCGCGCGCTCCCCGTCCGGCCCGCACTGACCGGCACCTACGCGGTGACCTCGCTGGGCCACCGGGACGTGGACGGTTTCCACTCGGTCGGCGGCACCACGGTGACCTTGGGCGTGGGCCGGATCACCGACCGGCCGGTGGTCCGCGACGGCGAGGTGACCGTGGCCCCGGTGATGCGGCTGAGCCTCGCCTTCGACCACCGGGTCATCGACGGTGCGGAGGCCGCGGACGTCCTGACCGAGGTCAAGTCCGCGCTGGAGGGCTACCGGTGAACGACCTCAACGAGCTCAAGCAGTACGTCGTCGCACACGCCCGCTCACAGCGCCTGCCGGCCGGCCACTTCGAGTCCCTGCTCGCCCGCATCCACCACGACGGGGACGGCACGGAGGGTTCGTGGGTCCACGAATGGACCCGGGCCGCCGAACGCCTCGAACTGGACGGCGAGTTGTTGGCGGCGTGCCAGCACTACAACATGGCGCGGTTCCCGTACGTGGACGGGCCGGCCCGGCAGGAGGCGCACGCCCGCAGCGTCGCCACGTTCGACCTGTGGCGCCGTTCGGTGCCGGGCATCGAACCGCTGGAGGTGACGCTCCCGGAGGGCCGGGTGCGGGCCTGGGCCAGTGGACTGTCCGGCGGGCAGCGGCTGCCGCTGCTGGTGATGTGCGGCGGCATCGTCAGCATCAAGGAGCAGTGGGCGGCGGTCCTCACCCAGATGCGCTCCTACGGCATGGCCGGCGTGGTCATCGAGATGCCCGGGGTCGGGGAGAACACCCTCCCCTACCGCCGGGACAGCCACCGGATGCTGTCCGCCGTGCTGGACGCGGTCGCCGGCCGGGCCGACACCGCGCAGACCTACGCGCTGGCGCTCAGCTTCAGCGGCCACCTCGCGCTGCGGGCCGCGCTCGCCGACCACCGGATCCGCGCGGTCATCGGCGCCGGGGCACCGGTGCACGACTTCTTCACCGACCCCGCCTGGCAGCGGACCGTACCGAAGGTCACCGTCGACACCCTGGCGCACCTCACCGGCACCACATCCGAGTCGGTCTTCGACCACGTCCGTGACTGGGCGCTCACCGACGACGAACTGGCGGCGGTGGACATCCCGGTGAGCTACGTCGCCAGCCGCCGCGACGAGATCATCCCGCGCGGCGACATGCTGCGCCTCAAGCGCCGCGTGCGCCACTTCCGGGTCACCGAGCACGACGACGTGCACGGCTCGCCCGACCACTTCGCCGAGACCCAGCTGTGGATGCTGCTGTCCCTGCTGCGGGCCCGCCGGGTCGTCAACCGGCAACGGCTGACCTTGAGTTACGCGCTGACCCGGCAGCGGCTGCGGCGCCGACTGGGCCGTACCCCGGCCTGAGGGAGGAGGGCTCATGCAGCACGACGTGGGGTCCGCCGGACTGGTGCGGACCGGCCCCGCGGACCTGGATCCGGCCCGGTTGCGCGCGGTGTTCGGCGCCTTCGCCACCGGTGTGGTCGCCGTCACCGCCTACGACGAGCGGGCCGGCGGGCCGGTGGGGCTGGCCGCCAACTCGTTCGCATCGGTGTCCTTGGCACCGCCGCTGCTCTCGTTCTGCGTCGCGGTCACCAGCACCAGCTGGCCCCGGATGCGGACCGCGGCCCGGATCGCGATCAATGTGCTCGGCGCGCACCAGCGGCCGGTGTGCGAGCGGTTCGCCGCCCGCGGCGGCGACAAGTTCGCCGGCGTCGACTGGTTCCCGTCCCCCGCCGGGGCGCCGGTCGTCCGGGACTCGCTGGGCTGGTTGGAGTGCACGGTCGAGCACGAGTACCCGGCCGGCGACCACCTGATCGTGGTGGCCCGCGTACAGGAGCTGAGCGGCCCGCACCCCGGTGGACCGCTGCTGTTCTTCCGCAGCGGATACGGCCGGTTCACCGCCGACCCCTGACCCCGGGCTCGGCCGCACACCGCACACCGCACACCGCCTCAGCCCACCACCTCCCGCACCGCCTCCCAGGCATCCACACACCCCCGCGACGACACGGAAGAGGGCAGGACAGTCGATGAAGTACGACCACGTTCCCACTGGCAGCGGCTCGACCGACGGCCCCGGCGGGCCCGATGGGACCGTCGACCACGGCGTGGCCGGCGCACCGGACGACGCGATCGCCGTCATCGGCATGTCCTGCCGGCTCCCCGGTGCGGCCGACCCGGCCGCGTTCTGGGACCTGCTGCGGTCCGGCCGTGACGCCGTCACCGACACCCCGCCGGACCGGTGGGACACCTCCGGACTGCCGGCGCGGTCCGGGGTCCGGCGCGGCGGCTTCCTGGAGCACGTCGACCGGTTCGACGCGGCGTTCTTCGGCATCGCACCGCGCGAGGCCGCCGCCATGGACCCCCAGCAGCGGCTGATGCTGGAGCTGGGCTGGGAGGCGCTGGAGGACGCCGGGACCGTTCCGGCGCGGCTGCGGGCCACCGCCACCGGCGTCTTCGTCGGCGCCATCGCCGACGACTACGCGGCGCTGGTCCACCGGCACGGCACCGCGGCCGTCTCCCGGCACACCGTGACCGGCCTGAACCGCGGCCTGATCGCCAACCGGCTGTCGTACGCCCTGGGGCTGCGCGGCCCCAGCCTGACCGTGGACAGCGCCCAGTCCTCCGCCCTGGTCGCGGTGCACCTGGCCGCCGAGAGCCTGCGGAAGGGCGAGTCCACCCTGGCGTTGGCCGGCGGCGTGAACCTCGCGTTCGCGCCGGAGACCGCCGCCGGACTGGACGCGTTCGGCGGTCTGTCGCCGGACGGCCGCTGCCACACCTTCGACGCCCGCGCCAACGGCTATGTGCGCGGCGAGGGCGGCGGCGTGGTGGTCCTCAAGCCGCTCACCGCGGCGCTGGCCGACGGGGACCGCGTGCACTGCGTGATCCGCGGCGGCGCGGTGAACAACGACGGCCCGGCACAGGCCCTGACCGTGCCCGACGAGACCGCCCAACGCGAGGTCATCCGGCTCGCGCACCGGCGCGCCGGCACCGCCCCCGGCGAGGTCCAGTACGTCGAACTGCACGGCACCGGCACCAAGGTGGGCGATCCGGTCGAGGCCGCGGCGCTGGGCGCGGCCCTGGGCACCGGGCGGCCGGCCGGCGAGGAACTGCGCGTGGGCTCGGCCAAGACCAACGTGGGCCACCTCGAAGGCGCCGCGGGCATCGTCGGACTCCTCAAGGCGGCGTTGGCCCTCGCCCACCGGGAGATCCCCGCCAGCCTCCACCACGAGACCCCCAACCCCGCGATCCCACTGGCGGATCTACGACTGCGGGTCCAGACGGAACTGACCGGCTGGCCGCACCCCGACCGTCCACTGATCGCCGGGGTGAGCAGCTTCGGCATGGGCGGCACCAACTGCCACCTCGTCCTGGCGGAAGCCCCCGCCGTGGCCCACCGCCCGGCGGCCCCCCGCCCCACCACCGCCGACCCGGCCCCCTTCCCCGTACTGCTCTCCGGTCGGGGCACCCCCGCACTGCGCGCCCAGGCCGCGCGGCTCCACGCCCACCTGACCGCCTCGCCGGACGCCACCCCTGCCGACGTGGCGTACTCCCTGGCCACCATCCGCACCCACTTCGGGCACCGGGCGGCTCTGGTCGTCCGGGACCGGTCGGCGCTGCTGGCCGGCCTGGACGCGCTGGCAGGCGGCCGGAGCACCCCCGGCCTGATCGAGCACCCCGACGTGGTCCGGGCCGGCAGCACCGCCTTCCTGTTCTCCGGCCAGGGCAGCCAGCGGGCCGCGATGGGCCGCGAACTGTACGGCCGCTTCCCGGAGTTCGCCGAGGCACTGGACGAGGTGACTGGCCACCTCGACGCCGTCCTCGACCGGCCGCTGCGCGAGGTGCTGTTCGCCGACGCGGGCACCGCGCAGGCCCGGCTGCTGGACCGCACGGCCTTCACCCAGCCCGCGCTGTTCGCCTTCGAGGTGGCGCTGTTCCGGCTGCTGGAGCGCTGGGGCCTCCACCCCGACCAGCTGGCCGGTCACTCGGTGGGCGAGATCGCCGCCGCCCACGTCGCAGGGGTGCTGTCCCTACCGGACGCGGCCACCCTGGTCGCCGCACGCGGCCGGCTGATGGAGGCGCTGCCCGACGGCGGCGCGATGGTCTCCGTCGAGGCCACCGAGGACGAGGTACGGGAACTGCTCGCCGCGGCCGGCGCGGACCGGCAGCGGCTGAGCATCGCCGCGGTCAACGGCCCGCGGGCGACGGTGCTCGCCGGCGAAGCGGAAGCCGTCGCCCGGATCGCCGACCACCTGACCGGCCAGGGGCGCCGGACCAAGCGGCTGACGGTCAGCCACGCGTTCCACTCCCCCCTGATGGAGCCGATGCTGGCCGACTTCCGGCGGATCGCCGAGGGACTCTCCTACGCCGCGCCCCGTATCCCGGTGATCTCCAACGTCACCGGCGCCCCGGCCACCGGCGACGACCTGGTCACGGCCGACTACTGGGTCCGCCACGTCCGACAGGCGGTGCGCTTCGCCGACGGGATCGGCGCCCTCGACCGGCTCGGCGTCACCACCTATCTGGAGCTCGGCCCCTCCCCCGTCCTCACCGCGATGGCCCGCCAAACCCTCACCGGCCCGCGCACCGCGCTCCTTCCCGCGCTGCGTCCCGGCCGCGACGAGCCCACGGCACTGACCGAGGCCCTGGCCCACGCCTTCACCCACCACGTGCCCGCCGACTGGCCCACGGCACTCGCGGCCCTGTTCCCGGGCGCCGCCACCGTCGACCTGCCGACGTACGCGTTCCAGCGCGAACGGCACTGGATCGCCCCGTCGACGACATCCGGCGGCGCCGCGCCCGCGCCACTGACATCGGACGTGGCACCGTCCCCCGGCACGGACCCCGCCGCGGTGACCTCCACCCCGGCCGGCTCCGTCCCGGCCGGGTCCGTCCCTGCCGCCTCCGTCCCGGCCGGCTCCGACACCGCGGAGACCGACCACGCGGAAGCCGACGCCCCGGTGCCCGACACTGCGCCGTCCCTCGCCCACGAAGTGGCCGGTCTCTCCGAGGCCGAGGCCGACCGGCTGGTGCTCGACCTCGTCCGCACCCACATCGCGATCGTCCTCGGACACGTCACCACGGACACCGTGGATCCCGAACTCCCCTTCAAGGACCTCGGCTTCGACTCCCTCGGCGCGGTCGAACTCCGCGACCGCCTCACCACCGCGACCGGCCTACGCCTCTCCTCCGGCCTGCTCTACAACCACCCCACCCCCGCCGCGCTCGTCCACCACCTGCGTGACCGCGCCCTGACCGCCGCCGCGCAGCGCCCGGCCCCGTCCCCCGCGTGCCCGTCCGCCACGGCCACCGCCTCCCCCTCCGACGACCCGATCGTCCTCGTCGGCATGGCCTGCCGCCTCCCCGGCGAGGTCGACTCGCCCGAGGACCTGTGGCGGCTGGTGGCCGCCGGCGGCGACGCGATCACCGGATTCCCCACCAACCGCGGCTGGGACCTGGACGCGCTGTACGACCCCGAGCCCGGCAAGGCCGGCCACACCTACCTGCGCGAGGGCGGTTTCCTGCACGCGGCGGACCGGTTCGACCCGGAGTTCTTCGGCATCAGCCCCCGGGAAGCCGCCGCGATGGACCCGCAGCAGCGCCTGCTGCTCGAAGTCGGCTGGGAGGCGTTCGAGCGCGCCGGCATCCGCCCCGACGGACTGCGCGGCAGCCGCACCGGCGTCTTCGTCGGGGCCACCGCCCAGGACTACGGCCCGCGGCTGCACGAACCCGCGGAGGGCGCCGACGGCTACCTGCTCACCGGCAGCACCGCCAGCGTGGCGTCCGGCCGCCTGGCGTACGCCTTCGGGCTCGAAGGTCCCGCCGTCACCGTGGACACCGCCTGCTCCTCGTCGCTGGTCGCCCTGCACCTGGCCGCCCAGGCGCTCCGCCAGGAGGAGTGCTCACTGGCCCTGGCTGGCGGCGTGACGATCATGTCGACCCCGGGCATGTTCGTGGAGTTCAGCCGGCAGCGCGGGCTGGCCGTCAGCGGCCGCTGCAAGGCGTTCGCGGCCGGCGCCGAAGGCACCGTCTGGTCGGAGGGCGCCGGTCTGGTGCTGCTGGAACGACTCTCCGATGCCCGGCGCAACGGCCACCGGGTACTCGCCGTGCTGCGCGGCTCCGCCGTCAACCAGGACGGCGCCAGCAACGGCCTGACCGCCCCCAACGGCCCCTCCCAGGAACGCGTCATCCGCCAGGCACTCGCCGCCGCCCGCCTGCGGCCGCAGGACGTCGACGCGATGGAGGCCCACGGCACCGGCACCACCCTCGGTGACCCCATCGAGGCGGAGGCCCTCCTCGCCACCTACGGACAGGACCGGCAACTCCCGCTCTACCTCGGCTCGTTGAAGTCGAACATCGGCCACACCCAGGCCGCGGCCGGCATTGCCGGCGTCATCAAGATGGTGCTGGCGATGCGGCACGGCGTACTGCCCCGCACCCTGCACGTCGACGCCCCGACCCCGCACGTGGACTGGGAAGCCGGCGCGGTCGAACTCCTCATCGAGCAGTGCCCCTGGGACGAGCCGGCGGGCCGCCCGCGCCGGGCCGCGGTCTCGTCGTTCGGCATCAGCGGCACCAACGCCCACGTCATCCTCGAACAGGGCCCCGAACCGGTGCCGGTGCCGGCGCCTATGTCAGTACCGGTGCCTATGTCGGTGCCCATGTCGGAGGGTGACAACCCCGACGGCGTCGTGCCCCTGGTGCTGTCGGCCCGTGGCACCTCCGCCTTGCAGCAACACGCCGGCGAGGTAGCCGAGTTGGTGAAACGGCGTGCGGATCTCTCCGTGGCCGGTATCGCGGCGACGTTGGCAACGCAACGCACCGTGTTCGAACACCGTGCAGTGATCGTCGGCTCAAGCCGGGAGGAGCTGCTCTCCGGGCTGGAGTCGCTGGCCACCGGGCAGGCCGAGGGGGATCCGCACGTCGTTGCAGGTGCCGCCGAGGATCCTTCCACCCGCGGAAAGACCGCTTTCCTCTTCTCCGGCCAGGGCAGCCAACGCCCCGGCATGGGCCGCGAACTCGCCCACCGGTTCCCGCTCTTCGCCCAAGCCCTCGACGAAGTCTGCGAACACTTCACACCACACCTGAAGCAGCCCCTCAAGGACGTGATGTGGGCGGAGGAGAGCAGCGAACAAGCCGCGCTGCTGGACCAGACGCAATACGCCCAGCCTGCCTTGTTCGCCCTGGAGGTCGCCCTCTACCGCCTGGTCACGGCATTCGGAGTGGAACCGGACTACCTCACCGGCCACTCACTCGGCGAGTTGACCGCCGCCCACCTCGCCGGCGTCCTCAACCTCACCGACGCCACCACCCTCATCGCCGCACGCGCCCGCCTCATGCAAACCGCACCCACCGGCGGCGCCATGATCGCCCTCAACACCACCGAAGAACACATCACCCCCCACCTGAACAAACACCTCTCCCTCGCCGCCATCAACAGCCCCACCTCACTCGTCATCTCCGGCGACCACGACACCGCCCACACCCTCGCCGAACAGTTCGCGAAGCAAGGCATACGCACCACCGCACTACGCGTCAGCCACGCCTTCCACTCCCCCCACATGGACCCCATCCTCGACCAATTCCGAACCATCGCCGCCACACTCACCTACCAAACCCCACGCATCCCGGTGCTCTCCAACATCACCGGCCACATCGCCACCACCGAACAACTCACCGATCCGGACTACTGGACCCACCACATCCGCACCACCGTCCGCTTCGCAGACACCCTCACCACCCTCAACCAACACCACACCACAACCACCTACCTCGAACTCGGACCCACCACCACCCTCACCCCCCACATCCACACCACCACCAACAACACCACCGCCACCAGCAACAACAGCCCACTCATCGGCTCCGCCCTCAACCACCGCACCAACGAAATCCGCGCCCTCACCACCACCCTCGCCACCCTCCACACCCACACCACGCCCCTCACCTGGACCCCCTACTTCAACCAGACACACACCACACCCGCCGACCTCCCCACCTACCCCTTCCAACGCCAGCGCTACTGGCTCGACACCCCCAAGACCACCAGCGACACCACCAGCCTCGGACTCACCCGCACCGAGCACCCCCTCCTCGGCGCGTCCCTGGAACTCGCCGAGGGGGACGGCCTGGTGTTGACCGGTCGACTGTCGCTCAAGGAACACCCGTGGCTGGCGGACCACACCATCGTGGGGACGCCGCTACTCCCCGGCACCGCATTCGTCGAGCTAGCGCTCCACGCCGGTGACCAGGTCGATTGCGGCCACATCGAGGAACTCACCCTGCACGCACCACTCCCCCTCACCGAGACCGGGAGCACCCAACTCCAGCTGCGCGTAGGGCCGCCCGACGACACCGGTCGGCACGGCCTGACGATCCACTCACGTCGCTCGCGACCGGGTGAGGACGTCATCGCGGGCAGCTCGGACAGCGCCTGGATCCACCACGCCGACGCCGTCCTGACCAGCAACCCCGAGGCACCGGCGGCTGACCCGATCACAGTCGCCTGGCCGCCGGCGGACGCCACCCCGCTCGACCTCACCGACGCCTACGAGCACCTGGCCACGACTGGTTACGACTACGGCCCCGCCTTCCAGGGGCTGACCGCCGCCTGGTCACACGGCTACGACCTCTACGCCGAAGTCACCCTCCCCACACCCCTCCACGACCCCACCAACACCAACAACCACCCCGACTACGCCCTCCACCCAGCCCTCCTCGACGCCGCACTCCACCCCCTCATCCTCCAACACACCGACCCCAACACCATCAAACTCCCCTACACCTGGACCGACTTCACCCTCCACGCCACCCACGCCACCACCCTCCACCTCCACTGGACCCACCACTCCACCACCCAAAACACCACCACCTACCACCTCACCGCCACCGACCCCACCAACAACCCCATCGCCACCACCACCCTCACCCTCCGCACCACCCCCACCCACAACCTCACCAACACCACAGCACCGAACGCCAACGACGCGCTGTACCAGGTGGTGTGGGAGGAGACCGCCAGACGATCGAACGACGGCGCCGGCACCCGCTTCGCCGTACTGGGTGAGCCGGCCCCAACCCTCGGCGGCACAGTGGGACCGGTCCGTTATGTGGACGTCGACGCGCTGATCGCAGCGGCCGAGGAAGGTACCGAGCTGCCGGATGTCGTGGCGGTCTTCCCGCACGGCACCGGAAACGAGGACACCGCCGCCGACGCCCACCACCTCACCGAACAAACCCTCGCCCTCCTCCAACGCTGGCTGAACGAAGACCACTTGGCCGACATCAAACTGGCCATCGTCACCCGCGGCGCCATCGCCGCCACCCCCGACGACACCCTCGACGACCTGGCCGCCGCACCCCTGTGGGGCCTGATCCGCACCGCACAGACCGAACACCCCGACCGCTTCCACCTCATCGACCTCGACACCCCCATCGACACCAGCCCCGTCGACACCACCCCCGACGATGAACCCGTCGCCGGACCCGGCACCAACGCCGACTCGGAAACCGCAGCCCGTCACACCATCGAGGCCACCATCAACGCCGCGCTGGCCACCGGCGAACCACAACTCGTCGTGCGCAACGACACTTTCCTCACCCCACACCTCGCCCGCATCACCACCCCCTCACCATCGCCAGCACCCCCCACCACAACACCAACCACCCCCATCGACCCCAACGGCACCATCCTCATCACCGGCGGCACCGGATCCCTCGGCACCCACCTCGCCCGCCACCTCATCACCCACCACGGC